>CAUJFL010000161.1 GCA_963169165.1 Myxococcota bacterium | reverse complement strand
TGCTCGACACCCAGGGCTTTGCGGTCGGAGGGACGCGAGGCGAGCGAGCTGCGGATGGTCACGGGCGTGGTCATGATCAAGGGAACAAGCGGGACTTGCGATGGATTCCCATGCAAATTCTAAACCAGGGGATCCCTCAGGCGCATGACCGCTCGGCATGACCGGGCACTGTCACGAGCAACCTGGTGTCTGCACCCAACACTGATGGGAGCAGATCGACCGTGACGGAGAAAATGCCGGGAAATTCTCGTGAAGTTCTCGCCGCGGAGGTGAACAGAGTCGGGGTACCCCCCGTCCTATGGGTGCGCAAAAACCATAGCAGGAGGCACCCCGATGAGCGCAGCCTACAAGCAAGACCCAGTCGTCGTCACCGATCCCTTCTCGACTTCTCGCGACCTGTTCGAGGGGCTTGTCCGCCACGCCGGGTCCGCCGGGTGCCTCGCCGCGGGGCATGCGGAGGTCGAGCAGACGCTCTGGGAGAGCGGCCGCGCGGTGCTGCGGCAGCTGTTCCAGGACCACCTGGACATGCGTCACTCGCGGGAGCCGCGGGTGGAGGTCGTCAACGAGGACGGGATCCGGCTCACGGAGCGGCGGGTCGCGCGGCGGACGCTGCGGCCGCTGCTCGGAGACCTGCGAGTGACGTGGTGGCTGTACCAGGCCGAGCAGGAGGAGGGGCGTGCCCCCGCGGATGCCGGCCTCCGCCTGTGCGAGGACAGCCACTCGATGGGGATTCGGCGAGAGGTCGCGCGACTCAGCGCGCACGAAGCGTTCGCGCCGTCGGCCGTCACGCTCGAGCGCTTGACTGGCGTGCACGTCGCGCAGCGGCAGGTCGAGGAGCTGGCGAGGCGCGCCGCCGAGGACGTGTGCGATCTCTACCTGCGTAGCCCGCCGAGGCGGTCCCGGAGGACGCGCTGCTCGTGCTGTCGTTCGACGCGGCCGGCATCGTGATGCGCACCGAGGCGCTGCGGCCGGGCACGCGAAGACTGGCCGAGAGCGAGCCCCACGAGCCGTCGTTCCCACCCAAGCTGCAGTCGGGAAAGAAGCCCAACCGCAAGCGGATGGCGCAGGTGGGGGCCGTGTACGCGATCGAGCGCTACATCCGGACCGCCGACGACATCCTCAGGGAGCTACAGAGCCTGAGCACGGAGGCCAAGGACGCCAGCGAAGCGTCCCAACGACGGCGACCTCGGCCTATCAACAAGCGGGTGTTCGTCAGCGTGGCGCGCCCGTACTCGACAGTGATCCACGAGGGGTTTCGCGACGCGCTCGCGCGCGACCCGAAGCGGGAGCGCCGCTGGGTGGTCCTGGTGGACGGCAACGGTGACAGATCGCGGCGGTTCGCCACGCGGCCAAGCGTGTGGGCGTGGAAGTGCAGATCGTCGTCGACCTGATCCACCTCATCGAGTACCTGTGGCCCGCTGCCTACTGTTTTCACAAGCCTGGCTCGGACGGCGCGCGCGAGTGGGTGGTCGAGCGCGTGAGAGCGTTGCTGAACGGCGCGGACCCGAGCCAGGTGGCCGCGGGGGTGCGGCGCTCGGCGACGCTGCTGGGCCGCACGGGGAAGATCGAGCGGAGGGACGCGGTGGACGAGTGCGCGAAGTACATGCTCGGCCTCGCGGAGTACATGCGCTACGGCGACGCCCTCCGAGCCGGGCTCCCAATCGCGACCGGGGTCATCGAAGGCGCCTGTCGCCACCTCATCCGCCGCCACCTGGGCATCGGTGGCGCTCGCTGGAGCGTCGAGGGCGCCGAGGCGATCCTGCTGCTTCGCGCCGCCGTCCTGTCGGGAGACTTCGACGCGTACTGGAAGTTCCACGCGGCAGAGGTGTACGCACGCACCCACGCTGCGAAGTACAGGGGCAGGGTGCCGAGCACGCGCTCCGCGCTGAAGGTGATTAAATGAAGGGGTTTTCGTCCGTCACAGAAGAGCGGCTCCCTACCGACTCCATCCTGACCTCCGGCCGCACGCGCGCTCGATTGCCCGGTGAGTGCGGGATTTCGGGCCGACTGCGGATGGTCAGGTGGTGGTCATCGGCAG
This sequence comes from Myxococcota bacterium, assembly GCA_963169165.1. Taxonomy (GTDB): domain Bacteria; phylum Myxococcota_A; class Polyangia; order Polyangiales; family Polyangiaceae; genus JADLFU01. Next base: position 8,749 of record CAUJFL010000161.1, on the reverse strand, counting down.
CTACGTCGAGAGCGCCGGGGGCGCCGCCTTGACAGGCGCGCGTGGAAGGCGAGACTGGCGCCGCACCTCATGTCGGCCCCCGAGCGCCTCGCCCTCCTCCTGCTCCTCCTCGCCGGCTGCTCGGGCGACGACGCGCCTACCCCCTCGCCCGTCGGCTCCTCTGGCGCTGCCGGCTCCTCCGCGGCGGGGTCGTCGAGCTCCGGCGCGGCGGGGTCGTCGTCCTCCTCCGCGGCGGGGTCGTCGAGCTCCGGCGCGGCGGGGTCGTCAGGCTCTGGCGCCTCGACCGCGGACTGCGCCGCGATCGCGAAGCAGTACTGCGCCAGTTGCGGACCATGCGCCGAAGGGTCGGCCCCGTGGCAGGCGGCGATGAGCCTGTGCATGAACACGACGTGCAAGGCGCCCACCTTCCTGATGTGCTGGGCCCAGGGCTGCGACGCCCAGAAGTGCGCTTGCAACTGACGGTCGGTGGCCCCTACGATCGCGGTGCCATAGTGCGCCGCCATCCCGGCGTACGTCCGCTGAATCCCAGGCTCATGCCAGCGCGCGCTGACCACCGCCGACTTCAGCTGATCGGGCACGGTGATCTCCGTGACAAGTACTCGGTCTCGGTGGCCTCCACGAAGGCGTGGCTGCTCGCGCCCAGCACCGCGACGAGCAGCTCCACCTCGACGCGCTCGCCCGTGTGTGGATCGCACCTGGCGCATCACGACGCCCGCCCTGGCGTGCCAGCGACGGTAGACGTCGCAGATCGCCGTATACCACGGCCTCGTCGGGTGCTCCTCCAGGTACTCGAGGCCGATTTCGGCGTTCACGATGCGCCGATTTCGGCGTTCACGATGCGCCGATATCCGCAGTTGGGCCGCCCGCGCCAAGGGCTCGCCGGGTTGCGTCCCCTGATCTCTCGCGGTCCGGGGCGCGGTGGGCGCCGCCGCGCCGGGCCCTTGCACGCGCGACAGGACGGATCGAGCTTCCGCCCGATGCGCGTCCTCGTCCACGTCGATCTCTCGGCCCCCAAGGCGCTCCAGCCCGCGTTGAAGAAGACGCTGGACGCGATCGAGCGCGATGACTGGCGCAGCGCGGAGGTCAAGAAGCTCTCCGACAAGGTGCACTACCGCGCGAAGCTCGACCGCGAGGCGCGCCTCATCCTCCGGCTCGGTCGTCACGGCGGCGCAACCGTGGCGATGGCGCTCGAGGTCCTCCCCACGCACGACTACGCGACGTCGCGCTTCCTCCGGGGCGCGAAGCTGGAAGAAGCCGACCTCGTCGACGGCGCGCCGCCGCCCGCGGAGGAGCTCCCCAAGCTGCGCTACGTCCACCCGACGCGCCCGCGCTTTCACTTCCTCGACAAGCCCCTCTCGTTCGACGACGAGCAGGACGCCGTGCTCCGACAGCGTCCGCCGCTCATCGTCGTCGGCTCCGCGGGCAGCGGCAAGACCGCGCTCCTCCTCGAGAAGCTGCGCTCGTTCCGCGGGACGGTGGGCTACGTCACGCAGTCCGCGTACCTCGCCGAGGCGGCGCGGGGTCTGTACGCGTCGCACGGCTACACCGCGGAGGACCAGGACGCGGAGTTCCTCTCCTTTCGCGAGCTGATCGAGTCGATCGAGCTGCCCGTGGGCCGGCCCGTGCGGTTCGCAGACTTCGCGCCGTTCTTCGCGCGACACCAGCAGAGCCTCCGCTTCACGGCCGCCCACCAGGTGTTCGAGGAGCTCCGCGGCGTGCTCGGGGCGCCGCGCGAGGGGCCGCTCGACCTCGAAGGCTACATGAAGCTCGGCGTGCGTCAGTCGCTCTTCGGCCCCGCGGAGCGCCCCGTCGTGCACGGGTTCTTCGAGCGCTACCGCGCGTGGCTCACGGAGTCCGGCCTCTACGACACGAACCTGGTCTCTCACGCGCTCACGCCCCGCGTCGCGCCGCGGTTCTCGCACCTCGTGGTGGACGAGGCGCAGGACCTCACGAACGCCGAGCTCGGCCTCGTGCTCGCGACCCTGACCGACCGCGCGCAGTTCGTGTTGGCGGGCGACGCCAACCAGATCGTCCACCCCAACTTCTTCTCGTGGGCGGGCGTGCGCCGCCTCTTCTTCACCGACGAGACGAGAGAGAGAGAGGCCGTCTCCGTCCTCCCGGCGAACTACCGCAACACGCTCGCCATCACGCGCGTCGCGAACGATCTGTTGCGGGTCAAGGTCGCGAGGTTCGGCTCGATCGATCGCGAGACCAACCACCTCGTCCGCCCGGCCGCGGAGGACGCGGGCCTCGTCGCGCAGCTGCCCTCGCGACCCGAGCTCGTGAGCAAGCTCGCGGAGCGGATCCGGGGCTCTGTCGGCTGCGCCGTGCTCGTGCTCACCGACGAGCAAAAGGCCGAGGCGCAGCGGCTCTACCGCACGCCCCTCGTGTTCTCGGTGCACGAGGCGAAGGGGCTCGAGTACCCGATGGTGGTGCTCCATCGGTTCGTGTCGAGCGAGCGCGAGCCGTACGCCGAGATCGCTCGGGACGTGCCGCGGAGCGCGCTCCTGGGCGACGAGCTCGCCTACGCCCGCGCGAGGGACAAGGAGGACAAATCGCTCGAGGCGTACAAGTTCCACTGCAACGCGCTCTACGTGGCGCTGACGCGCGGGGTGGAGCGGGTGTACCTGGTCGAGGACGAGCGGCCGCACCCGCTGCTCGACCTGCTCCAGCTCACGCGCTCGACGAGCGTCGACGACGTGACGACCGTGAAGTCGTCGCAGGAGGAGTGGCAACGCGAGGCGCGGAAGCTCGAGCTGCAGGGCAAGAGCGAGCAGGCCGCGCTCATCCGCAAGGACGTGCTGAAGGAGACGCCGGTGCCCTGGGAGGTGTTCGACCGTGAGGGCTACCCGGAGCTCCGCAAGAAGGCGATCGAGCAGGGGCACATCTTCAAGAAGGCGCGCCAGAACCTCCACGAGTTCGCGGCGTTCCACCGGCTCGCGCGGCTCGCCTCGGTGCTGACCTCCAGCCTCGGGGTCGTCAGCCAGCACACGTTCGACGAGGCGACGGCGCGCGCGCGCGCGCGCTACCTCGACCGCTTCCGCCGCCCGCTCGACCCGGATCTCCGGCGGCTCCTGGACCTGCACGGGGTCGATTTCAGGAACGCCGTCGGACTGACCCCGTTGATGTGCGCGGCGGCGGTGGGGAACGTCGAGCTCGTCAACACGCTGCTGGATCGTGGCGCGAAGCGCACCGCGACGGACGCGTTCGGCCGCACGGCGGCGGCGTGGGCGCTCTTGGTAGCGCACGGCGACCCCGGGTTCGCGAAGGGGCCGTTCGGCGCGGTGTGGGACCGTGTGGCGCCGACCTCGATCGATCTGCTCGGCGAGGGCCACGTGGTGAAGCTCGGGCGCCACCAGGCCGAGTACATCCTGCTCCACTCGGTGATGCTGCTGCTCCCCGGATCGTGGACCTCGCGCGTCAGGGTGGGGCGCCACGTCACGGCCGGCAGCGTGAACGCGTACCTGGAGTTCCCTGACGTCGTGCTCCCCGAGCGCCGGCGGAAGCGCGCGTACTGGAACGCGGTCTTCGCGCGCGCGGAGGTGTTCACCTCCTACCGCCCCGCGCGCAAGCTGCTCCTCCGCGAGCACCGCGGCGAGTACGCGCTGAACCCCACGCTGTCCATCCGCTACTCGGACGGAGAGGACACAGGCGAGTTCATGCCCGTCCTCGAGTTCATCAACCTCGCCATCCACGCCGAGGGGCGCTCGCCGAGCTTGCGAGTCGAGGACCACCCGACGAAACTCCCCCGGTAGCCGCGCGCCTCGCCTACCTGCCGATGACTACCACCTGACCATCCGCAGTCGGCTCGAGACCTGGATTCGACCGGGCAGCCGAGCGGGCGAGGGCGGAGGTCAGGACGGAGTCGAAGGAGGTCGAGAGGTGCACCGCTGCGCAGCAGCAGGCGGTGCTGGTCGACGTGCCCGCGCTTGGCGTGTGTGCGGCAGCGGAAGCGCACGGCATCCCGCGGACGTGCGTGAGCCGCTGGGCGACGGCAGCCGGGATCAGACGAGCATCGCCCAAGGGTGCAGATCGTTCAAGACACGTGAACGGCCGCAGAGAAAGGATCGAAACGTGAGTCGGTGACGACCGTGGGCTTACCCGACCACCTCGCGCACGTCAGTCGGAGCAGCAACGCACACCCGAGAGATTGGGCGAGCGACGATAGGTCCCGGCGGTCATGGAGCAGCTGCGCGTTCCCTTGGAGCTGACACCCCCGTAGCCGCGGCATGTCGGCGCCCAGGATACAATTCCCTGGGGTATGCTCTCGACCACGTAGCACTCGTCCGCGACGACGCTGATCGCGCCCGTGACGGGGGAGATCTGGTCAAACGGGGGCGAGCTGCCAACACACTCTGCGGGGGAAATCCAAGGTCGTACGCCGCGACGCTGGTGGTGCGTGTAGGACCTCCTGATCAAATCAAGACCGCGCTGACGCCGATGGACCGGCCGGTGTAGGTCGAGTAGCCCCCGGCGGTCGTGGATGTACACCCACCCGCTGTCCATGTCCCACTCGAGGACCTCTGGCAACCCGTCGCCGTACATGTCGCCAACCGAAAGCACGCGGTGGCGGTTGGGGACTGTCGACATGCTGCCTGGCGAAAGCGGCGCGCCGCAGCTCCACGGGCGGCGGTACACGAATCCATCACCCGTGGCTCCGCCACGTGATCATCGGCAGGGATCCCAGGGCGCGGCGTTCGCGCCGTTCGCGCCCGTGCCCTGACGGGACCCGCCGGGGCGGCGAACTCGCGTGACGTCGCCGCCCGGGCGTGCTCCGATCCCGCGCATGTCGCAAGCCGTCGCCGCAGAGGTCCAGCCCCCCACGAAGACCGACACCCAGGTCGCCGAAGAGCTGCCGAAGCTCCTCGCCAGGCTCCGCGAGGCGCACCGGCGCAAGGGCCCGCCCGACGAGGCAGAGCGCCTGCGCTGGCTGTCGCGCATCGAGCGGCTGATGCTCACCAACAAGGAGCGCATCGCCGACGCGATCTCGGCCGATTTCGGCAACCGCTCGCGGCACGAGACGATGATCGCCGAGATCTTCGTCACCGTCTCGTACATCCGCTACGTCAAGGAGAACCTCCGCCACTGGATGGAGGCCGAGCGCCGCCACGTCGCGTTCACCTTCTTTCCGGCGCGCAACGAGGTGCTGTACCAGCCGCTCGGCGTGGTCGGCATCATCGCCCCGTGGAACTACCCGATGCAGCTCGCGATGGCGCCGCTCGTCTGCGCGATGAGCGCCGGGAACCGCGCGATGCTGAAGCCGAGCGAGCTCACGCCCCGCACGAGCGATCTGCTCGCCGAGCTGCTCTCGTCGCAGTTCTCCGACGACGAGGTCACCGTCGTGACCGGCGGGCCCGAGGTCGGCCAGGCGTTCTCGAAGCTGCCGTTCGATCACATGATCTTCACGGGGTCGACCGCGGTCGGCAAGCACGTGATGCGCGCGGCCGCCGACAACCTCGTGCCGTGTACGCTCGAGCTCGGCGGAAAATCACCCGCGGTCATCGCGCCCGATTTCCCGATCGAGACGGCCGCCGAACGGATCATCGGCGGCAAGCTGTTCAACAGCGGCCAGACCTGCATCGCGCCCGACTACGTGCTCGTCCCCGAGGGCCAGGTCGACGAGCTGGTCGCGAGCCTGAAGGCGCACGCGGCGCGGATGTACCCGACGCTCGCGTCGAACCCCGACTACTCGTCGATCGTTCACCCGCGCCACAAGGCGCGCCTCGAGAAGCACCTCGAGGACGCGGCGCAGAAGGGCGCCAAGCTCGTCCCGATCAACCCCGCGGGCGAGTCGTTCGAGGGCTCCCCGAAGCTCGAGCCGCGCCTCGTGCTCGGCGCGACCGACGAGATGACGGTCATGCAGGACGAGATCTTCGGGCCGGTGCTCCCGATCCTCCCCTACAAGGAATTCGGCGAGGCGCTCGACTACGTCAACGATCACCCGCGCCCGCTCGCGCTGTACATCTTCAGCCACGACGATCGCACCGTGCAGCGCGCGCTGCGCGACACGATCTCGGGCGGCGTCAGCGTCAACGACACCATGGTCCACTTCGCGCAGGACGACATGCCGTTCGGCGGCGTCGGCGCGAGCGGCATGGGCCACTATCACGGCCGAGAGGGCTTCGAGGCGCTCAGCAAGAAGAAGCCCGTGTTCTACCAGGCCCGCGTCAACGGCACGGCGCTGCTCCGCCCTCCGTTCGGCAAGACGCTCGACACCGCGATGCGCTTCTTGCTCGGCAAATGACCGCGCGCGTGCTGGTGGTCGGGTGCGGCGGCCTCGGCGGAATCGTCGCCGCGCACCTGTTCGAGCAGCGCGACGCGCTCGGGCTCGAGGTCACCGCGTCGACCACCAACGACGAGATCGCGCGCGCCGTCCGCGCTCGCGGCTTCGTGCTCCGCGGCGCCGCGCCCCGCGCCGTGCGCGGCGACATCACGACCTCGCTGCCCGAAGAGACGCCGCCCTTCGACTGGGTCATCCTCGCGGTGCAGCCGCCGCAGGTCGAAGAGGCCGCGCGCGGCATCGCTAGGTGGCTCGCGCCCAGCGGCGCCATGGTCTGTTTGCAAAATGGTCTTTGTGAAGATCGGATCGCCACTGTCGTCGGCCCGTCGCGCGTCGTCGGCGCCGTGGTGAGCTGGGGCGGCGCGATGCCCGAGCCCGGCGTCTACGATCGCACCGCCGAGGGCGGCTTCACGCTCGGGGTGATGAGCGGCGCCGACGATCCTCGCCTCACGGCGCTCGCCACGCTGCTCGAGCCCATCGGCCCGGTGTCCCTGACGCGCAACCTGGCCGGCGCGCGCTGGAGCAAGCTCGCGATCAACTGCGCGATCTCGACGCTCGGCACGCTGTGGGGCGGGACGCTCGGCAGCGCGATGGTGCACCGCTCGGTGCGCCGCCTCGCGCTCGAGATCATGACCGAGACCGTCGAAGTCGCGCGGCGCGAGGGCGTCAAGCTCGAGAAGGTGTCCGGCACGATCGATCTCGACTGGATCGCGCTCACCGCCGCCGAGCGTCGCGCGGTGGGCTCGCCGTCCCTCGTGGCCAAGCACTCGCTGCTGCTGGCGGTCGGCGCCCGCTACCGCCGCATGCGCTCGTCGATGCTCGCCGCGCTCGAGCGCGGGCGCACCCCGGCGGTCGATTTCCTCAACGGCGAGGTGTCCGCGCGCGGGCGCAGGTTCGAGGTCCCGACGCCGGTCAACGACGCCGCGGCGCGGCTGGTGCATGAGGTGGCCGCGGGCCGCGCGCAGCCCGGCGAGGCGCTGATCCGCAGGCTCGTCGACGAGACGTCCGCGTGAGCCGCGAGCGCGGCTGACGTGGCCTCGACGCGGGGCGCGCGCGCCGTCGAACTGCTCGCGACCGGCGGCGCGACGCTGCTGCTGTACCCGATCTGCTGGGCGCTCCGGCGCGTGGTCGGGCTCGACGACGCAGAGCTCGCCGTGGGCTTCTTGACCTTTCATGCGGCGTCGATACTTAACGATCCACACTTCGCCGTCACGTATGTGCTGTTCTATCGCAAGGCCCACCGTGACCTCGGCGACCGGCGCGTCCCGCCGGCGCAGCGCGCCCGCGTGCTGGTCGCCGGCCTCGTCGCGCCGGTCGCGCTCGGCGCGTGGTGCGCGTTCGCGCTCGCCACGCGCTCGGCCGTCGCGCTCGGCGCGCTGCTGCAGCTGATGTTCGCGCTCGTCGGCTGGCACTACGTGCGGCAGGGCTTCGGGGTCGTCGCGGTGCTGTCGCAGCGCCGGGGCGTGCGCGTCGACGCGTGGAGTCGTCGCGCGCTGTCGGCGCACGCGTACGCGGGCTGGGTGCTCGCGTGGGCGAACCCCGCCTCGCCCGCGGTCGACATGGAAGAGAAGGGCGTCGTGTTTCGCGCGCTCTCACGCCCGCAGTGGCTCGAGCACCTCGCGCTCGCGGCGTTCGCCGTGACGCTGGTGGGCGCGCTCGTCGCGCTCATCGCGCGAAGGGAGCGGGGCGAACCGGCGCTGCCGCTCGGTCCGCTCGGCGCGTTCGTGGTGTCGGTGTGGAGCTGGACGATCGGCTCGTCGTGGGATCCGCTGATGGTCTACCTGATCCCCGCGTTGCACTCGGTGCAGTACTTGTATTTCGTCGCGCTCCGCGAGGGCAACCGCGCGCGCGAGGCCGAGGGACCGCCGACGTTCGGTCGACCCGCCTCGGTCAAGCTCGGCGTGCTCGCGCTGTCATCGGTCGCCCTGGGATGGGTGCTGTTTCGAGGCGGTCCGCCGCTGCTCGACGCGTGGCTCGTGCCGCGAGGTCGCGGCGTCGATCACGGCCCGCTCGGCGCGACGCCGTACCTCGCCGCCGCGTTCGCGTGGGTCAACCTTCACCACTATTTCATGGACCACGCGCTGTGGCGCCGCGACGATCCCGACGGGCGCTACCTGTTCGATCAGGGCAGCGCAGGGCGGTCCGAGAACGGGCAGCTCGACGGATCTCCCGCGGTCGGCTCGAGCGAGATCGAGTCAGTGTAGTAGGACCGCTCGAAGGTCCTCGACCAGCACTCGGTCATGTCGACCACGACGCCCTCGGGGAGGTCGCCGGCCGACAGCTTCACGTCGCTCCGTCCGGCGCCGTCGCCACGAAAGCGGCTGCGCAGGACGACGTCCTCGGGCTTGGTGGTCTTCGAGTCGTCGGTGTCGCCGTGCAGGGTGAGATCGACCGACCCGCCCTCGCCCTGCTCGCCCCGGGGGCTCCTGAGGCCGAAGCGCTCGTCCTTGGCGCGCGGCGTCGAGCGCA
>CAUJFL010000160.1 GCA_963169165.1 Myxococcota bacterium | reverse complement strand
CGGGCGGGGCGCGCCGGCGCACTCGACGAGGCGGCCGATGATCTCGCGCGCGGGGAGCGGCTCGTCGTTCGAGATGAAGTACGCCTTGCCCGCGCAGGCGGCGCCGGGCGCGAGCGCGCGCTCGGCGAGCAGGTGCGCGTCGGCGGCGTTCTCGATGTAGGTCGTGTCGACCAGGCTCTCGCCGGTGCCGACGAGCCTGAGCTTGCCCCTGTTCGCGCGGTCGACGAGCCGCGGGAGGATCTGCGCGTCCCCCGGGCCCCAGATGAGGTGCGGGCGGAGCGCGACGGTGGCGAGCCTCGGGCCGTTCGCGCGCAGCACCCACGCCTCCGCGAGCGCCTTCGTGCGCGGGTAGTCGGCGAGGAACCTCTCGGGCACGGGCGCGCGCTCGTCGACGCCGGACAGGTCGACGCCGCGGGCGACGATCGACGGCGAGCTCGTGTGCACGAGCTTCGGCACGCCGAGCCGCAGGCACGCCTCGACGACCACCTGTGTTCCCTTGACGTTGGAGCGCTCGAAGTCGGCCGGTGCGCCCCAGATCCCGGCCTTCGCGGCGACGTGAAACACGACGTCCGCGCCGCGCGCGGCGCGCTCGACCGCGCCGAGATCGGCGACGTCGCCCTGCGCCACGTCGACGCCGAGCGCGCGGAGGTGCGGCGCGTCGCGGCGGGACAGGCTGACGACCTCGTCGCCCCGCTCGCGGAGCTGTCGACACAGCTCGGTGCCCAGAAAGCCGTTGCCGCCGGTGACGAGCGCTCGCATCGGCCCCGAGTAGCACGCCCCGCGGCGCGCGTTCGAGCCGACGGTGCGCCGTCCCGACCCGGAGCCTACGGGATCGCCGCCTTCATCCGCTTGTGGAGCGCCTCGTAGGCGGGGTCGCCGTCCTTGCGCGGGCTCTGGATGTAGAGCGTCACGCCCTTGCTGTTCCAGACGGTCTGTTTCAGGGGCGCGAGCCCGAAGACCACGAGGCTGCGTGTCTGCATCGAGGCGATGGAGAGCGTCTTGCCGGGGGCGGTGCGCCCGCCGCCGAGCTGGGCGTCGAAGTCGGCGATGTCCGACGCCTTCGAGGCATCGGGGAGGGTGAGGCCGCTCGGGAGGGCGGTGCCTCTCCGGCAATTCTTCGCGATCCCCGCGGCCTCGAGGCGGGCGCACGCGTCCATCGCCGAGAGCGACGGGGGCTGCTCTCTGTCAGGGGACCTCTCGCTCGTCGCCTTGGCGTCGGTGTCACCGCCCTTCTTGTTGCACGCTGACACCAGCACCGAGGTCGACGCCGCGACGACGAAGAGCGCCAGTGCTCTGGAGCGGAGGATGACCTGGGACATGGATCAGTTGGCCTTCGCGAAGGAGACGGCGATGGGGCCGAGGGTGATGGCCTGCGATGGCGAATGGATCCCGACGCTGAGCACGGTCGCGGCGCTGCACACTGTGGGAGTCGTCTTCCATTGAACGAGGGCCCTCTTGGAGGAGTTGGCGGGCATGGTGAGCGGCGTGGCGGCGACGCCCTCGCCGGCCTTCGTCTCCACGAGCACGGGAGACGGAGGTTCGGCGCCGGTCGTCACCTCGACCTCGCCCTCTATCGTCCCCGTCTCACAGCTCGCCGAGGCGCGCCGCAGCGCGATCTTCGCCTTGCTCTGGCCGCCGCCGCTGGTGGCGGTCGGACCGAGCTCGACGATCCTCGGGGCGAGCACGAGGTCGAAGGGCGCGGCGCCCACTGTCGTGACGCGGTACGTGCGGCCGGAGATGCTCGTGGTCGAACACTCGAGCGGGTTGCCCTTCACGCTCACGCGCTTGGTCTCGTTGGCGGCGACGGAGAACGGGGTCGGGGGAGCGCTGCTGCCGACCTGGACGATGGTCCCCGAGACGGCCGCGCCGGGCGGAGCCTTGACCTGCAGGTAGGCGGCGGAGGCGCCGCACGACTCTCTCTTCGTGCTGTAGGTGACGGTTGGCACCTCGCCGCTCGAGTGGGCGAGCGGGGGCGCGACGAGCAGAGAGAGGGGAGCGGCGAGGAGCACGAGCGAGAGCGAGAGTGAGAGGCGCATCCTCGCGCTTGAGCAAGCACCGGGCCGAGGCGCTCGCCGCCGCGCGTCCGCTGGTTCACTGTGAATTTGCCCTTTCGACCGGGGCCGCTCGGCGCGCGCCGGGTGGGCGCCCAGCGAGGCTGGGTGGGCGCCGAGCTACGCCGCCCCGCGCGTCAGCCGGCGACGCACGACGAGACGCCACACGCTCCACGCGACCACGGGCAGCAGCATCGGGACGGCGAGCCCAGCCGCGCCAAGGCCCGCCGGGAGCCACGCCGCGCCGTCGGCGGCGAGCACCGCGGCGTAGATCCCGTCCCCCGCGGCGCACGTCGCGACAAAACTACCGAACGTAACGCGTTCCGCGCCGGCTGCGACGGCGACGGCCTCGGCGAGGACCGGGACGGGGCGGCTGAGGAAAACCGCCCACAGCGACGGGGCGCGCGGCAGCTCGCTCGCCCAGCGCGACGGGACGAGCCGACCGAGCCAGTAGCCCACGAGGTGACCTGACAGCAGGCCGAGCAGCGTCCACCCGAAGCCGGCGAAGAAGCCGAGTCGCGCCCCGAGCAGCGCGCCGATCACGCTCGAGGGGATCGGCAGCAGCACGTCGAGCGCGAGCAGCGCGGCGCCGGTGAGCCCGAACACGAGCGCGTCGTCGCCGCTCGCGCGCAGCCAGCGCTCGCCAGGCAGCTCGCCGATCAACACGAACGGGATGACTGGCAGGAGCACCGCGCACGTGAGCACGGCGAGCAGGCGCGGAAGTTTGGAGGCCGAGATCAGCGGCGCGTGCGTACACCTGTCGCCGCCCTGGCGCAAAACGTGGCGCCGGTGCGGAGCGGCGGGCGGCTCTGCCTCGCGGCGGCTCGTCAGTCGGAGCAGCAGCGCACGCGTCCGCCGTGGGGATCGCCCGCCGGGGCCCCCCGGTCTGCAGCACACCTCGACGGCCCCTCCGTGCCCACGGAGCGCTCACCCGCGGACGAGGCCGGCGGTGACGATGCGCGCGGCGACGAGGTGCTCAGAATTCTGGAAAGAGGGTGTGAGAATTTCCGGAACGCTCCAAGCGTGAACGGGTCGAGATCGAACCGGCCGTGCGAGCGGAGTTGCATGTGCCCAAATGAACCCACACAATCCACACCGGATTGGATGGTTCACCTGGGGGGCAGGCAGTGAAAACTTACACCCCGCGAAAGCGAGCGGGGCGCCCGGCGTCGGCCGTTGGCGCTACTTCCACTGCGCGTGCATCCGCACGACGCCGAACGGCGCGCTCTTCAGGACGTTGGCCCGGTCGGCGTAGACATAGAAGCCCCAGCCGCTCGGCTGACCGCCCGCGTCGTACCAGCCGTCGTCGGATTTGTCGGCCTTCTGGTACCTCCACTTGCCATCGCTGAGGCGCTGGGCCGCCCACCCAGTGAACACCTGACCCGCGCGGGTGAAAGCGTTCTGTCGGAGCGGCGTCGGGCGTCCGTACAGGACCCGCGTGCTCTGCATCGATCCCGACCCTCCCTCCGCGACGTACTCGACGACGAACTGGAAGTAGTCGATGCGCCGCAGGTCGCCGCCCGCGCCCGACGTGTTGATCCCGTGCAGGATGCGCCCGCCGGAGACGTGCATGAGGTGCTCGCCCTCCGGCCCGTCGAACGTGTACGCGCCGACGAGCTCGCCGTCCCAGGTGGCGACGTAGAGCCGGTTGGTGTCCGCGTCGGGGTGCCAGCGGGTGAGGTAGACGTAGTCCGCGTCGCAGTCGATGCCCTGACCCACGCGCTCTGCGCCCTTCGGCGCGTACTTGTCCTCGACGGGGACGATGTCGAACGGGACGGAGCCCGCGAGCTTGAAGTCGGCGTCGAACGTGCGGAAGGTCTTCCCGGTGAAGACGAGGTACGTGCCCTTCGCGTAGCAGAGGTTCGTGACGCTGACGTCGACGGTCTTGGTGTCGACGATCGCGAGCGTCGCCGGGTCGATGATGCGCAGCAGCTTGCCGTTGTTCGCCGGCTGGGTGGAGGCGTCGTTCGTCCAGGCGGGGACGACGAGCCTGCCCGTGTCCGGGTTGAACGCGGCGTCGTTGCCGTGCCCCAGCTTGTTGGTCACCTTGCCCGGGGCGCTGAACGACGCGGTCGCGACGCGCTTTCCGGTGGAGATCTGGTACTTGACGAGCTGCGAGACGTCGATGTCGCCCGCCTGCGTGTCGAGCAGGACGCCGTACGCGTACACGCCGTCGGAGGCCCCGCCTTGCAGCGCGGTGTAGGCGGTCGAGGTTCCATCGACGTCGAAGAGCTTGGTCTCGGTGACCTTGCCCACGGTGACGGGGGGCGGCGGGGTGACGGGCGAGCCAGCCGACCCGGCCTTGCCCGCGCTCGCCCCGGCGCCGCCGCCGCCACTGTTGCCGCCGCCACTGTTGCCGCCGCCGCTGTTGCCGCCGCCGCTGTTGCCGCCGCCAGCGCTGCTGCCACCGGCGCTGCTGCCGCCAGCGTTGTTGCCGCCAGCCTCGCCGCCGTTGCCCTGGCCACCGGCGCCGGACGCGCCGGCTTCGGCGCCGATCACGGGGGCGGCGCCCTCCCCGTCGGAGCCCCCGCAGGCGACCGGGAGCAGCAGCGACATCAACGTCAAGGGTGCGCGCCAGCGAGCGGCGGACGCGCGCACACGGGGAGGAGGCAGGAGATGTTTCTCGGTCATCAGTAGGCCCTCACCAGCACCTCGGCGCCTGGTGTCACCCCAGGCGTGGTGGATTGTTCGGAGAAGCGGTTTGCGTCGGCCGTCCCTGCCCCTGTCACGAGCGACGCGGCCTTGATGACGCCGATGGTCAGCCGCGGGCTCAAGGCGAAGTTGGTCCCCCCGATGGATCGCGCGTCGTCGTAGCGCATGCGGTCGAAGCGGTTGCGCAGGATCGTGCCCAGCGCCATCCCGGCGTTGTCGCCGTCGCCCGCGTTGATCGGCATGAACCCGCCCTCGAACCAGTTGTCAGTGATGGTGTTCTCGCCGCTGGCGTTGACCATGATGACCGCGCCCGCCTGGTGGTCGAAGCCCTGGCCGAGCAGGCCCTTCTGCTTCGTCGCCTGCACGCCCGGATCTCCGACGTCCTGCGCGACGAACGCCTGGAAGTAGTTGCCGATGATGGTGTTGCGCCCGCCGTGCTTCGCCGCCCCGACGGGGCCGTTCTTGACGTCGTGCAGCTGCACCACGTCGTTGTGCGTGCCGTCGGTGTGGCTCGGCGTGCCGTCGGCCTGAAAATATGACAGATCGTGCACCCAGTTGGCCTCGACGTGGGTGAAGTAGTGGAGGCCGAAGCCGTCGACTGTGCGATGGATCTCGTTGCGCCGCGCGGTGAAGTTCCAGCCGTAGATGCCGTTCGCGCCCGCGCTCGGGAAGCTGGGGGAGACCTCGCAGTCCTCGATGACGACCTTGTCTCGCTCGTCCTTCGCCGCCGAGCCGACCGTCACATAGATGAGGGAGGTCCAGGCCGTCCCGAGCTGCTGCTGTGCGCCGCGCACCTTGCACTTGCGAAGGGTGACGCCGGGGACCGAGATCCTGACGGTGCCGAAGATGTCGACGGCCTCTATCACCCCGGCGCCGGCGCCCGCCGGGAGGCCGGTGGGGTGCGCGGCCATCCAGGCGGCGTTGACCACGAGATCGCCGTCGACCTTGGTGAGCTGCGTGCCGGCCGGCACGCCCGTGTTCGACGGGCCTGGTCTTCCGGTGTCGCCTCCGCCCGCGCCCGCTGACCCAGCCGCGCCCGCGGCGCCACCGCCTGCGCCCGCCGTCCCGCCGCTCGCCTTGCCCGCTGCGCCCGCCGTCCCGCCGCTCGCCTTGCCCGCTGCGCCCGCCGTGCCGCCGCTCGCCTTGCCCGCTGCGCCACCGCCTGCGCCCGCCGTGCCACCGTTCCCCTTTCCCGCTGCGCCCGCGGCACCACCGCTCGCCTTTCCCGCCGCGCCGCTCGCTCCTGCGCTCGCCTTGCCGCCGCTCCCCGTGGCGCCGCCGCTCGCGCCGCCGGCGACACCTGCCGCGCCGCCGCTCGCCTTGCCGCCGACTCCCGCGCCGACCCCATCCCCGCCGGATGCGCCCGCGGCCGAGGTGCCCCCCGCGGCACCGGGCGGAGCCGGGTCTCCGTCACCTGACGAGCAGGCCGCCATGAGGAACCACAGGGCACACATCGCCACGGAACCGTGCATCGAGCGCGTCGCAGCGATCATCCGCGAAACCTAGCCGCGCCGACGCGGGAGCACAACCGGACGCGCCCGGCTGGCGTCCTTGCCTCGCGAATTTTTCCAGTGTACGATCGCGCGGCTCGCGCCGTCGAGCAGCGAACACTGATAGTAGAACGTGCCGCCGATGTTGAGATACGCGATGTCGACGTGCCAGTGTTCGTGCGGCGCCCCAGGCTAGACGAACCTCTTCGACGGTCGCCGGTTCCATCGGTCGAGCAACCCCGCCGCGCTCAGCACCCGGTAGGTCGTGGTCGGGCTCACGGCGACCACGTCCGTGGTCGAGCATCATGGACGTCAACCGCCTGTAGCCTTCGAGCGGGTGCTCGCCGTGGAACGCGATGATCGAGGCTTTCTCTTCCTCGGTGGTCCAGTTGTCGCGGGGCGGGAGACCGTTGTGCTCTTTGATTGTGCGGGGTCACCGCGAGAATCTGTGGGTGAGCCACTCCGGCTCGGGAGCCTGCGGAGGCTATGAATGAATGAACCATTCAGCCCGTGACCGGAGGAGCTGGCCCCGCGGCGGCCCTCACTTGCACGCGCCCTGCGCCACGGCGCCGCCGGACCCGATGGCCCCGCACGTGAAGCAGTCCTCGGTGATCACCGGGAAGGTGCCGTCCGGGCAAGGCTGGATCAGCTGGCAGATGTACTCGCACTGCCCCGACCCAAGTCGCTTGTACGCGCCGTCAGCCTTGTAGGTGACAGGATCGTAGCCCCCGCTGATGTCCGAGCCCGTGGTCACGGAGCGCGACTCGCGCAACGCAGTGCCGACGGGGCACCGCTGCTGCCCGCAGGCCTTCGCGACCTCCACGGCGTCCGCTCCTGGGTCGCCGCACCCGGGGAGCGCGAGCGCGCCGCCCACGACGGCCACCGCCGCGAGAACCTTCCTCCACGAAACGTAGCCCATCCGACCCTCCAGCGGCGAAAGCTACCACCCTCGCGCGCCGCGCTCCAAGCCCGAACCGCGCTTGACACCCGCGAGACCGGCGCGGCAGGATGACGCTGGAGCATTTTCCGGAGGAGGGGCGATGCAGGCCAGGTGGAGGATGGGGTTCGCGGGGGCGGTCGCCCTCGTCGGGGCGGGTTGCGGCGCGGAGTCGAGCGGCGGGTCCGCGGCGTCGACGGCCATGGTCGTGGACTGCGTGGGGCTGGCGCGGAGCTACCCGCTGGCGGGGCACTACATCGTCTCCTCGCTATACGATGGTCGCTGCGACGGCATGCTCTCGGACACCATCGGCTCGAAGTCGCTGCGGCTCGGCGGCAACGTGCTCGGCTCGCCCGACTCCGCGCAGCTCGTCCTGCAGTTCCGCCAGAAGAGCTGGGCGGTGCGGTCGGGCACGGTCGAGCTCACCAGGCTGGAGGATGGCCTGGCCGAGGGGCGCTACCGCGGGGAGGCGATCGTCCAGGCCACAGGAGAGACCGCGACGGTGGAGGGTCGGATCGACTGGTGCGACTACGTGCAGCGAAGGGACTGCCCGCAGTCGCCCTCTCGGGGACTGACGAAGCAGGTGTCGTTCCAGCTCCCCAACGGCATGCAGAGCCACGCCAGCAAGGGCGAGACGCTGGCGACCGAGTGCCGCGTGCTGTTCGACCGCGCGTCGGGCGCCGTGCGGGTCGACCTGCAGCTCGGTGTCCTCGACGGCGTCAACCACGGCGTGCTTTCCAAGCACTGCGACCAGCCCGTGCTACCCGCCGCGGCGAGCTTCGAGTTTCGCGCCCGCGACGTGGCGAAGGCGGGCGCGTACGGCCCCGTCGCGGCGGCGCCCCGCGGCGCCGTCTTCGTCCCCGGGTTCTCGCTCCAGCTGCCGATGGCGCTCCTGCCCGAGTGGTACGGCGCCTTCAACGCGTGCCAGCAGCTGTACACGCAGCGCGCCGAAGCCTACGCGGAGCAGGGGACGACCTGCACGTGGACCATCTCCGAGAGCCCGGGGAGGTTCGAGCTCGACTGCGCCGACGCCGCCTACCGCGAGCCGGGGAGCGCTGTCCCGGAGCGAGGCAAATTCCACCTGGCGGCGGACTGTGACGTCCGGGCGAAGGAGTGAGTCACTTGGCAAATTCTCTGTCGAAGAGGGCGTTCCTCGGCCTGGCGGCGCTCCTCGCGGCGAGCGCCGCGCTCGCGAGCTGCAGCGGCGGCGATGAGGAGGTGGAGCCCGTGTCGTGCTCGGAGGTGTGCCCCGCTGGTACGCGGCGGGCCTCCTATGACTCGGTGGCGTCGGGCAACGGCGTGACCGTGGCGTCGTCCGCGTGCGAGACGCACTGCGAGTCGGTGGTGCCGTGCGTGTTTCCCAACGTGCCGACGCTGACGTCAGGCACGTACTCGTGCGCGCCGCTCGAGGGGTTCTCGAAGATCACGCCCGACGACAAGGCCGACTTCTCCTGGGCGGAGCCCGGTGGAGGGGGCACCTGCTCGAACGGCGTGAAGGACGGCGACGAGCAGGGCGTCGACTGCGGAGGCACGTGCGCGGCGTGCGGCGGCGCCGGCTGCGCGGACGGCGTGAAGAACGGGACGGAGACGGCGGTCGACTGCGGCGGCGCCTGCGGAGGCTGCGGGGCGGGGCAGCCGTGCCTGGTCGGGGCGGACTGCAAGACGGGGTGGTGCCGTGACAAGGGAGGCGGGACGCTGCGCTGCGACGGCTTCGACGCGCCCGTCGTCGTCCTCGACGTGCCCGGCGGGAAGGCGGTGCACGCGTATCCGTTCCCGTCGAAGCCGCTGTCGAGCCTCGCGGTGAGCACGCTCTCCGGCATCGCGCTGTACGACTCCGACGACGACGGCGTGTTCATCAGCCACGGCGTCGTCCCGCTCGCCGCGCAGGCGGGCGACATCCGGCCAGTGATCGACGCGTCGAGCAAGGCGCAGCTGGTCGTCGCGGGGGGAGACACCGGGGTGGTCTCCACGTACAGCGTCAACGCCGCGGGCTCGTGGGAGCAGCAGCAGACTGTCCAGCTGGGCGGGCCGGTCGACCGCGCCGACTTCCTCCGCTCGAGCGGGTTCAGCGGCTACGCGGGCGCGCTGCGCGGCGGTGGAGTGGCCGTCGTCCTCCTCGACGCCAGCGGGGCGCCCGCGCCGGTGGTCACCCTCGACGCGGGCCGCGTGTACGCGGACGTGGCGCTCGCCGAGTCCCCGCTCGGCGCAGGCGGGAACGAGGTGCTGCTGGTCGCCAGCGGGCCGTCGGGCCTCGCGGTCGCGCGGTGGACCCTCGCGGCGGGCCTGGGGCCGCTCACCGCGGTGGACAGCGGCGGATTCGGCGCGGTGGCGCTCGAAGACCTGGATTTCGCGGGCGACGGTCGGCGCGAGCTCGCGGTGGCGCCCGCCGCTGCCGGAGAGCTCACCGCGTTCGTCCACCCCGAGAGCGGCGCTGTGAAGCAGCTGTTTCGCGCCGCTGTCCCGGCCGCGGGGCGCGACCTGCTCTCGGCGAGCGGCTGGATGGTGCTGGCGGGGGGCGACGCTGTCACGTTCGTGTACGAGCCGCCCGGAGGCTGGAGCAAGGGGGCGTCGGTGAAGCCCTACGCGGCCGTCGCGGCGTCGTCGGTCACGAAGGGAACAGTGTACAACGGCACCTTCGTCGACGCGGTCTTCGCGCTGGCCGGAGGGAAGGTTCACCGCTTCTCACCCGCCCAGCCCTGAGCGCGAACGGGTGGATCTCCAGCCTGGTCCGGCAGGTCCGGCATTCAAGTCAATCAGGCTCCACCTTCGCGGAGCACCGCGCCACGAGTTCACGCGTGAGCGTGGAGAACCGGTCGGACATGAGTGCGGCGCGGGAGTTGAGGATGGTCTGGCCCCTCACCCAGGCTACTCCTGGCGCACCGAGACCCATGCTCAGAAGCCGACGCTGTCACGCCCCCCGGGCTTAGGCGCCGTCGGAGCCGCGACCTTCCGTGGGCGGGCGGCGGCGGCGCGGCGCTCGGCGGGGCGGCGAGCTCGGCGCCGTGGGCGCGGCCGAGTCGTCGCCGGCGGGCGCCGCCGAGGGTGCGGGCGCGGGTAGAGGGACGGCGGGCGTGGGCGCTGTCGCCGTCGGCTCGGGAGCGGCGACCCACGTGGCGGGCGCGCCGGGCTCGCCTGCGGGCCCGCCACGTAGAACCACAAAGCCAACCACCGACGCGAGAAGCACACCCGCGACGAGCGCCCCGCCCACGACGAGCCCCTTGCCCCTCGCCGCGGGGGCGTCTGCACCGTCCGCGCTGCGTCTCCGAGCGTGACCGGTCGCTGCGCCGGCGAGAGACCGTCGGGCACGCCGGCCACCGACACCATCGACTCGCGCGCCGAGCCCGCGCCGCTGCCAGCCCGTCGACCAGCACGCTGCCATGGCGCTCGCTGGGCTCGCGCGTGCTCGCCCGCCGCCAGAACACCTCGATCGCCTCGGGGAGCTCCGGCCGCGCTCGCGCACCGTCGGGATGGGGTACGACACGATGCGCAGGATGAGATCGCCGAGCGAGTCGCCGTCGAACGGGCGGTCTCGTCGGCCACGCCCGGCGTCGTCTCGGGCGTCGCGCCCCTCGTCGAGTGAGGGGCCGGCTCAGCAGCCCTTGCAGTTGGCAGCGAGGCAGGTCGTCCAGCGGTCCATGAAGCCGTAGCCGACCGGGTACTGTTTCTTGCACGTCGAGTAGCAGGAGAGGCCCTGGTTGCAGGTGTCCCAGCAGTCGACGAACCGCCAGTACTCGCGGCTCGCCTGCGCGTCTCCGTACTCCGACCAGCACGCGGTGTCGCGGCACGCGTTGCAGTCGGTGGCGGGCAGGCCGTGCGACCACCGGAGGCAGCCGCTGCACGGCTTCTGCGAGAGGCAGTCGCGCAGCTGCTCGGCGTGCCGAGCGCCGAGGGGGGTGCTCGACTCACAGCCGCCAAAGCAGGTCGGGTCGGCGCCGCACGCGCGCTGGCAGGCGAAGACCGCGCGGCACGGCGCGTCGGAGTTGCAGGTGTCCAGCTGCGGCTGGCACCGCGCCTGCAGGCACGGCGTGCAGTATGCAGGCGGCTCGATGGTCGGCGCGCCCGTCGTCGCGTGCCCCGCCGCGGCCTCGGCCCCGGCCGCCCCCGCGCGCGGGTCTGCGACGAGATCCTCGGCGCCCGACGTGCTGTCGTCGCACGCGACGACGACCGCGAAACAGGCGCACGGCAGGGTGAGCAGCCGCGGCGCGCGC
>CAUJFL010000159.1 GCA_963169165.1 Myxococcota bacterium | reverse complement strand
GCTCGAGCTCGTCGTCGGTGAACCCTATCCGCCGCGCGTCCTCGAGCAGCTCGGGGAGCATCCCGACGTGAACGAAGCCCTCCGTGTTGAAGTCGACGACGCGGTCCCCGAGCCGCGGGACAGTGAACGTGACGTCCTTGCCAAACGACTGGAAAGGATACGTGACAGGGTTCGACTGCGGCGTCGGACACTCGCCGTCACCGAACCGCGGCCCGCGCGCGCCCGCGAAGCCGTTGAGATCGAACCCGAAGCCCTGCGCGCGGTACGCCCCGTGCGCCGCGATCTGGTCGAACCGCGCGCGCAGCTGAGCCCGCGACCCCTCCGCGTCGCCGCCGCAGCGGGGCAGGCCGGTGGTCGAGACGCCGCCGAGATCGTACAGCGCGCCGTCGGCAATCCGCCCGTGACTGCCGGACGCGGGGTAGTCGCGCTGCTGCAGCAGCTCGAGCGCGCGCGCGTACGACCGGCGGGGCATGTGATCGATCTCGATGATCATCCCCCGCTTCATCATCTCGACCATCAGCGTCTCGCCGAGCGGCGTCAGCCCCGCGTTCTGACAGTAATCACCGACCAGCGGCGGCTGCTCGATGGCGTCGACCAGCGGCAACAGTGACGACGCCGGCGCCTTGCCGAAATCGACGAAGTCGAGCGGCGGCGGCGAGTCATACGCCGGGCGCGGTTTGTTGATCCCACCAAAGGTGACAGCTCCGGTGTCGAAGCCTCCCTCGATCTCGGGGCAGTCCTGCGTGAAGTTCGAGTAGTGGCCAGAGTTGAGCATCGCGCCGAGCTCGATGAACCCCCGGTTGCCGTCGCCGGCCGAGAAGGCGTTGTCGAATTTGTGAACAGGGAACATCGCGCGCACGCCGAGCGCGCGGAGGTGGTCGAGCTTGTCGCGGACCATCGCGGCGTCGCACGCTGGCGCGTCGGGCCGAGGGACCAGGCGACAGTCGAGGACGTTCGACGTCTCGATCCCCAGCACGACGGCGAGCTTCCCCTGACCGATCACCTCGCGCGCCGCGCCGGGAGAGGTGACGACGCGGAGCCACCCGCGTCCGGGGCCGCCGGCCTGCGCGTCGAGGTAGCGCTCGAGCGCGTAGGTCTCGGCCAGCTCCCGCTCCGCGGAGAACATCTCGTTGCAAGAGAAGCGCTGCTGCTGCGCCCGTATCCCCACCACCAGCTCGCACAGCACCTGGTTGCTCGTCGCGAGCTGCACCACGAGCCGCAGCCCGCCCTTGTACGCGCGCTCGAGCCAGCGGTGATACTGCGTCTGGTGCGTCGAGTTGTGCCTCGCGCGAGGCCAGTCAGTGAACCTCGGGTACCCCTCGGTGTGGTGGTCGAACGCCGGCGTGGTGCCAGTGATGAGCGACGACGCCACCGTGTCCGCGTTGAACTCGCCTCCGCCGAAGTAGTATCCGAGGACGTCGTTGCGGCCCTCCTCGCCGTGAAAAGGCGCGCAGTCGGGCAGCGCGTGCTCGACGCCGAGGCGATGAAACACCGAGCCATGAAACACCCCGCCGCCGCCGAACCCGAGGTTGGTGAACAGGTGCGAGTGGGCGTCGACGACGCCGAACAGCGTGCCGTCGGCGAAATGGGTCTTCGTCACGTCGCCGAGCGCGTCGAGCGACAGCTCGGGGAAGTCGCTGCATCCGTCGGCGCCCGTCAGCGTGATCGCCGCGGCGCCGTCGGCCTGGGGTGAGAGACCGGCCTCCGCCAGGTACCCGCCGGTCGCGCGGCTCTTCAGGTGGAACGCGCCGGCGCGCGACGACGGCTCGAGCGTCCACTCGGCCGGTGAGACGAACGAATCGTCGTTCAGCAGGGTGTCCGATTGGAGCGTGACCGCGCGGCCGAGGGCGCCGCCGCTCGCCACGACGTACGCGCCGCCGGCGTCGCGGAGCAGATACGTGGCGAGATCGCTCGCGCGCATCCGCAGCCTCGCGGCGGCGCCACCCTTGCGAAACGCGAAGCCCGCGCCGTCGTCGGTCCGGGCGAGCGAGAGCCCCGCGGTCGAGAGCGTGACGCACGCGTTCGCCGCGCTGTACACGGTGAACGCCCCGCTGACCTGCGAGAGAGGGGGCTCGCTGTCTGCGCACGACCCGGCGGCGCACGCGACCGCGAGCGAGGCCGCCGCCCACGGTCGCGGGGGCGAGGAGCGGGCCGCAAGCGGGGCGGAGCGGGGCGACGGCGCGGCTCGGAACATCCTCGCCGTCTACCAGCAAAGGCGTGCGGCGAGAGACCGGTCGACGGTTCGTCACCGTCGATGGCGCGGCCGCCCCGCGCGCGACGGCTGGTGCTAGTGAAGGTCACCGGTGTCGCGTGCGCATCCTCTACCAGTTTCCGCTCTCCCACTTCTGCGAGAAGACCCGCTGGAACCTCGACGCGAAGGGACTCGCCTACCGTAGAGTCGACGTCGTACCCGGCCTGCACCCGGCGCTGTTGCCGCTGGCGAGCGGTGGCACCGTGCCGGTCCTGCGCGACGGGGGGCGCGTCGTCGGCGACTCGAGCGCCATCGCGCGGTACCTCGACGATCGATACGGCCCGCCGCTCCTCGTCCCGGACCGTGAGCGCGGGGGACGGGCCGCCTCTCTCGAGGCAGAGCTCGGTCAGGTCGGCAGACACGTGGTCCGCGTGATCTATGGCGCGCTGCTCGAGGCGCCCGGCGCGCTGACGCGGCTCCTGATGCGCACTCATCCCACGGCTATGCGGCTGCTCGGCACGGGGCTCGGCGTCGCGCTGGTCGAGCGCGCGGTGGCGCGCCACTACCAGCTCGACAGCGGCTCACGCGCCGCTTCACGCACGGCGATCGTCGACACGGTCACGCGGCTCGAGCGCGAGACGGCCGACGATCCCGGGCAGTACCTGAGCGGTGACCAGCTGAGCATCGCTGACATCACGGCGGCGTCTCTGCTCGGACCACTTGTGAAACCGGCGGGCTCGCCGTGGTCCGACCTCGACTGGCCTCCGGCGGTCGTCGACCTGCAGCGCGAGCTCGCAGATCGGCCCGGGGTGGCGTGGGTGCGCGCTCGCTGGGCCTGGGATCGCGAGGCACGTCACGTCGCCGCGAACCCCTCGGAGGGCTCGCCAAGGCGGGCCGTGTTCACCTCCGAGTGACGGCGACTGGCGTGGTGTCGCCCGCCCTGCCCCGGCGCTGACAGAGCGCGGCCCGACGGCCCCGCTGGCGGCGCGCGCGCGCGTCTCGTCTCTCCCCTTGGCTACCTCGCAGACCGTGATGACGCGTCGAGGGGCCGTACGCTGCTGTTCGGGATCGAGGCGCGCAGGGCGAAGTCAGGAGCAGGATTCGAGTCTATCTGGGGCGAAGGTGCGCGCGGGCTTGGCCATCTGCATTCCCTGCACGAAGAGCGTGGACACGCGGCACGTCACGTCCGCCGCCGCGGACGCGACC
>CAUJFL010000158.1 GCA_963169165.1 Myxococcota bacterium | reverse complement strand
CCCGCGAAAATCGACCAGCACGGGCCGCCGCACGCCGCCGGCCACCTGGAAGGTCGCGTCGAGGGCGGCCCGGGCGTCGTCGAGCTCCATGGAAGCGCCGTCGTCGACGCGCGCGACGACGAACCCGCGCTCGTCGAGGTGGAAAGAGCAGTTCCGCGTGCGCACCCCCGTGGCCACGCCTCATCGTCGCACGGCGAGCGCGTCGCGCACAACGACGCGCCGACACGGCCGCGCGCGCGTGGGGCTTCACGAGCTGGGATCGCTGGCGGGCCGTGTCGAGAACGCGAGCCCGACGCCGACGACCGCGCTCAGCGCGGAGCCCAGCAGGATGCCCGCCTTCGCCCGGGTCAGCTCGGTCGGTGACGAGAACGCCAGCTGCCCGATGAACAGCGACATGGTGAAGCCGATCCCGGCGAGCGACGAGACCGCGAGGAGGTGCCCCCACGTCGCGCCGCGCGGCTTCGGCGAGAGGCCCAGCTTGATGGCCGCCCACGTCGCCGTCATCACGCCGAGCGGCTTGCCGACGAGCAGCCCGAGCGCGACGCCGAGCGTGACCGGCGCGGTGAGATCCGCGAGCGACAGCGCGCCCACCTCGACCCCCGCGTTGGTGAGCGCGAACGCGGGGATGATCAGGTACGAGACCCACGGAGAGATCTCGTGCTCGATGCGATCGAGCGGCGCCTGCACCGACTCGAGGTGCTTCTCGACGGCCTGCACCGCCGCGTCGCGCGCGCCCTCGCCGTCGGCGTCGAGCCCCGCGATGTCGGCCGCGACCTCGGCCAGCACCTCGTCGCCGCGGCGCTCGGCCTGCGCCGGGATGGCCGCGCCCAGCGCGACCCCGGCGAGCGACGGGTGGATCCCCGCGCGGTAGAGCGCCCACCACAGCCCCGCGCCGACGAGCAGGTACGCGTAGGGGTTTCGCACGTTGACGCGGTTCGCGAGCCCGAGCAGCGCGAGCGCGCCGCCTACCGGGACGAGCGACGCCAGCGTCACGCCCTTCCCGTAGAAGAGCGCGATCACGACGATCGCGCCGAGATCGTCGAAGATCGCGAGCGCCGTCAGCAGCACGATCGCCGACTGCGGGACGCGGCCCCCGGCGAGCCGCGCGCACGACAGCGAGAAGGCGATGTCGGTCGCCGTGGGCGTGCCCCACCCCGACGCCGTCCCGTGGCCCACGTTGAGCGCGACGTAGATCAGCGCCGGAACGATCATTCCGCCGAGCGCGGCGACCGCGGGGAGCGCCGCGCGCCGCGGCGACGCGAGCTCTCCCTTCACGAGCTCGCGCTTGATCTCGAGCCCCACGAGCAAGAAGAAGAACGACATCAGCCCGTCATCGACCAGCGCGTGCACCGTGAACCTCGCCGTGTGCCCGCCCGCGCCGAGCGAGAGCGGCGTCGACAGCGCCGCGCGGTACGACGCCGCGTACGGGCCGTTGGCCCACACGAGCGCGACCGCGGTCGCGAGGAGCAGCAGCCCGCCGCTCGACGCCGTCGTGCGCAGGAACGCGAGGAACGGCTGCGTCAGCCGGGTGAGCCGCTCTCCCCGGTTCATGGGCGCCTGGCGCACCGGAAGCCGATGTTGCTCCCGCGCTCGACCGACGACGCCCAGCTGCGCGCCGTCACGCGCAGGTGCGAGCGCGGCGAGAGCCAGCCGCCGCCGCGGACGACGAACGAGCTGCCCGCGCTCGGGCCGCGAGGGTCCCGGTCGGGCTCGCCGCTCGGCTTCGGGTGCCGATGGTCGTAGAAGTCCGCGACCCACTCGGCGACGTTGCCGGCGAGGTCGGCCGCGCCGCTGGGTCCGCGACCGCGCGTGGTCGACACGGGGAGCGGGCCGTCCCGCCCGCAGGTGTCGGCGGTCCTCTCACCCTTGGTCGACACGGCGCGCGCGCAGTCTGCTGGTTCGTCGCCCCAGGGGTACAGCCTCGCGCGCGGGCCGCGCGCGGCGAGCTCCCACTCGGCCTCGGTCGGCAGCCGCGCGCCGCGCGCCGCGCAGAACAGCGCGGCCTCCGCGTGCGTCACGCAGTTCATCGGCAGGCTGGGATCGTCGCGGAGCCACGAGCAGTGCCTGGAGTCGGAGACGGGCTGCCCGCACGCGCCGCGCTCGACGCACGCCCGGTACGCGCCGACGGTGACCTCGGTCCGATCGAGCGTGAAGGCCGTCAGCGTCACGTCTCGGGTCGGCCCCTCGTTGGGCTCCGCGCGTCGATCGACGCTGCCCATCCGAAACGTCGCGCCGGGCACCGCCACCTGGTCGACCTCGGGGGGCGCCGCGCCCGCCGGGGTGACGAGGACCGACGCCGCGAGCGCGACAGCGCCGACTCGCCTCACCGCGTCTCGTCTCCGACCCACGCGAGGTAGGCCGCGAGCCCGCCCTCCGGTGTTGGCGGCGAGCGCCGCCTTGGCGGCCACATAGTTGGACTGACCCCGGTTGCCGTGGCGGGCGACGGACGACATGTTGACGATCACGCCCGGACGCTGCTCGGTGGCGGCCATCCTCGCGACGACCTCGCGCACCATGAAGGTCGCGCCGGTCAGGTTGACGCCGATGACGGCGCCCCACTCGGCGGCGCCGAGCTTCTTCACCTCGCCAGTGGTCTTGTCGCGCCGCACGAGCAGCCCGTCGCGCAGGATGCCCGCGTTGTTGATCAGCGCGTTGAGGCCGCCCATCCGCTCGTGCGCCCACGCGACGAACGCCTCGCAGTCGGCCTCGGACGAGACGTCGAGGCGGCGGCGGTGGACGCCCTCGGGCAGCTCGGCGAGCTTGTCCTCGGCGACGTCGCCGCACGCGACGGCGGCGCCCGCCGCGTGGAGGTGCCGCGCGAACGCGGCGCCCATGCCTTGCGCGCCGCCGGTGATGATGATCTTGAGCGAAGAGAGCTGCATCGGTGTCTCCGTGGGGCACGCGCGACGACGCGCCGCGCGCCGGGCCTTATAGAGCGCGCCCAACCGCGTGTCAGTCTCGTCCGTCGCCGTGCGCCGCGCGGCGGCTCGCTTGCTGGCGCCCCCGATGGAGGGTACTGCCGCCGCGAGTGGGCTTCGTCGATCTTCACTCGCACTGGCTGCCCGGCGTCGACGACGGCGTGCGCACCGAGGCCGAGGGGCTGGCGCTCCTCGCGGCGCTCGCGCGCGCGGGGTTCTCGCACGTGATCGCGACGCCGCACATGCGACCGGGGATGTTCGACAACGACGCCGCGGGGCTGCGCGAGGCGTACCTCGCGATGGAGAGCCGGGTGCGCGCGACCCCGGAGATGCCCGAGATCGGGCTCGCCTGCGAGCACTTCCTCACCGACTCGACGCTCGAGCGGATGCTCACGGGGGCGGCGCTGCCGTACCCCGGCGGCCGCGCGATCCTGGTCGAGCTGCCCGCGGAGGTGTTCCCGCAGCGGCTCGAGACGACGTTCTACGAGCTG
>CAUJFL010000157.1 GCA_963169165.1 Myxococcota bacterium | reverse complement strand
GGCGGTGATGGTTAATGTTGTGCAGCTGATCGCCGTTCTCCCGGAGGCGACAGCCGTGGCCGATCGGGTGCTCCACGCTGTTGTGGATCGCCTGCTCGATCGACTCGGGGCCGTAGGCCTCGCCCGCGTGGATCGTCACGTTGATGTTGTTGTCCCGGACGAGCTGAAACGCGGCCTTGTGGTGCTTGGCTGGGTGGTCATACTCGGCGCCGGCGAGATCGAACGCGACGACACCCCTATTCTTGTAGGCAACGGCGAGCTCGGCCATCTCGAGCGACACCTCGGCGGAGATGTTGCGGATGCCGCAGATGATGACGTTCGACTCGATCCCGTAGCGCTGCTGCGCCGCGCGAAGGCCCGCGAGGACGGCCTCGACCACCTGGGTCATCTTCAGCCCGAGGCGCCCGTGCAGCATCGGCGCGTATCGAACTTCCATGTAGCGGACGCTCTCGCGGGCCGCGTCCTCGGCCAGCTCGTACGCGACCCTGAACAGCGCCTCCTCCGTCTGCATCACCTGGAGCGTGACGTCGAACGCGCGCAGGTACTCGACCAGCGTGCCGCAGTTGCGGCCGAGGTTCATCGCGTCGCGCAGCCCCGCCTCGGTCGTCGCCGGCAGCGTGATGCCGTCCTGCTTGGCCAGCTCGAGGATCGTGCCGAGCCGCAGCGAGCCGTCGAGGTGCACGTGCAGATCGGTCTTGGGGAGCCGCTCGAAGAACGAGAGCGGCAGCTTTTTCTCCTGTTCCATGTTCCTTCCTAGCACAACGGTCGCGCTCCCAGGCCATCGCTCGCGGGCGCGCGTTTTTGGTTTCGGCCGCGCCCGCGCCGCCGCACGTTGCACGGGTGAGGCCGCGCGCGCCCGTCAGGCTCTCTTACCTCGTCGATCCGGTGCTCGACGGCGCGCCCGCGACCACGCCGCTCGACGAGCACGGGTGGCGGCGGCTCGTCGGCGTCGACATCGCGCGGAGGACGCGGCCGCTGCGCGTCGATCGCGGCGCCTTGCTGGTCCTGGTCGCGTCTTCCTCGTGGGCGCAGGAGCTCGCGCTGATGGAGACGGCCCTCGTCGCGCGCGCGCGAGGCGCAGGGCTCGATGTCAAGCGGATCCGGTTCAAGGTCGGGCCGGTCGCGCCACCGTCGCGCGAGCCGGACCGTCGCGTGAAGCCGCGACAGATCCCCAGGGCGGCGCCGCTGCCGCCCGAGCTCGACGCGGCCCTCGCGGAGGTCGACGATCCAGAGCTGCGCGCCGCGATCCAGGTCGCCGCAGCGCACAACCTCGCCTGGCAGCGCGCGCACGAGCGCCTCAGCGCAGCGCCGCCAGCTTCTCCAGCCCTTCCACGCGCTGCAGCAGAAACCGCTCGTTCGCCGAGAGCTGCGTCGAAATCGTCCGCATCGCTGCGAGATATGCTCGCAGCTGGGCGAGGTTCACGGCGCTCGCGCGGCGGACGCTGACGTACAGCTCGTCGACGACGGCGGCCGACAGCACGCGCTGGTGGAGCGCGAACAGCTCGATCGTGTAGTCGATCCACGCCCCCTTGCCCGTCGCGCCCGCGAGGCGGGCCGAGTAGCGCGTGGCCTGCTCGATGACCTCGGCCGGGTGGCGCGTCCCCGCGCGCGCGCGCTCGATCAGCTGCGTCAGCAGCGAGCCAAGGATCCGCTCGGCCTCGTCGGCCTTGCCCATGGCGAGCGCCTTGTCAGCGACCGCGCCGAGCAGCTTGAACGCGTCCGCCTTGCGCGAGCCCTCGTCGCCGTCGGCCCTGACGACCGGCAGCGAGGTCACGGTGAGCGGTCCGGCGTACGTCGCGTGCACCGAGCCAGAGGCGGGGCCCGTCACCGAGCGGTCGGAGCCCTGGGAGTCGATCACGACCATCTCCTGGCTGCCGATCGTGAAGCGGTCTCCGCCCTCGAGCTGGCGGCGCCCCTCGACCTTGACGCCGGAGACCAGGACGCCGTTGCGGCTGCCGAGATCCTCGAGGAAGATCGACTCGTCGGTCACGACCAGCCGCGCGTGGCGGCGCGAGACGAGCGGATCGTCGAGCGACAGCTGGCAGTCGGTGCTGCGACCGATCACGAACTGCCCGGGCGCGAGCTCGAGGTTGTGGTGCTGGTAGCGGAGTCGATAGCGCATCAGACCCCGAGCTCCCGGCCGAGCGCCTCGAGCTTCAGCAGCCCCGCGAGATCGTCGTCGGTCATCGTCCCGCCGCGCTCGCGGAGCGCGCGCAGGAGCGCGGTCACCGTCGGCCGCAAGAGGTCGAGCTCGGCGCGCGGCAGGCTGTGGGCCTGCGCGACGAACGTCGCGCGCGGCACCCAGGCGAGCCGCTCGTAGGTGGACAGCCCCCAGCGGCACCAGCTCGACTTGCCCTGCAGCTTCGCCAGGCTGGCCCCGGCCTCGACGAGCGCGTCGACCTGCCTGCGGTCGAGCGCGCCGCCCGCGTCGAGCCGCTCGTCGACGGTCACGCTGGCGCGGCGCATGATGCGCTCGGCGTCGACGTCGCGGCCGACCGAGAGCGCCTTCTCGAGCACCTCGACGAGCAGCTGCAGCGTCCAGGACTGCTTGGTCTCGCCGACGATGCCGCTCATCGTCTCCTCGTCGAGCGGCGCGACCGTCCCGCACGTGGGGCAGAGCCCCAGCTCCTCGGGGTACGGCGTGTGACAGCGGCCGCAGTGCCGCAAGAAGCCCGTCCGCTTCGAGGACGCGTCCGAGGGCGGCGACGTCACCTTCGAGAAGACCAGCTCCTGGGTACCGATGCGGAGGCGGTCGCCGTCCGCGAGCGGGTGCCTGCCGCTGATCGCTTGACCGTTGACCCTGACCCCGTTGCGGCTGCTGAGATCCTCGATCGCGACGTCGTCGCCGAGGATGGTCACGCGCGCGTGCTGACGGGAGACGAGCGGATCCTCGATCGAGATGTGGCACTCGGGGCTGCGACCAAGGAGAGTCTCGCCCTGCGGGAGCTCGAACTCTTGGAGGAGAAACCGCAGGCGGAAGCGAGCCACGTGGTTCGCCCTCAAGCTATGCCGTGCGGCGCCCCGGCGTCAAAGGCCGAATCCCCGAGCGTGACGCGCGGCTCGCCGCGCCGCGCCAACCGGCGAGCTTGCCGCCGCTCACCAACGCGCCGTAGAGGCGACCGCCATGGCAGCGACGATCATCCAACCAGAGGGGTTCCCGCGGCCACGCGGCTACTCGAACGGGGTCCTCGCGACGGGGCGGGTGCTGACGATCGCGGGGCAGATCGGGTGGGACGCGACCGAGACTTTTCACAGCGACGAGCTGGTGCCGCAGCTCGCGCAGGCGCTCGACAACGTGCTCGCGGTCGTGCGCGCGGCCGGCGGCGACGCGTCGCACCTCTCGCACATGACCATTTACGTGACCGATCTCGACGCGTACCGCGCCGCCGGCAAGGCGCTCGGCGAGGCGTGGCGCGCGCGGATGGGGCGCCACTATCCGTCGATGGCGCTGATCGGCGTGGCGGGCCTCGTCGAGCCGCGCGCCAAGGTCGAGATCGTCGCGGTCGCCGTGCTCCCGAGCGAGGCCGCGTGATGAGAGCGCTGCCCTCTCCCACGTCGTTCGAGCTGTCGGTCGAGCGCGGGGTCGCGCGCGTGGTCCTCGCGCGCCCCGAGCGCCTCAACTCGCTCACGTTCACCGTGTACCGTGAGCTCGCCGAGACCTTCGAGGCGCTCTCCTCGGTCGACGAGGTGCGCGCGGTCGTGCTGTCGGGGCGCGGGCGCGGCTTCTGCTCGGGGGGTGACCAGGACGACATCATCGCCGAGCTGTTCTCGCGCGACACCAAGGGGCTGCTCGAGTTCACGAGGATGACCGGCCGGCTCATCGCGGCGATCCGCACCTGCCGGAGGCCAGTCATCGCCGCGATCCACGGCGCCTGCGTCGGCGCCGGCGCGGTGATGGCGGCCGCGTGCGATCTGCGGGTCGCGGACCGCACCGCGAAGTTCGGCTTCGTGTTTCCCAAGGTCGGCCTCTCGGGCGCGGACATGGGCGCGAGCTACCTGTTGCCGCGCATCGTCGGGCTCGGGCGCGCGTCCGAGATCCTCTTCTTCGGCGAGCTGTTCGACGCGCTGGAGGCCGAGCGCCTCGGCTTCTTGAACCGCCTGGTCGACGAAGGAGAGGCCGAGCCGACCGCGCTCGCGATGGCCAGGAAGCTCGCCGCGGGCCCCGCGTTCGCGCACGCGATGACGAAGGAGATGCTCGAGAAGGAGCACGGCATGACGCTGGCGCAGGCGATCGAGGCCGAGGCGCAGGCGCAGATGATCTGCATGGCGCACCCCGATTTTCGCATCGCCCACGACGCGTGGAAGCAGAAGCGGTCGCCCGAGTTCGTCGGCGCGCCCGCCGCGGAGCCGAAGCCGTGAGGTCGACGCTCGACGTCGCGCGCCCCTTCTTCGACGCGCGGCACACGGCGCTCGCGGCGCGCCTGAGTGAGCTCGCGCCGTCGCTCGAGGGTGAGCACGACGCGGTCAGCCTCGCGCGAGGGCTGGGCGAGCTGGGCCTGACGAAGCTGCTGCTCCCCGAGGCGCTGGGCGGGGCGGCGATCGGCCAGCCCGCGTCGCCGACGGCGGTCGACGTGCGCGGCGTCTGCCTCGCGCGCGAGGCGCTGGCGTACGTGTCGCCCACGGCCGACTCGATCTTCGCGGTGCAGGGCCTCGGCTCGTACCCGGTCGTGCTCGCGGGCGACGACGCCCAGCGGTCGCGCGTGCTGCCGGGCGTCGCCGACGGCTCGCGCGTGGGGGCGTTCGCGCTCACCGAGCCCGACGCGGGCAGCGACGTCGCCGCCATCGCGACGACCGCGACTCCCGACGGCGACGGCTTCGTGCTGCGCGGCGAGAAGGTGTTCATCTCCAACGTGGGGCTCGCGTCGCACTTCGTCGTGTTCGCGACGATCGATCCCGCGCGCGGTCGCGACGGCATCACGGCGTTCTTGCTCGAGCGAGGCCTGCCAGGTTTCACCGAGGAGCCGATGGCGCTCGGGGTCGAGCACCCGATCGGGCGCCTCGGGTTCGACGGCGTGCGCGTCCCGAGGTCGGCGGTGCTCGGCGCGCCGGGCGGTGGCTTCAAGCTCGCGATGCAGACGCTCGACACGTTTCGTGTGTCGGTCGGCGCCGCGGCGTGCGGCATGGCGTCGCGTGCGCTCGACGAGGCGGTCGCGCGGGTCAAGTCGCGCGCGCAGTTCGGCAAGCCGCTCGCCGAGCAGCCGGTCGTGCGCAGCAAGCTCGCCGAGATGGCCACGCTGCTCGACGCGTCGCGCCTGCTCGTCGCGCGCGCCGCCCACGCGAAGGACTCTGGAGAGGCGCGGGTGTCGACCGAGGTGTCGATGGCCAAGCTGTTCGCGACCGAGAGCGCGCAGCGGATCATCGACGACGCCGTGCAGCTGTTCGGCGGGATGGGCGTCGTCTCCGGCGCCGTGGTCGAGCGCCTCTACCGCGAGATACGCCCGCTGCGCATCTACGAGGGCACGAGCGAGATCCAGCGCCTCATCATCGGCGCCGAGCTGGTGCGCCGTTGACGTCGCCCGCGCTCCAGCCGCTCGAGCTCGCGGCGGGCGTCGTGCTGCCGAACCGCGTCGTGGTGCCCGCGATGGTCACGCGCCTGTCGGGCGAGGACGGCCGGGTCAACGCCGACGTGCGCGACCGCTACGTTCGCTACGCCGAGGGCGAGGCGGGGCTCATCGTCGTCGAGGCGATGGCGGTGCACGGCGCGAAGAGCGGCCCTCTCTTGCGCATCTCGTCCGACGAGTTCGTGCCCGGCCTGCGCGACCTCGTCGCTTCGTGCCACGAGGCGTCACCGAGCAAGATTTTCCCGCAGATCATCCACTTCTTGAAGGTCGCGCGGAGCGGCTGGCGTCAGACGATCGACAGCCTGTCGCTCGCCGAGCTCGACGAGATCGTCGCCGAGCACGCGGCCGCCGCGGC
>CAUJFL010000156.1 GCA_963169165.1 Myxococcota bacterium | reverse complement strand
AGTTGATGAAGTTGTGGATCTCAAAATGATCCATATCAAAACAGACCATCTTGACCGCACGCCGCATGGTGCCGCCCGACTTGGTCGCGCCGGCGGCGCGGTCGAACACCTCGAGGAAGCTCATCAAGCCCGAGCTGGTGCCACCGCCCGACAGCTTCTCTTGCTTGCCGCGGATCGAGCTGAAGTTCGACCCGGTGCCGGAGCCGTACTTGAACAGGCGCGCCTCGCTCTTCACGAGCTCGTAGATGCTCATCAGATCGTCGTCGACCTTCTGGATGAAGCACGCAGAGCACTGCGGTCGCCCGTAGGCGTTCTCGGTCTCGACGATCGAGTCGGTCGCCGAGTCCCAGCCCCAGTTGCCGCCCTGCCCCTCGATGCCATAGCGGTGAAACAGCCCGCAGTTGAACCACACGGGGCTGTTGAACGCGCCGATCTGGTGCACGAGCATGTACGACAGCTCGGCCTCGAACGTGTCGGCGTCGCGGGTCGACGCGAAGTACCCGCCCTGCGCCTCGCCCGCTTCGCGGATCGTCTTCGCCAGGCGCACGACGACCTGACGCACCGACGTCTCGCCCTCGTCCTTGTTGCCGTGGATGCCCGCCTTACGGAAGTACTTCGAGACGACGATGTCGGTCGCGAGCTGCGACCAGGCCGCCGGGATCTCGGCGCCCTCCATCTTGAAGACGACCGAGCCGTCCGGGTTCGTGATGACGCTCGAGCGCCGCTCGTAGGTCACCTCGTCGAGCGGATCCGTGCCCGCCTGGGTGAAATGCCTCGCGAGCGCGATCCCCCGCGCAGCCCGCCTGGAGGACCTCGCCGCCTTCTGTTGCGCCATCTTGCCGTTGCTTGCCTTGTGTCCGACCGACTGTGCCATCGCCGCCCTCGAGTACGAGCCTCACGCCCGCTGAAAAATTTGTGGAATCTCGCGCGCCGCACGCGGGACCTGCCCGCGAACGAAGCCCGACCCCGCACATCGCGCCGCCGGAGCGGCCCCCATCGGGGGAGGTCTCGTGACGGCGGCCTCAGCGGCCGGTCACGCCCAAGAAAGCACTGAACAAGCTCCGAACGTTAGCTGGCGGTCTGCGCCTGAAAAGCCCCTTGAAGGGGTGGGATAGTCCCCGACTCATCCCCAGGTTGTAGACCGGCTCTCCCCACGTATCCCACAACCTGTGGTGTCCGCGGTTCGAGGTCACCACCTTTACTAGTGGTCCTAGACGTTCGTCCAGCCCTTCTTCGGGGCCGTCACGAGGGCCCGCCGGAGAGGGTGAGTCGTAACGGCGCGAATGTTCACGGCATTTCTGTTCACTGAACAAAGCATGCTTGCAAGGCGCCCCGAAATGGTCCAGGCGGCGGCCTCGCCCGCGTCGGCTCAGTCGAACCAGCCGCCTCCGTCGGACGAGAACGCGTCCGACAGCGAATCGAACACCGAGCCACCGTCGTCCGACGACGCGAGCCCCGTGCCCACGTCGTCGTAGGAGCCCGTCCCGCCCGAGTCCGACCACGACGACTCGTGGTGGTGATGGCTCGCCCCGGAGCCCAGGTACGCGCCCGCCACCGAGCCCAGAAACGACGCGCCGACCGGTCCCCAGGTGCCCACGGTCTGCAGCGTGCGCTGCCGCGACACCTCGGCGTCGCGAGCGGCCTTGCGCTGGGCCATCCCCTGAAACGCCTCGCCGCAGCCGAGGCAGCCCGACATCGAGTGGGGCGAGAGGTTGCCGCAGAACAGGCACTGCACGACGATCCAGGCCTGGCACCTCACGCACTTGCTCTGTCCCCACGCGGACAGCTCGCTGCAGCGCTTGCACGGGATCGCGTGGCGCGCGGCCTGCTCGGAGTACGGCGCGCGGCAGAAGGGGCAGAGCACGTACCCGTGCTTCTGCGGGGCGCCACAGCGGGGACAGTCAGGCGTCTTGTGCGGCTCGCTCATGCTCGAACGCTAGCAGCGAACCCGAGCGCCCGGGCCTGCTCGAGGCCGGTGTGGCCGCGCCGCCAGAGCACCGCGTCGAGCACGTAGTGCACCGACTGAGGGAGCGTGAGCACCGGCACCACCACCCACAGCCACCGCGACGCGTCGATCGACGGGAGCCACCCGAACAGCTCGGCGTGATCGCCCCAGACCAGCCTGTCCCACAGCGCCTCCTCGGCCACCGCGATCGCGAGGAGCCCGCCGACGAACACGACGATCCCTCCGCGCACGATCGACGCGACGAGCGCCGTGGGGCGCGTGTCCGCGCGGGCGCGCGCGTAGGCGTGGAGCAGCACGAAATACGGCACGCCGTGCGGCAGGACGTTGAGCGCCGTGAACCCGAGATCGTGGTCGACCAGCTCGATGCCGACGGTCCACGACACCGCCGTGGACGCGACGACGGCGAGCCGCCCGAGGCTGACGGGGAGACCGCGAGACGCACGCCACGCCTGGCGCGCGACCCACGCCGCGAGCGCGACCGCGAGCGCGACCCACGCGCCGACGATCGCGGCGTGGGGCACCGGCACGGAGACGAAGTCCCCCTCGACGAACCACGCGAACGGACGCGGCAGCGACGCGTGCCACGCGAGCAGCGGCACGCCGGTCGAGAGGTAGACGGCTGCGTCGTCGAGCGCGCGGTCGAGGCGCGTGAACGGGGCCGATTTCGCGCGGTAGATCGCGACCCAGCCGGCCTGCTGGCGGATGAAGTGAAACACCGCCACGTACGCGAGCACGCGCCAGAACCAGCTCGACCCGAGCGCAAACAGCGCGACGCCGGCCGCGAGGCAGCCGAGCGGGACGAGCGTGTAGAGGAGCGGGCGGCGGCGCAGCTCCTCGCCGTCGAGGTACGTGCGGAACAGCGTGGAGTGGACGTGCGCGACGTCCACCGAGACCACCAGCGCGACCCACGCCCAGGTCGGCAGCTTGCCCGGCGACACGACACCCAGCGGGACGAGGGCCGCGAGGGCGAGCCCCGCCAGGGTGGGCCCCACGAAGACCGCGAGATCGACGCGTCGGCCGAAGATCCACGGGTTCATCGCGCGGCGCTCAGGGCAGCGGCTTGGCCTTCGGCGCGAACGGGCGGCACTCGTGCACCGGCCCCTTCTTGGCGTGCTCCACGCACCGGGTGAAGACCTCGACCGACTCGGGGCGCTTGCCCATGCTCATCAGCGCGGTTCCCCAGTAAAGATAGGGGTTGGCGTCGAGCGGATCGGCCTGCACGGCGAGCTTCGACGCCTCGATCGCGTCGGCGTACTTGCCTCGCTCGAGCAGCCCCAGCGCCTTCTTGGTGAGCTCCTTCGCGGCCGCGGGGTCGACTGCGCTCGCGACGGGCGCGGCGCTCGAGGCGGCTGGCGCGGCGCTCGAGGCGGCGGGCGGAGCGCTCGACACGGTGGGCGCGGCCGTCGGGGCGCGCGTGGGGGTGACCGTCGGGGTCGGGGTGGGAGTCGGCGCGGCGTGCGTCGCGCGGGGCGGCGCCACCACAGGCGGCGCAGGCTCTGGCTCGGCCGTGCGAGAGCGCCAGAGCCCGAAGCCACCCACCAGCAACGCGGCGCCCAGGGCGATCCACACCACGTTCACGAGCTGCTTTCGACGAGCGTCGCGCTGACGCAGCGCCGCGGGATCGGGGCGATCCTCCTCGTGCAGATCATCGAACGCGTCGTGGTGCGGCGGCTGCGTCGCCGCGTTGAAGAACGCCCCGGACACCTCGCTCTCGTCGCTCGCGGGCGCGACCGACTTCACCTTGCCGGACGAGGGAGGGGCCTTCACCGGCGGCGGCAGCTCGGCCGTATCGATGATCTGCGTGCCCGACGGCCCCGTCGCGCTCTTCGCCTGGACCGCCGCCGCCTTGAGATCTCCCGACGGCATCGTGCGCGCCTGACGCGGCTTCTTGTGGGAGAGAGGCACCGGCTGCGGCTCGGGAAGCGGCGCCGACGCGACCTCGGCGGGGACGCTGAGCGGCTGCGTGGTGCGGCCGTCCTTCGCGACGGGCGGCGGCGCGGGAGACGCCGGCAGCTCGGGGCCTGGCTCGCCGATGCCGGGGATGGTGTGCGGCATCGACGCGGACGGCTCGTCACCCTGCTTCGCGAGCGGCGTCGCCGCGACGGTGGAGGGCGGCTGCGTCCCCGCGCTCGGCTGCGGCGGCGGCGCGTCGGGGAGCGGGTCCGGCGGCTCCGAGCCGCGCTTGGCCATCGGCGTCTCGTCGAGCGTCGAAGGAGGCTCACCGGTCCCCTCGCGCTTGGCCTGCGGCGACTCGAGCCGCGTCGACGGCCCCACGTCGCTCAGCTGGGGCGCGTCGGTGGAGAACGCCTGTGGTGGGACGCTCGCCCGCATCGGAGGACGAGACGGCCTCGGCTCGGGCTCGAAGCGCCCAGGATCTTCTATCGACGGCACCACCGCCGAGCTGTGGTCGTCTTCTTCGCGGAGCTGCACGATCGACAGGAGCCCCTCGAAATACAGCTTCGAGATCGTCGAGAGCGTGGAGAGGTCCTCGAACGGCGACGCGTCGACGACGTTCAGCAGCGTCCGCTGCCCGTTGAAGAGGCGCAGGATCCCGTTCAGCTCGTCGGGGATCTCGGGTAGCCGCTCGAGCAGCGCGGCGTGGTCGACCTCGAAGACCGTGGCGAGCGGAGGCAACTGCTCGAGCAGACGGCCCCACTCGTCGACGCGCCGCATGCCCTCCATCAGCAGGCCCTGCGTCGACGTCTCGATGATGTCTTCGTTGTTGATCTGCGTGAAATGGACCTCGAACTGACCGTCGTTCCACAGCAGCGTCCGGTAGACCGCCTCCTCGCCGCGGAGGCGTGCCAGCTCGGCGTCGACCACCTTGCCATCGCGAAAGAACACCTTGGCCGACTGGTCCTCGTGGGTGAGCAGGACGAAGCCGGTCTTTCGGCTGACCTCGAAGGTCTGCAGCAGATCGATCACGGCCATGTCCTCGAGCGATCCCGAGAACCTGGTGCGACTCCCCGCCTTCGCGTTCGCGAGCCCCTCGGCCGTCTTGCGGGCGAGCAGGAGGTTGACGCGCGCGAGCAGGTCGCGGACAAATATTGGTTTTGTTAGATAATCTTCGACGCCGAGCTCGAGCCCGCGGATCTTGTCCTCGACGGTGCGCTGGCTCGTGAGGAACACGACGGGGACCGTCGACAGCTCGGACGACTCCTTCATCTTCTTGACGAGCGTGTGCCCGTCCATCGACGGCAAGCGGGTGTCGGCGATCATGAGATCGGGCGCCGAGAGCTCGAGCTGATTCCACGCCTCTTGCCCGTCGGACGCCGTCGAGACGACGTAGCCCGCGTTGCGCAGGCTGACCTCGAGCACGCGCAAGCTTCTCGGATCCGCGTCGACGAGCAGGAGCTGGAGCTTGGCCACGGGCGCACCCTACTAGACCCCAAACCGCGTCAGCCGCAACTTCCTCTCGGGGGAGGTTCGGGTATACATGTGGCCGCCTTGGCCGCCGCGTCCTCTGCGTCTCCGCCCGCCTCTCCCGGCTTCGTCCATGGTCTCGGCGGCGGGCTGCTCGAGACCGCGCAGACCGCCGGGGGGATGACCCTCTTGCTCGTGAGGGTCGTCTCGCGCCTCGTGCGCCTGCAGTTCGACCGCCAGGAGCTGATGCGAAACCTCTACAAGATGGGCGTCAAATCGATCCCCATCGTCATCGTGACGTCGCTCTTCACGGGCGGCATCATGGTGATCCAGGCCGCGCCGATCGTGAAGCGCTACGCCGCGCAGGGGCTGCTCGGGTGGGCGGCCGGCTTCGGCACGCTGCGCGAGATCGGGCCGCTCTTGACCGCGCTCATGCTGTCGGGGCGCGTCGGCGCGAACAACACGGCCGAGCTCGGGACGATGGTGGTCACCGAGCAGATCGACGCGCTGCGGGCGCTCGCGATCGATCCCATCAGCTTCCTCGTGACGCCGCGGGTGATCGCGTTCGTGACCACGCTCTTCCTCGCGACGCTGTACGCCGACGCGCTCGCGCTGTTCGGCGCGGCCTACGCCGGGTATGGCCTGCTCGACGTCGAGCCGCGCGTCTTCTACAACGGCCTCACCTCGGGCCTGCTGACGCTGTCCGACGTCGGCGTGGGCCTCGTGAAGAGCGTAGTCTTCGGCGTCGTGATGTCCCTCGCGTCCTGCCATTTCGGCCTGACGGTGCAGGGCGGCGCGCCGGGCGTCGGTCGCGCGGTCAACGCGACGGTGGTCGCGAGCGCGGCCAGCATCTTCATCCTCGACTACTTCGTCAGCTTCAGCCTCTGAGCGCGGGTGATCTCGTTCCGCAACGTCAAGAAGTCGTTCGGCCCGAAGGCGGTGCTGAAGGGCGTGTCGTTCGACGTGAACGACGGCGAGGTGTTCTTCATCATCGGCGCGTCGGGCGTCGGCAAGAGCGTGCTCATCAAGCACCTCATCGGCCTCTTGTACCCCGACGACGGCGAGATCTTCTTGGACGGCGAGGAGGTCAGCCGCTTCGACGAGGAGCGCATGTATCCGGTGCGGAAGAAATGCGCGATGGTGTTCCAGCACTCGACGCTGTTCGACAGCATGAGCTGCGTCGAGAACGTGATGCTCCCGCTGAAGAAGCACAAGGGCATGACCGACAAGGAGGCGCGCGACGACGCGCTCAAGCGGTTGAAGCAGGTCCACATGCGCGAGTTCGCCGACCGCTTCCCGTCCGAGCTCGGCGACGGCATGCGAAAGCGCGTCGCGATCGCGCGCGCGCTCACGCTGGACCCGACCTACGTGCTGTTCGACGAGCCGACCACCAGCCTCGATCCTGTCAGCGCGCGGCGGGTCGATCACCTGATCCGCGAGCTCTCCGACACGGTCGGCGTGACGAGCATCGTCGTCTCGCACGATCTCGTCAGCATCTTCTCGATCGCCGATCGGATCGTGATGCTCTACCAGGGCCAGGTGAAGATGCTCGGGACGCGCGACGAGTTTCGCAGCACGCCCGATCCCATCATTCAGCAGTTCATCAACGGGCGGGCCGAGGGGCCGATGGAGACTTGAACCTCGGCGAGGAGGCGGCCCCGCGCAGCACGTCGAGCGCCCGCGTCGCCCCCTCGAGCGTGATCTCGCGCGCCTCGACGATCATGGTCGCGATCCGCTCGACCTCGTCGCCCGCCGCGCCCGCCGCGAGCGCGACGCTGCGCGCGTGCAGGGCCATGTGCCCGCGCTGGATCCCGTCGGTGGCGAGCGCCCGGAGGGCGGACAGGTTGGACGCGAGGCCCACCGACGCCGCGACCATCGCGAGCTCCTGCGCCGACTCGACGTTCATCAGGCGCAGCGACAGGCGCGCGGCCGGGTGGACACGCAGCGTCCCGCCGACGGTGCCGAGCGCGAGCGGCATCTCGAGCTCTCCGCGCAGGGACGGCGCGCCGACGCCCTCGACCCTTCGCCAGGTGGCGAGCGGCGCGTAGCGGCCGTCGCGCGCGGCGAACGCGTGCGCACCCGCCTCGACGGCGCGCCAGTCGTTGCCGGTCGCGATGACGACCGCGTCGACGCCGTTCATGATCCCCTTGTTGTGCGTCGCCGCGCGGTAGGGATCGACCTCGGCGAAGCGCGAGGCGTTGACGATCCCGTCGATGACCGCCTCTCCGGCGAGCGTCTCGGTCGCGAGCGCGGAGGCCGGCACGGCACACGACACGCGCACCCGACGCCGATCGCAGAGGTTCGACAGGATGCGCAGCCCGAGCTTGCCGCCAGCGATGCGTGAGATCCGATCGCCGAGCGCCTCCGCGATCGTGTTGACCAGGTTGGCGCCCATCGCGTCGCGGCAGTCGACGTGGACATGAACGGCCAGCATGTCGGCCGACAGCGCCCTCACCTCGATCGACTCGGGGCCGCCGCCGCGCTCGACCAACCCGGGCACCGCGACGCGCGCGGCGTCGAGCAGCTCGGCCTCGGCTCCCATCAGGCGCGCGCGCGCGCTGTCGACGTCGGACACGTCGTAGACCTGGATCTGGCTGGTCATCACGGGCCGGTCGGCCTCGGCGCGGAAGCCCCCGCCCTCGCGGACCATCTTGGCGGCGTTCGACGCCGCGGCGACGACGCTGGGCTCCTCGACCACCATCGGGACGACGAAATCCTGGCCGTTCACGCGGACGTTCAGCGCGACACCGAGCGGCAGCGCGTACGTGCCGAGCACGTTCTCGACGAACTTGTCGGCGACGTCCCCGTCGAGCCCCCCGCCGTCGAGCGCGGCCTCGAGCGCTTCCGCCGACACCCCCGTCGCCTCGGCGACGGCCAGCCGCCGCTCGGGGACGGTGATCTTGTAAAAAGCTGGGAGTCGCGACGTCCTTGCGGCCATGGACGCCATTTGACAGCGCCTGCTCCGCCCGTCTTGGGAGCCTTGAAGGAGGTTCCGGCGAGCGAGCGCGCGACCTCGCGATCAGGCGTGGGAGCGTCTCCTGTCGCTGAGCCTCGAATTTCCCGCGCTGGCATCGTCCTCGCATGGCGGCAGACGAGGAACTTTGCCGACCAGCGCGAGGTCAGAGAGAAGACGAAGAGAGGAAGCAGATGTCCGCCGAAGCAGCCCACCAACGGTTCGAGACCCTGGTCGCTCAAGCCCGCCGCCTCAGGCGCAAGGGCGAGCGCAAGAAGGAGCTGACCGCGCTGCGCAACGCCTGTCTCCTCGAAGAAGGGTGCGCCGCGGCGTGGACGCTCTACGCGGCGAGGCTGGCCGACGCGGGCAGGCGCGACGACGCGGCCCAGGCGTTTCGGCACGCGATGTGGCTGCGGCGTCGCGCGGGGGACACCGCTCGCACTCGCTCGACCGCTGCCTTCGCGTCACGTGTCGGCGTGGCGCTCGCGGCGTGAAGCTCGTATCTGAACCCGCCCGCGACGCGCGACCGTCGACCGGGCGGGCAGCCTGGCGCTTCAGGATGGTGGGAGCTGGAGCCGCGCTTCGGGGAGCGGCGTTCCCGTGGCCCTGGCGGGCGTGCGACCGAGAGACAGCGTCGCGAAAAAGATACCAACAGTAACCGCAAGGATGGCTGCATGAGCGACGAACGCACCGGTGATCCCCCCCAACACACCGAGTGGCGCCATGGTCGCGAGCGCTGCCAGACACCAAGGACTCAGCTTCTTCATTGAACCTCCGAGTGTGAACTCAGCCGGGACGGCGGGGACCAACGACGCTCAGTTGGCGACCCGTGTCCTACATGTAAGGTAAGCTGCCACAACAGGTGCGAAGGGCCAAGAAACTGCAACCTGACCGCCTGCGAGGGGGGCGTGACGTCCGGGGCCGCGAAGTAGTCAGGCTGGCGCACCTATACAAGTGAAAAACGCTTCAGGCGGGCAACGCTCGTTCAGTGTTCGCGAAGGGCTGCAGGTCGATCGGCTCAATCCAGCGGAATTTCAGCGGTTGCGCGGCCCTCGCCCACCTCGAGTTGGAGCGGGACCGTGATCGTTTTGTCAGAGCGCTCGAGGCGCGCAGACGCCTGCCACGTCCCTCGCACGAGGCTGGGATGGGCCGTGACGGCGGGCGGGGCCCCCGCGGGGAAGCTCCACCGCGCGCCGGCGACCTCTTCTCCGCCAGACGACACAAACTTGATTTCCATCACGCGAAGCTGTGACCTATCACCGCGAAATTTGAAGACAATTTCTCGCTCGAACGGCCACGAAGCGCGCGCGACCCACAAGGAAGCG
This sequence comes from Myxococcota bacterium, assembly GCA_963169165.1. GTDB lineage: Bacteria > Myxococcota_A > Polyangia > Polyangiales > Polyangiaceae > JADLFU01. The sequence continues at coordinate 18,642 of CAUJFL010000156.1, read as the reverse complement.
AGCAGCCCGCAGAGCAGCAACAGGATCGCGGCGCGGCGCTGGACGGTGAGGCTCACGGCGCGCGCTTCGAGCGGATGCGCCTCACCAGCCCCTCGACCAGCGGAGGCGGCAGGTCGAACCGCGGCATGCGGCCTTTTCCTTGAGTGATTGCGGCCGATATCTGCTGGTCGGACGTCGCCTCTTGCCAGGGGCGCTTGGTCAGATCGGCGGCCTGCACCATCGCGCCTTGTGGGCCGTCTCCCCTGCCCTCCTGGCCGTGGCAGGTCGCGCACTGACGCTGCCAGGTGAGCTCTGCCATCTCGGCCTGAGCGTCGACGGCGGCCGAGGCGCGCGAGGGTCGGCTGGGTGCCGCGGCCGCGTTGGGGGGGACGTCGTGGTCGGAGGCGACCCACTCGCGCACCCCCTCTTGTCGACAGCCGAGGAGGCACAGACACGCGGAGACGAGGACCTTGCGCACCGGGGGCGGCCATAGTCTCCCGGGGGACAAAAGCAAAGAGGGCACGCCGCTCGGCGCGCCCTCTCGGTGTGACAGCTGGCGCTCGGTAACTTGAAGACCGTGCCGCCGCCGTCCGCCGGGCGACCGAGGAACGAGCTCTTGCCGTTGATGCCGGCGACGTGGAACTCGGTGCGGCGGTTCTGCTCCTTGTTGGCGGGCGTGTCGTTGGGGCCGATCGGCTTGGTCTCGCCGAAGCCCACCGCGATCAGGCGGCCGCGGTCGATGCCGTTCTTCACGAGCCAGTTGACGCACGCGAGGGCGCGCTCACCAGAGAGCTTCAGGTTCATCGCGTCGTCGCCGTCGCTGTCGGTGTGGCCCTCGATGCGGAGCGTGGTCACCTGCGTGTTGTCGAGCAAGAACTGCTTCAGCTGCGTGAGCGTCGGCTCGGACTCGGGCTTGATGGTCGCCTTGCCGGTGTCGTAGACGATGTGGCCCGGGATGTTGATCCGGCTGCCGTTGACGTCGCCCTTGAAGGGCTTCTTCTCCGGGGGGGGCGGATCGGCCGGAGGCGGCGGCGCCGCGGTGGTCGCGGGCGGCGGCGGGGGGGGCGGGGGCGGCGTCGTACCACCACCGGCGTTCATCGAGGCCGAAGCCTGACAGCCGGCGAGCGCACCGACGAAGAGAGCCATCGAAACAGCCGAATGAAGGTTACGCGTCATGAGCAGATTCCTCCTGAGACAGGGTGGGCGCCCCATATTGGAGCGCCGCGGGTAGGTCGTCCCTTGGACGGGTCTGGTCCCCGGAACTTCAACCCGACGGGGCGTGTATTCGTTTTTTTTGGTGCCTGGAAGCGAAATTTTCCAACGGTCAGCCGGGCGTCCGCGCGAAGGTCGCCGCGAGCGCGCGGAGGCGCGCGGCCAGCGGAGCGTCGAGCGCGCCGGGCGCGACGCGGAACGACCAGTTGCCGTCGGTCGTGCCGGGGGTGTTCATCCTGTCGGCCGCCCCGAGCCCGAGCAGATCCTGGACCGGGACGATCGCCGTGCGCGCGTGGGATGAGTGGGCGAGGCGCACGAGGTCCCACGCGGTGGGGCTCGGTCGATCGAGGTATGCGCGGACGAAGTCGCGCTGCAGCCTGGCCGACTCGTCGATCTCGGCGCGGCGATCGAGGTCCGCGAGCCAGCCCACCACGGTGTCGTTGTCGTGTGTCCCCGTGTAGACGACGGTGTCGACCCCGCACGCGTGAGGCAGCGTGTCGCGCGCGTCGAGCCCGGGGTTGAACGCGAACTCGAGCACGAGCATCCCCGGGAACCGATAGCGCTCGCGCAGGCGCGTGACCTCCTCGGTGACGACGCCGAGATCTTCTGCGAGCACGGGCAGAGCTCCGAGCCTCTCGATCAGCGCGTCGAAGAGCGCGACGCCTGGGCTCGGCAGGTAGCGCCCCGCGCGCGCGGTCTCGGCCTCGCGCGGGATCGCCCAGTAGCGATGGAAGCCGATGAAGTGATCCACGCGGACGGCGTCGAAGCGCGACAGGATCGCCCGGAAGCGCGCGGTCCACCACGTGAACCCGTCTCGTGCGTGCGCGGCCCAGTCGTACAGGGCGTTGCCCCAGCGCTGGCCGTCGGCGCTGAAATAGTCGGGGGGGACGCCGGCGACGACCGTCGGCTGCCCGTCGGCGTCGAGCTGGAACAGGTGGCGGTGTTGCCACACGTCGGCGCTGTCGTGGGCGACGAAGATCGGCAGATCTCCGACCAGCAGGACGCCGCGCTCGCGCGCGTGGGCGCGGAGCTCACGCCACTGCGCGTCGAACAGGTACTGCGCGTACTGGTGCTGGCGGACCTTCGGCAGGAGGCGGGCGCGCGCGGACGCGAGCGCGTCGGGTTCGCGGTCGCGCAAGGCGGGCGGGAAGGACGTCCACGCGACGCCGTCGAGCTCGTCCTTCAGCGCAGCGTAGAGCGCGTAGTCGTCGAGCCAGCCGGCCTCGCGACGGCAGAACTCGAGGAACGGCTCGAGCCCGTCGCGGGCGCGGTCCTCGTCGAAGGTCCGCGCCAGCACCTCGCGCCGAAACGCGGTCGACGCGGTGAAGTCGACGCGGGACTCGGGCATCGAGGGTCGCGGGACCGACGCGAGCCCGGACAGGCCAGCGAGCGAGACGAGCGACGGATCTCCCGCGAACGCCGAGGACGACTGGTACGGCGAGTGGCCGCCCGCGGGCGGCACGACCGGGAGCATCTGCCAGTAGGTCTGCCCGGCGTCGGCGAGCCAGTCGACGAACGCGTGCGCCTCGGGGCCGAGATCGCCGGAGCCGTGCGGTCCCGGCAGCGAGGTCAGGTGCAGCAGCACGCCAGCGCGGCGCGCCTCGAACGGTCGTGTGGTCACTCGTTCTGCATCAGCCCGACGACGCGGCCGTCCTCGCGGAGCTTGATCCGAGCGGCCGCGGGCACCTTGGGCAGGCCGGGCATGGTCATGAGGTCGCCGGTGAGCGCGACCGCGAAGCCCGCGCCCGCCGACAGCCGCACCTCGCGAACCGTGAGCGTGAACCCCCGCGGGCGCCCTGGACGAGCAGGATCGTCGGAGAGCGAGAGGTGGGTCTTCGCCATGCACACCGGCACCTTCGAGAAGCCGAGCGCGTCGATGCGGGCGAGATCGGCGCGCGCCGTGCCCGCGAAGGCGACGTCGTCGGCGCCGTAGACCGTGCGGGCGATCGCCCTGATCTTCTCGGGGATCGACGCGTCGAGGTCGTACAGAAAGCGGGGCGCGGGCGGCGCGGCGTCGGTCGCGTCGACGACCCGTCGCACGGCGTCGGCGAGCTCGAGCCCGCCCTCGCCTCCCCGAGAGAACACGTCTGACAGGCAGAGCGTCGCGCCCTCTGCGGCCACGCGCTTCGAGACGAGGGCGAGCTCGTCGTCGCGGTCATCCGGGAAGCGGTTGATGGCGACGACGACGGGGAGCCCGAACGCCGCCGCGGTCTCGAGGTGCTTCTGCAGGTGCTCGACGCCGCCGAGCAGCGCGTCTTCGTTGGGCTCCGCGGCCTGCTTCACGGGGGCCCCACCGTGCATCTTCAGCGCTCGCAGCGTCGCGACCAGCACGAGTGCCCTGGGAAACACGCCGCCGATGCGGCACTTGACGTCGAGGAATTTCTCGCCCCCGAGATCGAACCCGAAGCCTGCCTCGGTGACGGTGTAGTCGGCGAGGTGCATCCCCATCCGGGTCGCGAGGATCGAGTTGCACCCGTGCGCGATGTTGGCGAACGGGCCGCAATGGACGATGGCGGGACCGCCCTCGACGGTCTGCACGAGGTTGGGCAGCAGCGCGTCGCGGAGCACGGCGGTCATCGCGCCCTCGGCGCCGAGCTCACGCGCGAACACCGGCTCCTTGCGGACCGTCTCGCCGACGAAGATCGAGCCGAGGCGCGCCGCGAGGTCCGCGTGGCTCGACGCGAGCGCGACGATGGCCATGATCTCGCTCGCGGCCGTGATGTCGAAGCGCTCCTCGCGCGGCGCGCCCCCGTTGGCGCCCCCGAGGCCGACGACGACGTTGCGCAGGCTCCGATCGTTCATGTCGAGCGCGCGGCCCCACCGGATGCGCCGAGGATCGAGCGAGCCCTTCTCGCCGATCTCCTGGCGAAAGTGCAGCGCGTTGTCGACCAGCGCCGACAGGAGGTTGTTCGCGCTCGTGATCGCGTGGATGTCACCGGTGAAGTGGAGGTTGATGTCGTCGGCCGGGACGAGCGTCGCCTTGCCTCCGCCGGTGCCGCCGCCCTTCACGCCGAAGACCGGCCCGAGCGACGGCTCCCGCAAGCAGAGCGCGACCCTGGCGCCTCGGCGCCGCATCGCCATCGCGAGCCCGACGGCGACGGTCGTCTTTCCCTCGCCCGCCGGCGTCGGGTTGATCGCGGAGACGAGGATGAGCCGGCCCGCGCCTCGCGGAGGACCCGTGAGCGCGGAGAGCTCGATTTTTGCTTTGTCACGGCCCCACACCGCGAAATCGGCCTGTGAGAGGCCGAGCTCGCGCGCGACCTGTTCGATTGGCTGCTTGTCGAATGCGACGCTCACGGCGCGCATTGGCATGAGGAGCCGCGCAGGCGTCAAGCGAACTCGGCGGGTCGACGCCGCGTCACTTGCGCTGGATGCGCGTGCCGTCGACGTTCTCTTCCCAGTTGGCGTCGTAGCCCTCGTAGTGAACGCGGTACCGCTCGCTGCCGAGCACCAGCATGATGACCGCCGGGTAGTAGGAACCCTTCCAGTCGACCTTCACGCGGTCGCCGACCTTGAACGCGCTCTGGCTCTGCTTGTTGCCGGCGGTCATGCGCGCGCGCACCTTGGCGGGAGGCGGCGGCACCTGGATGCGATCGGTGTCGTGGATCTTGCGACGGATACGGAGCAACGGGACGCTCTCGTCCCAGATGGGCTCGTAGCCCTCGTAGTGCACCTTGTAACGAGCGGGCCCCTCGACGGCGACCACCGACGCCGGATAGTCGGCGCCGTCCCAGTCGACGAGCACGCGGTCGCCGACGCGGTAGCTCTTCGAGCACGCCGCGAGCGCGAGCGCCGCCACCAAGGCGAGCGCGCGGACCCCCTTCACCCGTCGTCCTCTCGGAGCGCGAGTCCCGCGGCGCGCGCGGCTCGAGGCGAAGCGCCGAGCGTCGATGCCAGCCGTTCGCGCGTGCGCCGGTACACGGCCTCGAGCAGCCCACGCCGGCTCCGCGCGCTGCCCGGGTGGTGCAAGAAGAGCGAGGTCTCGTCGGGCTCGGGCGCGACGACGATCACCTTCTGCGTGACGGCGCCGATACGCTCCTCGAAGCGGCGGGTCGCCGCGATCCGGGACGCCTGTTCGTGGATCCAGATCAGCCCCTTGTCGCGGAGGCTCCCGCCCGCGCCGTGACCGGTCGGCACCGCGCCAGACGTTCGGATTGTTACGAGCGGGTTGACCACGAGGACCGCGTCGACCTCCTCGGCGAGCGCGACGTCGACGTGCGCGACCGCCCCGACCGAGCCGGAGAGATAGTGGCGACCGGCGATGCGCACCGGCGAGTAGAACGGCGGGAACGCCATGGACGCCGCGCACGCGCGCGCCACGGGGGCGTCATCCGCGCCGGGCGCGCCGAACACCACGCGCTCGCCGGTGTCGAGCTCGTACGCGGGGATCCGCAGCGCCCGGGGCATCGAGCGAAAGTGGTTGGGCACGTCGCGCCGGAAGAAGGCCTCCTCGAGCAGGTGCTCGAACGCGTCGAGCGTGAACACCCCGGCCGGTAGCGAATCGTTGAAGCGATCGAGCTGCTCGAGGAGGTCGCCCGGGCTCGGCGCGCGCGCCATGAGCGAGGACGCGCCCACGCGGACGGCCGACCACGCGCTGGTGATGGTGCGCCGCCACTCGTCGAGGTCCATCTTGAGGAGGTGGCCCCGCTGCAGCGGGAAGTAGTCGTCCGCGGGGTCGAGGAACGCGCGATACATCCGCTGCACGCTGGCTCCCCCCGCGAGCGCCGCGGCGATCGGCGCGCCCGCGCCGACCCCCACGTACAGCGAGCAGCCAGTCGCGGAGAAGCCCTCGAGCCCGTCCTCGAGCGCCGCGAGCGCCGAGATCTGGTACAGCGCGCCGGTCAGGCCGCCGCCGGTCAGGCAGAGGGCGATGCGAGGTGTGGTCACGTCGCCTGCTCTTCGCACATCCGAGGGCGCGACGTCAGGTGGAGCGCGCGGCGCTCGTCTTCACACGCGCTTCGCGCCCGCGACGAGGCTGTCGACCAGGGGCCCATATCCCTGGATGGCCGTGCGCTGCAGGTACAGCGACAGCCCCCGCAGCCCGCCGAGCTCTTCTCCGCCGCCCGCGCGCCCCGGGCCTCCGTGCACCATCTGCGGCAGCACGGTGCCAGGACCGAGCGACGCGCCGGCCATCTTGGCCGAGCCGATGTAGACGCGACCGTGGTGCGGGGCGAGCCCGAGCACGGCAGCCTTCGCCCAAGCCTTGTCGTCGGTGTACACGCTCGTGACGAGGCCGCCCATGCCGAGCCGCACGATCGCGACCGCGTCGCTCGCCGTGCCGTCGTAGGGCATCAGCGTGGTCGACGGGCCGAAGACCTCGTGCTCGTGCACGACGGCGGCCGCGCGGGCGTCTCTCGCGAGCAGCAGCGTGGGCGCGACGAAGTAGCCGCGCTCGCCGAGCGCGGGGTCGAGCCTGGGTCGCGATGCGCCGCCGGTGACGAGCTCGACCTTGCCCGACGAGACGAGCTTGTCGAGCCCCGCGCGGACGTCGTGCAGTTGCTCCTTCGTCGCGACCGGGCCCATCTGCGTCGCGTCGCTGGCCGGATCGCCGACGACGACTGACGACAGGCGATCGGCGAGGTCCTCGCGGACCGCGTCGAGCATCGAGGCGGGGACGAGCACGCGGCGGATCGCGGTGCACTTCTGCCCTGCCTTCTGCGTGGCGTCGCGCGCGACGTCGCCGACGAACAGCGCGTAGGTCTCGCTGCCGCGCTCGACGTCGGGCGCGAGCACGGCCGCGTTGAGGCTGTCTGCCTCGACGTTCACGCGCACGGCGAGCGAGAGCATGTTGTGTCCGCCGCGGAGCTTGGTCCCGGTCGCGCTGCCGCCGGTGAACGCGAGCGCGTCCTGCGGTCCCAGGCGCGACAGCAGATCTCCCGCCGAGCCCACCAGCAACGACAGCGCGCCGGGCGGCAAGATCCCGGCCTCGTCGATCCGCTCGACCAGCCGCGCGGTCATCCACGCGGTGGCCGTGGCCGGCTTGGCGAGGACGGGGACGCCCGCGAGCAGCGCACCGGCGAGCTTCTCGGCGAGGCCCCAGGCGGGGAAATTGAAGGCGTTGACGTGGACGGCGACGCCCTCGCGCGGCACGAGGACGTGCTGCCCCGACAGGCGCGACGAGCGACCGAACGCGATCGGCTCGCCCTCGGCGAAGTAGGTCGCGTCACCGAGCTCTCGCCCGAGATCGGCGTAGGCCATCAGCGTACCCGACGCGCCGTCGACGTCGAACTTCGCGTCGCCCCGCGTGTTGCCCGCGTTGACGATGCCGAGCTCGATCAGCTCCTCGCGCGCGCCGTGTACCGCCTTGCTGAGCGCGCGCAAGAGCTCTCCGCGCTGTGCGAACGTCATCGCTCGCAGGGCCGGGCCGCCGTGGTCGCGCGCGAACGCGAGCGCCAGACCCATGTCGATCCCCGCGGTGCTCGCCTCGGCGACGGGCGCCTCGGTCGTCGGGTTGAACAGGGTCGCGTGGGCGCCCTGCCCCTCGACCCACTCGCCGCGGACGAGGCTCTTCAGACGGTGCATCACGCCACCCCCCGACGGACGCGCTCGACGCCCTCGCCCTTCACGTACTCGAAGTCGAGCGGCGTGCCCTCGACGCCCTTGGCGGGCGGGGCGATCCAGTTCGCGCACGCGCCCGGCTCGACGGCGGGCTTCATCAGACCCTTCACGTAGGCGCGGTCCTCGGCGGTGGGCAACCACTCGGCGCGGCGCGCCTCGAACTGCTCGGCGGTGATCAGGCGCCCCTCGAGGTCGAACGACAGCCCCGAGTAGATGCCCATCGTCCTGTTGAACTTGCGATCCGGCAGCCTCAGCTCGAACGAGACGCCCTCGTCGGCGAGCGTGCGGTTCCACTTGCGCACGGCGCGCTCGCAGTCGGCCACGTACTCGTCGCGCAGCACCTCGTTGATGGCGTTGCGGAGCGCGACCTCTTGCCTTTTCACGGCCCCGCCCTCGACCACGTCCATCATGTAGACGTCGTTGAGCGCGGTGTGCTCGGCCTGCTTGTCCTCCTTGTAGCGGCCCTTCAACCCCGTCCCGAAGAAGTCGGCCGCGTTGTTGGAGATCTCGCCGCCGAACAATTCCACCGCGCTCGAGAACCAGAAGTTGATGTATTTCTGCAGCGTCGGGAGGTCGACGCCGCCCTGCGCCCGGGTGTCGCCGTTGGGGTCGAGCTTGGTGAGCTGCGCCGAGCGGCGGGCGACCCGATCGAGCCCGGTCTCGCCGACGAACAGGTGGAACGCCTCCTCGGTGAGCATGAACCGCGTGGCGCGCGACAGCGGATCGAAGCCCGACTCGGCCAGCGCCGCGAGCTGATACTTGCCGTCACGATCGGTGAACATCGTGAAGCAGAAGAACGACAGCCAGTCGCTCGTGTCCTCGTTGAAGGTCGACAGGATGCGCGGCTTGTCGGGGTTGCCCGAGCGGCGCAAGAGCAGCTCCTCGGCCTCCTCGCGCCCGTCGCGCCCGAAGTACTGATGCAAGAGGTGCACCATCGCCCACAGGTGCCGCCCCTCCTCGACGTTGACCTGAAAGAGATTTCGCAGATCGTACAGCGACGGCGCTGACTTTCCGAGGTGGCGCTGCTGCTCGACGCTGGCGGGCTCGGTGTCGGCCTGCGTGACGATGATGCGCCGGAGGATGTTGCGCAGCTCGCCCGGGACGTCCTGCCACACGGCCTCGCCGATGTGATCGCCGAAGCCGATCGTGCGGTCCTTCGCGGGCGGCGCGAGGAAGATGCCCCAGCGGTAGTCGGGCATCTTCACGTAGTCGTAGTGCGCCCAGCCGGACGGATCGACGCTGATCGCGGTGCGGAGGAAGACCTGGTCCTGCTGGAAGCCCACGGGGCCCATGTCGTTCCACCAGCTGATGAAGTCGGGCTGCCACGTCTCGAGCGCGCGCATCAGGCGCTTGTCGGACGAGAGGCTCACGTTGTTCGGGATCTTGTCGTCGAGGGACATGGTCGTGGTTCTCCGGGGAGGCGTTCAGCAGCGGCGGTAGTCGAAGACCGGGCGAGTGGGCTTGCCGTACAGCGAGAGCGCGCCCGTCTCGCCGACGGCGTTGGGGCGCTGGAAGATCCAGTTCTGCCAGGCGGAGAGCCGCCCGAAGATCTTGGTGTCCGGCGACTCGGCCCCGGCGAAGCGGAGCGACGCTTCCATCCCCGTCAGCGCGTCCGGCGACAGGCTCACGCGCTCCTCGATGGCGACGCGCAGCTCGTCGTCCCAGTCGAGATCGTCGGGCGCGAGCGTCACGAGCCCCGCGGCGTCGGCGGCCTCGGTGTCGAGCGGCGCGCGGGTCTCCAGCAGGCGCGTGGCGCGCGACGGCTCGGCGAGGAAGCGGCTCGCGAGGCGTGACTGCCCGCTCGACATCGGGTGCGCGCCGGCGTTGGCGCTCGACAGCGCGACGTGCACGGGACGCGACGGATCGTTCAGCATGTAGACGCGGTCGCTCGCGAGCGCGAGCTCGAGCAGCACGCCGGCGAAGCAGCTGCCGGGTTCGACGACCGCGAACAGGCTCTTCGCGCTGGTCTCGACGCGTCGTAGCACGCGCGACTGCAGCGCGAGGATCTCGTCGGCGAGCCAGTGCCCCTTCGACGCCGCGAGCCCCTCGTCGCTCGCGCGCACGCCCTCGAGGTCGCCCTCGGTCTTCAGGATCAGCAGGCCGACCGACAGGTGGTGGAAGCGCAGCCTGAGGATCGCGTCGTCGAGCTCGCGGAACGCGCGCAGCGACCACTGCGACGATCCCGCCGCCTGGACCTCGTCGCCGGACCGGGGCTGAGGGCCCTTCGGTCCGCGCACGGTGAGCGTCGCGACGCGCTGCTTGTCGTCGATCCTGGCCGACACCCAGGTGTAGTCGAGCGTGCCGTCGCCGACCTCGGGCGACAGCGGCTCGAGCGTGACGCCGGGGCCGCGCTTCGAGGTCGGCGCGCTGGCCGCGAGCTTCTTGGCGCGCTCGGCGACGACGGCGTCGAACCGGCTGCGTGACGCCAGCGCGTCGACGAGGTTCCAGTCGACGGCGCGCTTGCCCTTGATGCCCTCGGCCACCGTGCAGAACACGTCGGCGCGATCTCGGCGGACCTTGCGCTTGTCGACCACGCGCGTGAGGCCGCCGGTGCCGGGCAGCACCCCGAGCAGCGGCACCTCGGGCAGAGACACGGCGCTGTTGCCGTCGTCGACGAGCACGATGTCGTCGCACGCGAGCGCGAGCTCGTAGCCGCCGCCCGCCGTCGTGCCGTTGAGCGCCGCGACGAACTTGAGGCCCGAGCGCTGGCTCGCGTCCTCGATCGAGAGGCGGGTCTCGTTGGTGAACTTGCAGAAGTTGACCTTCCACGCGTGGGTCGACGCGCCGAGCATCGTGATGTTGGCGCCCGCGCAGAACACCTTCGGGTTGTCGCTGGTGACCACGCACGCGCGGACCTCGGGGTGCTCGAAGCGCAGGCGCGTGAGCGCGTCGGCGAGCTCGATGTCGACGCCGAGATCGTAGCTGTTGAGCTTGAGCACGTAGCCGGGGATGAGGCCGCCCTCCTCGTCGACGTTCATCGCGAGGCGCGCGACGTCGCCGTCGAACGTGAGCCTCCAGTGGCGGTAGCGATCGGGGTGAGTCTCGAACGTGAACGTCGCCGTCATGCTCGCCTCGTCTACCGAACGGCTTGCGCGGCATCAAGCATTATATTGCACAAGTTTCGCTTTACGTTCCTCGTTGCGCACTATAGTGCTTGTGCGGTGAGCGAGCCGCTGTTGACCGACGTGGGGCGTCGCGTGCGCGAGCTGCGGACCGGCGCGGGGCTCACGCAGGCCGGGCTCGCCGAGCGGACGGGCCTGAGCCTGAGGTACCTGGGCCAGATCGAGGCGGGAGACGGCAACGTGTCGCTCGAGCGGCTCGCGGCGGTGGCCCGCGCGCTCGGCGTCAGCGTCGGCGCGCTCGTCGGCGGGACCTCGACGGAGGACGATCCCGCGGTCGCCCTCGCCCGCGAGGTGCTGCGCGGTCGGACCGAGGCGCAAGCGCGAGAGCTGCTGCGGCTCGCGCGGGCGCTGGGCGGCGGGGCGACGACGACGGCGCGGGGCGGGAGGATCGCGCTGCTCGGCATCCGCGGGGCGGGCAAGAGCGCGGTAGGCGCGCGGCTGGCGCGGGCGCGGCGCGCGCCGTTCGTCGAGCTGGACACGATCGTCGAAGAGCTCGCGGGCATGCCGCTCGCGTCGATCTTCGAGCTGCACGGCGAGGCATATTTTCGCGGCGTGGAGCGGCAGGCGCTCACGCGGCTCCTCGCGCGCGACGGCGACTTCGTGGTGGCGACGGGCGGCTCGATCGTGACGCAGCCCGAGCTCTACGAGGCGCTCTCGCGAGCGTGCGTGACGGTGTGGTTGAAGGCGACGCCCGACGAGCACTGGCGAAGGGTCGTCGCGCAGGGCGACGGTCGCCCGATGCGGGAGAACCCCCGCGCGATGGATCAGCTGCGATCGCTCTGGGCGCAGCGCGCGCCGCTGTACGCCGCGGCGGACGTCGTGGTCGAGACGAGCGGCGCGTCCGCGGCGAAGGTCGCGCGTGAGCTCGCCGCGCGGCTCCCGGGCTGAGGCGCGCGCTCGAGCAGGCCCGCGGCGAGCGCGGGCAGCAGCGAGGTCACGTCGCCGTCGAGCCGCAGCGACGCGCGCTCCTCGCCGCGCACCGGGCCGCGGTTGATGACGACGATCACCGCGCCTCGCTCGGCGGCGCGCCGCAGGAACCGCAGCCCGGAGAAGACCTGCAGCGACGTTCCGGCGACGAGCAACGCGTCGGCCGCGTCGACCCAGCCGTACGCCCGCTCGACCCGCTCGGACGGCACCGCGTCGCCGAAGAACACGACGTCGGGTTTGTAAGCACCTCCGCAGGCGTCGCAGTCGACCACGCGGACCCTTTCGACCACCGCGTCGGGGACGTCGGCGTCGCCGTCCGGCGCGACAGGCCCCTCGACCAGCCAGGGGTTCGCTTCGCGCAGGCGCGCTTGCACGACCTCGCGGGCCTCGCGCGCGCCGCAGCCCAGGCAGACCACGCGAGACAGCGCGCCGTGGAGCTCGACCACGCGGCGGCTGCCGGCGGCGCGGTGCAGCCCGTCGACGTTCTGCGTGATGAGCCCGGTGAGGGCCTGAGCGCGCTCCATGGCCGCGAGCGCGTGGTGCGCCGCGTTCGGTCGCGCGGCGACGAGCTTGCCCCACCCCACGAGCGCGCGGGCCCAGTAGCGCCGCCGCACGCCTGGATCGCGCACGAACTCTGGGCCTTGGATCGAGCGGCGGGGCGCGCGCCCCTGACCGCGGTAGTCGGGGATCCCCGAGGCGGTGCTGCAACCCGCGCCGGTCAGCGCGACGAGCTCACGCCCCGCGAGCAGCTCGACGGCGCGGGAGACGTCGGCGGTCAGTACGCCTCGATGACGATCGCGGTGATGTTGTCGCGACCACCGCGTGAGTTGGCGAGATCCATCAGCGCGAGCGGGGTGTCCTCGGTCGGCGCCCGCAAGAGGCCGGGGATCTCTTCCATGCGCAGGTAGCCGTGGAGGCCGTCGCTGCAGAGGAGGTAGCAGTCGCCCCTGCTCAGCTCGACGATGCCGGTGTCGACCTGGACGTAGTCGCGGTTGCCGACCGCGCGCGTGATGACGTTTCGGTGCGGTGACCGGTCGGCCTCTTCCTGGGTGATGAGCCCCTGCTTCAGCTGCCAGCCGACGAGCGTGTGATCTTCCGTGATCTGCGAGACCTCGTCGCCGCGGACGCGGTAGATGCGGCTGTCCCCGACCTGGCCGAAGATGGCGTACTCGCCGAGCACGATCAGGCTCGTGATGGTCGTGCCCATGCCGGATTTGTTGCGGTCGAGCTCGGCCATCGCGAACACGATGTAGGTCGCCGCCTGGATCGCGCCCTCGGCCATGCGACACGCGGCGCGCACGCGGTCGTCGGTGGCCGCGCCGCGCAGCTCGGGCATCGTGTCGAGCCCCTTCTTCACCATGCCGTAGATCGTCTCGACGGCCTCCTGGCTCGCGACCTCGCCTGCCGCGTGGCCGCCCATCCCGTCCGCGACGACGTAGAGCCCGAGGCCGTCGTCCGCGAGGAACGCGTCCTGGTTCGTCGTGCGGCGACGACCTACGTGGGTGGCTGCGAACGACCGGGCGCGCAGGGTCTCTCCCATGGACGAATCGCGACTCTACACCCATTCGACACCGGGCGCGTCAACGCGGACGCGGGACCAGCGGCTGGCCGCGGTCGTCGAGCCACCGGCGCTCCTTCACCCAGCTGACCTCGTACGGGCGGGCCTGCACGATGACGACCTCGCGCCGCGGCCCGGCGATCAGGAACTCGACGTCGACGGCCTTGCCGCTCATCCCGTAGGTGTCGCCGGTGAAGCCCTCGTGGATCGCGGCGAGCGCGCCGCGCATCCGGCCGAGGTCGTCGGCGGTCAGCACCGGCTTGCCGCCCGCGCGCGACGACGCGCTCATCCGCTCGACGCCGTTGCCATCCTCGTAGTGGTAGAGCAGCACCTGCTCCGGGATCTCGTTGCCCCTCGCGCCGGTGACGCTGCCGTCGCCCTTCGAGAGCTGCACGTTGACGAAGAAGCCCGGCTGGCCCTGGCTGAACGGGTTCGCGGTGATCGCCACGCCGTTCGCGACGTCGTCGTCGACGCTCTCCTGCACCAGGATGGCCATGCCGACGGTCGCCGAGTCGATGCGGTAGTAGCGGCGCTCCTCCTCGGCGCCGAGCAGCCACACGCTCGACCACACCTTCTTCAGCCCGCGCTCGACGTCGGCGCGATCGGACGGCTCGACCCGCGTCGAGCGGTACAGTCCGGCGCCGTTGAAGCCCGGGAGATCCTCCGAGTTGGTCGACGAGCGGAGGCGCACGCGACCGGGCGGCAGGGCCTCTGCGACGCGACGGAGCAGGCCGTCGACGATCGCGGGCGGCACCGGCGCGGCCTCCATCGCCGCCCGCACCTCGTCGAGCGCGCGCTTGCGCGCCGAAGGATCGCGGGAGAACGAGGGGTCGGCGAGCATCGCCGTGATCCGCGCGTCGAGGCCGTTGTGCCGCAAGAAGGCGGCGTAAGCGCTCATCGGGAGGCCGAAGCCCCTGGGCACGCGGAACCTGCCGCGCGCGAGCTGTGTGACGAGCCCGAGCTGCGCGGCCTTCGCGCCGACGCGCGGGACGTCCGCGAGCGACAGTCGATCGAGCGCGGGCATCCCCACGTCGCTGTCGTCACGGACGGGGCGCGTGACCTGCTTCGGCCTCGCCTTCTCCCAGCCCGCCTCGGCCTCGGCCTGGGTCGCCTCCGTGAGCGTGAACCCGAGCGGCGTGACCTCGAGGCGGGCGAGCTTGCCGGCGAGGCGCCGCACGTCGTCGCGCGACGTCGCGCCCTTGACGAAGAGGTTGGGCGTCTTGCGATTGTGGCAGAGGACGTTGATGTGCCCGAGCGGCGCCTGCACCTCCTCGGAGATCACGCCCGCGACCACCGGGATGTCCTCGGGCAGCGTGCCCAGCACGACGATGTCGAACGGTCGCAGCTCGCCGGGTTCCGGCAGCTTGCCGGGTGGAAACACGCGCACGTAGCCGAACGCCGTCCCGAGCTCGAGGGGCTGGAACGTGACCTTCGCGAACAGCTCGGCCGACTCCACGACGGGCATCAGCGCGCGCGCGCGGGGATCGCCGTCGTGCGCGAGCGGCACGGGTCGATAGCGGAGCTCGCGGCCGAAGTGGACACGATCACGCACGATGGAGAAGACCTTGGCGGTCTCGTCGAGCGACAGCTCGTCGCTCGCGTACAGCTCGAACGCCCACACGTCGCCCGGGTAGCGCGAGAGGCTCGCGAGGACGAAGCGGCGGTCGGGGCGGTGGTACTCGCGCCGGTTGAACACGCCCTCGTCGCCGACCGGGTGGGCCGCGGTCGACAGGAACCGCCGAGCGAAGAAGTAGTGGATCGGCCAGCGCTCGCTCTGCAGGAAATAGGTCTGCCCGTCGCTGCGATCGTGGATGATCTTGACCACCTCGGTGCCGGGCAGCGCGGCGGTGGGCGCGCGGAACGCGAGCGCGCCCCACACCTCGGGCGAGCGGATCGCGTTGGCGAAATCTCCGTCGCGACTCGCGGTCGGCGCGCGCGGGCCAGCGCCGCCGTCGGGCGCGGCCTCGATCGCGACCGGGCGCGGCGGGGCGCCCGCGCACGCCGCGAATGACAGACCGAGCGACAGGAGCGAGCTCGCGACCAGCGATGCGTTCTTCACGGAGCACGAGCCTACCCACGAACGAGCGGACGGTGTACGGTCCGCGCCTCTCCCATGGGCATGATCGAAGACGTCCACCAGGATCTGCGCGCCTCCATCGCCAAGGCGCACGATGCGTTGAAGCGCGAGCTCGCGAAGGTGCGCACGGGGCGAGCCGCCGCGTCGATGCTCGACAGCGTGCGGGTCGACTACTACGGCACGCCGACGCAGCTGTCCCAGATGGCTTCCATCAACGTGCCCGAGCCGCGCCTGCTGACCGTGAAGCCGTGGGACAAGACGGCCATCAAGCTCGTCGAGAAGGCCATCCGCGAGGCCGAGCTCGGGCTGAACCCGCAGCCCGACGGCGATTTCATCCGCGTGCCGGTGCCGGTGCTCACCGAGGAGCGCCGCAAGGAGCTGGTGAAGCTCGCCAAGAAGCAGGGGGAAGAGGCCAAGGTCACGGTGCGCAACGCCCGACGCGACGCGCTCGAGCTGCTCGCCGATCTCGCCAAGGACGGCGAGGCGAGCGAGGACGAGGTCGATCGAGGCAAGAAGAAGGCAGAAGAGATCGTCGCCGAGGGTACGAAGCAGGTCGACGCGTTCGTCGGGTCCAAGGAGAAGGACATCCTCGACGTATGAGCGCCGCGAGCGGCGCTTGACACCGAAGTTTCTCGCGTGACACCGTTACGAAACCCGCGCAAGCAAGGTCCGACACCTCCCCGAATGGCCGACTCTCGCCCCCGCCTCCGCGCCGTCGCTTGCGGTCTGACCGATCGCGGGATGCAACGCGAGCACAACGAGGATTCGTTCGTCGTGCTCGACGACTTCAGCCTGTTCATCGTCGCCGACGGGATGGGCGGCCACCGCGCGGGCGACGTCGCGAGCAAGATCGCGACAGAGACCATCGCCGAGTTCTTCCGCTCGACGGCCAGCGATGACGTCACCTGGCCATTCCATTTCGACACCAACCTGACCGAGGAGGAGAACCGCCTGGTCACGGGCATCCGCGTCGCGAACCGCCAGATCCTCGACAAGAGCGAGCGGTCGCGCGAGTGCCACGGCATGGGCACCACGGTGGTCGGCGCGATGTACTCCCCCGCGAAGAACCGCCTCTTCGTGGGTCACGTCGGCGACAGCAGGTGCTACCGGGTGCGCGAGGGCGAGATCAAGCTCCTCACGCGCGATCACTCGCTGCTCAACGACTACCTGCTCGCGATGCCGGATCTGTCCGAGGATCAGCGCGCCGAGCTCCCCAAGAACGTGATCACGCGGGCGCTCGGCATGCAGCGCGACGTCGTGGTCGATCTGCAGTCGGACGAGCCGCAGGTCGGCGACACCTACGTGCTGTGCTCCGACGGCCTCAACGGGATGCTGCAGGACGACGACATCCGAAGGCTGGTGTTCGACGACGACATCCAGTCTGGCGCCCGCAAGCTGATCGACAGCGCCAACGCCAACGGCGGCGAGGACAACATCACCGTGGTGCTGATCCGGCTCGTCGAGGACACCGCGCCCCGGCTTTCGTCGCCGTCGATCATCGAGGACGACACGATCTCGACGCGCGCGCCGACGGTCGAGCCGCCGGCCCCGCTGTCCGAGCGCTGATCACGGGCTCGCGGACGCGGAGGGCGACACGAGCGGCAGGCGCTCGGCGCCCGAGGGCGCCCGCGCTTCCATCAGCTTGAGCCGGCGCGTGGGCTCGCGCCTGATCGTCTTCGGGGGGTTGGTCCGACGCGACACCCAGTAGAGCTCGAACGACGCCAGCCGGTCTCTCGGTCGCCCCTCGAGCGCGTGCCAGTGAAACAGGTGCTCGCGGAGATAGTCGCGGTAACGCGCGTTGACGTCTCGGCGCAGCCGCTCGTGAAACTCGTACCAGAGCTGGCTCACGAGGAAGCCGCGCTCGACCGGCGGCAGGGAGAAATCGACCGGCGCTCCGTCGCGCAGCGGATCGATGTGGCGGCCGTCGATCGTGACGCCGTCGACCACCAGGAAGCCGTCGTCGTACGGCGGCGTGGGCGCGAACATGCTCCAGCCCTGAAACATCCGTGGATACTGCGCGATCGCGGCGAGCATCGGCGGCTGCACGCTCGGACGCGGCAACCAGCGGGGCAGCCCGCGGTTCTCGGCGGCGAGCTGCGACGCGGCCGCGAGCATCAGCACGGCGACCGCGGTGGTGGACAACGCGCCGCTCGCGCGCGCCCCCAGAAACGGCTCGCGCGGCGGCGGGGGCGCCCAGGTCGCGCGCACGCCCTCTTCACGGGGGAGCCCGCACGCGTCGAGACCGAGCAGCAGCGACACCTCGCGTCGGCGCGCGGCGAAGCGCTGGTACGCGCGCAGCGCGACCGTGGAGACGAACGGGAGCGCGAGCGCCTTCGCGAGCACGACGCCGTACGGCAGCGCGACCAGCGTCTGTCGCACGGCCTCGGCCTCGGTGAACCAGGCGCCATCGGGGCGCACGACGACGAGCGTCCGCTCGGTCAGCTCGGGCTCGATCCCGCGCGGCAGCGCGCCGTCGCTCGGGCGGAGCTCGAGCTTGCCCAGGTGGTCGAGCCGCTTCAGCACCCTCGCGAGGGCGAAGCAGACCCCGCACGAGGCGTCGTAGATCACGGTGCGAGAGGGCAGCCGCGCGCGCATCCTCGCGGCGAGCGCGTCCCAATCCTCGGGGCCGAGCAGCAGCACGGCGTGCAACATCATCGCGAATCCAAACAATCCATACGTGCCGACCGTCTGGAAGCCGAGGTGCAGCATCACGATCGTGAACGCCGCGACCCGACGACACGCGCGCAGCTGGAGCGGCGACAGCAACAGGATCGTGACGGCGCGCTCGAGCACGAACGTCCCGATCGTCAGCGCCTGGTAGAGCGCGAGCGGGGCGCGCAGCCGCAGCCAGAGCCCCGTCGGCTCGACGAGGCGATCGGTCCACATGACATAGTGAACGGCGGTGAGATCACGCCACGGCGCGCCGTCCTTGTGGACGACGTTGAGGTGGTAGATGGCGACGAGGTTGAGGACGATCGCGGCGAACGCGAGCGACGTCACCGGCCGCGTGTCCGCGCGAGGCTCGCGGTCGTCGAGGTCGCGCGGGTGGGTCTCGGGTTTGTCCGCGAGGGACCTCGCCATCGCGTCGATCGAGAAGCGCCGCCCGAGCGGCAAGAACAGCGTCCACATCGCGAGGAGGTTCACGACCACGTCGCCGCCGTTCTCCAGCATGATGTTGCGGCTGTGCAGGCTCGTCACGCACAGCAGCG
>CAUJFL010000155.1 GCA_963169165.1 Myxococcota bacterium | reverse complement strand
GCGTTCTGGGCGCTCGTGTGGCGGTTGTTGGGTGGGGTGCGTGGTGTATCAGGTTTGGTGACGTCGACGTGGTAGTGCCCGATCTGCGGACAGTAGCCGCTCTGCCACTCGAAATTGTCAGTCGTCGACCAGTAGGTGTAGCCGCGCACGTCGAGCCCGCGCTGGATCGCCCAGCCGACCTCGAACAGGTGCTCGGCGATGTAGCGCGGCCGGGTCGGCTCGGTCGGCAGCGCGGCGACGCCGTTCTCCGTGATGAACACTGGCAACCCGAAGGGCTTCAGCTGTTCCATGACCTCTCCGAAGCCGTCGGCGTAGAGATCCCAGCCCATCTGGGACTTGGGGAGGCCGCCGGGGAGGTTCATCTGCGAGGGCTGCGAGCCCATGTACGGAACCTTCACGGCCTTCTCGGCCACGATCGACCGGCCATAGTAGTTGAGGCCGATGAAATCGAGGCGCGCGGCCAGCTCGGGCGCCGCCTGCTTGTCGTCGGGGCCGTCGAGGCGCTCGTCGAAGTCGTGATCGTAGTCGCCGCGGACGAGCGCGTGCAGGTACCAGTAGTTCCAGAAGTAGGTCGCGTGATCCGTCGCGGCGATGTCCTCGGGGTTCTGTGGGTCGCGCGGCTGGTACACCCGCTGATGAAACGCCATCGACACCTGCGCGGCCTCGCCGTCGCCGTCGGCGTCGAGCGTGTCGACCTGGTGTATGGCGTCGTACGCCTTCGCGTGGGCGAAGAGCTGCGCGCGCTGGACGGCGGCCATGCGCTCGGGCTCGGCCGCGCCCGGCGGCCAGGCGCCGAGCACGTAGCCGACGGTCGAGAGCACGTTGGGCTCGTTGACCGTGATCCACCAGTCGACCTGCTTGCCCCAGCGCGCGGCCACGCGGCGCGCCCACTCGACGAACACCTGCTCGACGTCGGCGCGCTCCCAGCCTTGCTTCTCCTTGCTGGCGCCGCCGCCGACGGCGCTCAGCCAGCTCGGCCACGAGAAGTGTTGCAGGGTGACCATCGGCGTGATGCCGGCGGCCTGCAGCTTGTCGAGCAGCTGGTCGTACTTCGCGAGGCCGTCGGCGTCGGGCTGGTTCTGGTCGAACGACTCGCGCGTGGGGAAGACCCGCGCGAGCTCGATGCCAAATCGATAGACGCCGAGCTTGGCGTCCTTCATCGCCTGGAGATCTCCGTCGACGTGCGCGAAGAAGTCGGGCCCGCCGTCGGGGCTCTCGCCGTTGGCGACCTTGCCGGGGAGCTTCGCCCACTCGACCCAGTCGGTCTTCAGGCCCACCTCGACCTGCTGGGCCGCGCTCGCGGAGCCGAAGAGAAACTTGGCAGGGAAGGTGACCTCGGCGGGGCGCGCGCCGGGCGCGTAGCGTGGCGGCGTGAACGGGCCGTGCGCCACGTCGTCGCCGCCTGCGCCCGCGCTCGTCGCGCCCGCGCCGCCCGCGGCGCCGCCGCCCCCGCTGCCCGCCGCGCCAGGCGTCGTCGAGGCGGGCGCAGAGTCGTCGCCGCCGCAGGCGACGAACGCCGTGAGGATCAGCGGAAGGAGGCAGCCGAAGCTGAGGTACGGAGCGCGCATCGAACCCTTGTAGGGCCGCGGCGTCGCCGGTTCAACGTGCAACGCTCACGCGCGCGCTGGCCCGGCGAGCGAGTTCTGTTCGAGCTGCCGCTTGGACCAGTGTTCGTCGATCTGTTGCACGAACTCGGCGCGCACGAGCTTCGCGCGCGCGACGAGGTGACCATCCTCCTCGCGCCGCACATACAACCCCTCGGCGGGGCCTTCGGTGAGCCGCGAGCGCCCGAGCAGCCGCGTGAGCGCGGCGACGTCGAAGCGCCCGCGCCCGAGCTCGGGGACGACGCGGACGTCTAGCCCGGCGGCGAGCTCGCTGCGTCGATCCGCGCTCCAGAACCTGCCCGACGCGCGGTCCAGCACGTCGAACGCGACGAACCAGTCGGGCAGGCGCGTGTACCGGACGCTGTGAACGGCGAAGCACCACTCGCCGAACAGCGTCAGTCCGGGAGCCAACGCGTCGACGAGCGCGTGGCGGCGCTCGACGAGCCAGCGCCTCAGCGGCCGCCACTGCCCCTGGAGCGCGTCGAGCTCGAGGAGCTTGCCCCGGTTCTGCGCGAGCAGCGCCCCCCCTTCGTCGACCGAGAAGCCGAGGTTGGCGCCGTCGACCTTCTCCTCGACCACGACCTCGCCCGACAGCAGCTCCTCCACCTCGTCGGGCGCGAGCACCTTGTCCTCGCGTGGGCGACCCGCGCTCAACCACGCAATGTGAGGTGTGTGTGGAAACTTGAGGAGGTGGTTCACAAGAGCTCCACCACCACCACGCCGTGCTCCCCGAGCGCGTCGGCCTGTTCGCGCCAGTCGCTGTCGGCGGCGTTGACGATGTGGATGTCGGCGGGGCTCGCGAGCGCAGCGGCGACGAATTTCTTGTCAGAATTGTCGATGACCTCGAGCCCCGGCGGGACCCTCGCGAACCCGTCGGCGTCGTAGTCGACCGGCACGGTGCGGAGGCAAGACTGCAGCTTGTGGTGGACCACCTGGAGGCCGAAATGCTGGGCGCCCAGCTTGTTGTTGTATTCGTCGTAGATCTTCCACAGCTCGTCGAGCACGAGCCTTCGACCGTCGTCGTCACGAAACTGACGCAGCCAGTCGAACACCACCTCGACGCGGCGCTCGTCGACCGTGACGTCGGCGTAGCGCGGCTCGACGGCGGCGCTGGCGACGATGAGCACGTTGGTGTCGACGAGGCAGTCAGCCACCCGCGCCTCCCCGCTCGGCGCGCTTGCGCTCGAGGATCTTCTTCACCTGACGCTCGGTCTCTCCCATGGCGTCGCCGAAGAACTGCGCGGGCCAGTTGGCGATCTGGCCGTACTCGTTGGCCGCGAGCGCGGTCAGCTTGGCCGAGGGCTCGTCGCGCTCGACGTAATACAACGCGCAGTCTTCGGGGGTGAGCTCGCCGGCGGCGAGCAGGTACTGCAGCCTGCGAAACAGGTGCTCCGAGTGGGTCTCGACGATGAACTGCACGCCGCGGGATTTCGCCACGCTGGCCATCAGCACGGCGAGCCCCGTCTGCGCGCGCGGGTGCAGGTGGATCTCGGGCTGCTCGGCGATGATGGTCGCGCCCCGCGGGACGAAGTGCGCGAGCACCACCATCGGCAGCACCTGGGAGATGCCGAAGCCGACGTCCATCAGGTTGGATTTGCGCGCCCCGCGGCGCACCTGGATCTCGTAGTGACGCGAGCCGCCCTGGCGCTCGAGGCTGAGCTCGTCGGCGACGCCGAGCGCCTCGAGCCAGCGCGACACCTGCTGCACGAGCCAGCCACGCCCGCCCTCCTCGCCGTCGCGCGCCTTCGCGCGAGAGTTGGCGCTGGCGAGCAGCGCGTGGGCGGCCTTCTCGCCGTTCTTGCCGAGGCCGCGCGGCTCGGCCCCGTTCCACAGGTACGTGCGCTCCGGGAAGCCTCGCAGCGGACCGAGGTACGAGAGCTCGGTGACGGCCTGACGGAGCCGCAGCGAGAGATCCTGCGCCTCGGTGCCGGCCGGGCCGAGCGCCGCCACCGCCTCGGCGGAGAACGCGACCGCTCGCTCGGGCTGGTAGGTCCGCTTCGCGTCCCGGCGGCCGCCGAGCATGCCCGGGGCGTAGCCGGGGGCCTCGAGCAGGTATCCGCCCTTGCTCTGTCGCGTCGCCGTGAACACGCGATCGCCCTGGCGGAGCGCGAGGCGCGCGACGTTGAGCGCCGCGCCGCCGCGCGAGAACGTGGCCTCGTACTCGCACTCTCCGTCGAGGCCGAACGCGAGCCCGAGCGTGTCATCCTTGGCGCCGTCGAACAGCAGCGACTCGGCCGTGCCCACGTCGACGAGATCGGTCGGCTGCCCGCCCGTGTTGAGCTCGATCGTGCGATCGGGGCTCTCGAACGTCTGCTTCAACAGCAGCGGCGCGTGCAACAGCGAGGTCTTCCCGGCCGAGTTCGGCCCCAGGAACAGCGTGACCGGCGCGAGCCGCACGCCTGGCTGCCAGAGCTGGTCGCCCCAGGCCTTGAAGTTCTTGATGCGGAGGCGGGTGAGCATGGCGCGTCTCGGAGGCGATGTGGTGGATCGCGGCACCTGGCTAGTACGGCACGCCCGAGTCGGCCAGTTCGATTCAACGTGGAGGTCGGGCGCGCCAGGAGAGGAGCGTCTCCGACGCGACAGTCGATGCCTCGGGCGCACCAGGCGTGATAGGTATGGCGTGTTGTGCTGGCTTCGCGGCGAGCTGCGCGCGACACCGCCGCCGTCTCCACGGCACAAGCCCAAGGTCACGGTTCCCGCTGGCAGCTGTCAGGTCGGCTACGAGCCGAGAGGCAGCACCAGGAGACCCTCTTCCTCGGCTGCTCGCGCGTCGAAGGCCAGGGTAGCCGGCGAGCTCGGGAGCGAGCTCCAGCGGCGCTTCGACCTCCTGACCGCCGTCCCGTTCGCGCTGCGGACACAGCACCTGGGGTACCCCGAGCGAGGGGGCCAGGGCGCCCTGTCGACGCAGCCGCGCTGACATTCCGACCTCGAGAACGCCGGCATTGTCGGCGAGCGAGCGCAAGGCGTCTCGTGCGCCGCGATGGCGAAGCCGAGAACTCCCATGCCCGCCGCTTCGACCGACCCCGGCACGCTCGAGAGGCTCGCGAACGCCGTGCACGGCATCACGTCGCCGTTCGCGTGCGGTGGCTCGGTCGTGACGAAAAAGCCGCTCGACATTCGCGTGCAAGGCGGACATCTCTTCTCGGTCATCCCGGCGAAGAACGGCAGCGAACAACGCCTGCTCAACGAGCGGCTGCACGCGTGCTGCGCGCCCGCGAAGTTCGGCAAGGGCCGGAAGACGCGCTACGATCCGTCCGTTCGCAAGGCCGTTCAGCTGAACGCCGCGGGGGGCGCGTTCGAGGTCACGTTCGACCCCGCGAAGGCAGGGATCCTCGACGAGGTGAGGCGAGCGTTGCTGCCGTCGGACGAGGGCCCGATCACGGCCGAGCTGCACGCGCTGAACATCTACGGCGACGGCGGCCATTTCGTGCCCCACAAGGACACGCCGCGTGGCGACGAGATGATGGGTTCCCTCGTCGTCTGTCTGCCGTCACACTTCTCGGGCGGCGCGCTCGTCGCGATGCACCATGGCGCAGACGTCGTCTTCGACTGGGGCCATGAGATCGAGCGAGATCCAGACCCCCGGCGGCTGCGCTGGGGGGCGTTCTTCGGCGACGTGGATCACGCCATAGACCGCGTCTGGTCGGGCAGTCGTGTGACCCTCACTTACACGCTGCGCAGGGCGCCCGGCGCCCTGTCGACGCACGAGCTTGGCAACGAGCCATCTCGACTGAAGGACGAGCTGGCTGCGGCGATGGCGTCGAAGGCGTTTCTGCCCCGCGGGGGCACGCTGGGCTTCCCCTGCTTTCACATGTACAGCCAAGACGTCCGATGGCAGAGGCAGGTGAGGCCGATCAACGCGCGCAATGTCACGACGCTGAAGGGGCGCGATCTCGACATCGCCCGCGTCGCGCTGGAGCTGGGGCTCGAGGTGACGCTTCACCCGTACCTCGTCGAGACGTGCGCCGATGAGACGTGGGAGCTGAAGCGGTTCCCCACGGAGGCCGAGAAGCTTCACTTCGACCACCGGATGGATCCCTACATCATGGCCGACGTGCTTCCGCTCGCGACGCCAGCGTCGCGCGCGCCGACGTGGGTGGTGTCGCCGCCTGTCTTCAACAGCTCGCCGCCACGCTACAGGTACGACGGCGACGACCAGATGGCTCCGATCCAGCCAGGGCTGCCCGCGCTCGAGCTCGTGGCCGCCGCCGAGTACAGCTCGACCGGCTACTTCGGCAACGAGGGTGGCGACACCGAGTTCTACATCTACGCGGCCTTGCACGTCGCGATTCCTCCTGCATCAGCCCGCGTGGCCGCGGCGCGACCGACGAGACCACGCGGCCCCAGGCCTTGAACCGCCTACATTGAGTGTGCGTGAGCGGCGAGACGACACCGGCGACGACCTCGCGGGGCGGACGTGTGGTAGCCTCCCGACAGTGTCGCTGAACGTCGCGATTTCGGATGCCCTCGACCGATCGTCGGGTCGCAACGCGCGTCGTCGCGGCAGCGGGGCGGGCGGAGAGCGCGCGGGGCGGCCGTCGGGCGAGCTGTGGCGGGCGCAGCTCGAGGGTGGGCCTCCGCGCTGGCAACAGGTGGAGCTGTTCGGCCCCCGGCCCACGAACGTCCTCGCCAGCACCTACCAGCCCGGCGGCGAGGAGCATCGAGGGCGTCTGTGGGTGCTGGACGAGTTGGGCAGCGGGTGGGCCCGTCGCCAGCGGCTGCTCACCCTCGACGTCGCGTCGGGCGAGGTGGTGACGCTGGCCGAGTGGCCACGACTCGGGCTGTTCGACCAGCGCAC
>CAUJFL010000154.1 GCA_963169165.1 Myxococcota bacterium | reverse complement strand
ATCCACGCGAGGGCGCCGAGGCTTCGTTCTGTTTGTTCGACCCTGACGCGAGGTGGAAGGTGGACAGGAGCACGCTCCGATCGAAGTCGATGAACACTCCGTTCCTGGGGCGCGAGCTCGTCGGCGCCATCGATCTCACGGTCGCGCGCGGACGCGTCGTCCACGAGCGAGGCGCGGCGTGAGCGGCGAGCGCGCGCACCTGTGCCTCGCCGACGGCACCGTGCTGCCCGGCTGGGCCTTCGGCGCCAAGGGCTCGACGACCGGTGAGGCCGTCTTCACGACTGGCCTGACCGGCTACGAAGAGGTGCTCACCGATCCGTCGTTCCGCGGGCAGATCGTCGCGATGACGACGCCGCACATCGGCAACACCGGCGTCAACGGCGACGACACCGAGGCCGCGACCGACGCGCCGCACGTCGCCGGCTTCGTCGCTCGCGACGCGAGCCCGGTGACTTCGTCGTGGCGGTCCAAGGAGCCGCTCGACGCGTACCTCGCGCGGCACGGCGTCGTCGGCATCACCGGCGTCGACACCCGCAAGCTCACGAGGCACCTGCGCGACCACGGCGCGCAGAACGCGGCCATCGGCACCGACGCGCCCGACGTGCTCGTGCGGCGCGCGCGAGAGGCCCGCGACATGAGCGGCCTCGATCTCGTGCGCGAGGTCACGCCGACAGAACCTCACGTCTTCACCGAGTCGCGCGGCGTGTGGGCGCCGACCCCGCCCGCGCCCCAGACGCGGCACGTCGTCGCCGTCGACTTCGGGGCCAAGCGCAACATCCTGCGGTGCCTCGTCGACGCGGGCTGCAAGGTCACCGTCGTGCCCGCGACCACCTCGGCCGAGGCGATCCTCGAGCTTGCGCCCGACGGCGTGTTCCTGTCCAACGGGCCAGGCGATCCCGCGGCGGTCACCTACGGGATCGAGACTGTCCGCGCGCTGCTCGGAAAAAAACCGCTGTTCGGCATCTGCCTCGGCCACCAGCTGCTCGCGCTCGCGCTCGGCGCGACGACGTACAAGCTCAAGTTCGGCCACCGCGGGATCAACCAGCCCGTGCTCGATCTGTCAACCGGCAAGATCGAGATCACCACGCAGAACCACGGGTTCGCGGTCGAGCTGCACAGCCTCGGCGGCAAGGCCGAGACGACGCACGTACACCTCAACGATCGCACGAGCGAGGGCCTCGCCGCGAAGAGCCTCGACGCGTTCAGCGTCCAGTATCACCCCGAGGCGGCCGCGGGCCCGCACGACTCGCTGTACCTGTTCGAGAGGTTCACGGCCGCCATGGACCGCGCGTAGCGTCTCGTGCTTCGCCGCGGAAGACCTGGCGTGAGCGGGTGACTCTCCGCGCCCCGCTGACCTGCTTGGTACGCTGCCTCGCCGCTCGCGGGGGAGGCGTTGACCCGGCGCGCGAGCGCGGGCGGCGGGTGGCGCGAGCGCCGGTCCGTCCGGGCCCGCGGGCGGTGAGCGCGGCGCGCGATCGCGCGGCGCTCGATGAGGGTCGTGGTCGTTCGCCGTCCGGGGTATCGCCCCCCGATGCCGTCGACCCACCGCGCGCTGCCGCTCTCACTCCTCGGGCTCCTCGCGCTCTCGGCGTGCGCGGGCAGCCTCGCCCCCAGGGTCGCGCCGCGCGGGACGCTCACGCCCGGCGGCGACCGCGTGCCCACGCGCGACGACGGGCCGTTCGACGTCGTTCACGTGAGCCCGTCGGGCGAGCTCGACGTCGACGCGGAGATCACGGTCGCGTGGAGCCGCGCGATGCGCGCGCTCGGCGCCGACGCGCCGGTGCCGGTCAAGCTGTCGCCGAGCGTCCCCGGCCACTGGGAGTGGGTCGGCTCGCGCGCCGCGAGGTTCGTGACGAAGGGCGGCCTGCCGCGCGGCACCGAGTTCACGGTCGAGATCCCCGCCGGGACGAGGGCACTCGACGGCTCGACGCTGGCGGAGGCGCGGGCGGAGCGGTTCACGACCAGCCGACCGCGCCTCGTCTCCACCACCCCGCGGACGGGCGCGACGGGCCTGCCGCGCGACGTGAAGATTGACGCGCGGTTCAACCAGCCGATCGCGAAGGCCGAGCTCGAGCGCGCGGTCCGCCTCGAGGGGCCCGCTGGCAAGCTCGCGTTCACCGTCACCGCCGGTGAGTCTCCCGAGCGGTGGGTCATCGCGCCCGCGGCCGCGCTGCCCGAGGACTCGCCGGTCACGCTCACCGTCGACGCGTCGCTGAGAGGGCTCGAGGGGCCGGTGACCGCGAAGAAGGACCAGACCGTCGAGCTGCGCACGTACGGACCGCTCGCGGTGACCGGCCTGACTTGCTCCGAGCGCGGCGCGGGCTGTCGACCCAACGGCTGGGTGTCGCTCGCGCTCTCCAACCGCGTGAAGGCCAAGGACCTCCGCGACGCCATCGAGCTAGAGCCCCCCGTCAAGCTCGACTGGCCAGCGTTCGCGGACGATCAGCTCGTCTCGTCGGTGTACCTCGACGGCCCGTTCAAGGCAGGGCGCACGTACACGGTGAAGGTCAAGCCCAGGCGGCGGCGGCAGCTCGTCGACGAGTTCAAGCAGCCGCTGACGCAGGAGGCGCGGCTGACGCTCACGATGGGAGACCACGAGCCCGAGGTCGAGCTCGGCGTCGACGGCACGTACCTCGAGCCGAGCCTCGCGCGCGACGTGCCGGTGTTCTCGACCAACGTGGCCAAGCTCAGGCTCGCCGCCGCGCCGCTTTCCATCGACGACGTGCTCCAGCTCGCCGAGGCGCCGCGCCGCAAGCCGGAAGAGGTGGTCGACGTGATCGCCGCGCGCGCCGGGGCGTTCACGACGACCGTGTCGAGCGGCGGGCGCAACCGGCTCGCGCGCCACTCGATCCCGCTCGCGCGCGTGCTCGGCGCGACCGGGAAGGGCGCGGCCACGATCGCCGCGTCGTGGCAGGACGAGCGGCGCACGCGCACGCGTGAGCAGATCGTGCAGGTCACCGATCTCGGCATCACCGCGAAGCTCGAGGCCGGCGCGGCCCTCGTGTGGGTCACGCGACTCTCGACCGGCGCGCCCGAGACCCAGGCAGAGGTCTCGATGCGCGCGCCCGGCGCACCGGCCGCGACCGCCGTCAAGGTCGACCGAGACGGCTTCGCCCGGCTGCCGTTGCCGTCATCGCCCGCTCCCGGCGACGACAAGCCCGCCGTCATCATCGCGCGCGCGGGCGACGACTGGTCCTACCGCCGCGTCGACGACACGCTCGAGCTCTATCGCTTCGGCGCCTCCGACGGCTGCCGCGACTGCGAGCGTGGACGCGCGCTGCTCTTCACGGATCGCGGTCTGTACCGGCCCGGCGACAAGGTGAAGGTGAAGGGCCTCGTCCGCGACGGCGACAGGCGCGGGCTGTCCGTCCCCTCTGGCGCCAGGGTCGTCGCCGTCGTGACGGGCCCCGAGGGAGAAGAGCTCTCCCGCTTCACGGCGACGCTGTCGCCGTTCGGATCGTTCCACGACGAGGTCGCGGTGCCGGAGACGGCCAAGCTGGGCCGCTACGAGATCCAGCTGTCGACCGACGGAAAGGACGAGCGGCGCGGCTGGGCGTCGTTCGAGGTCGCCGAGTTTCGTCCCACCGAGCTCGAGGTGAAGGTCGAGACGGATCGTCGCGACTACGTGCGCGGCGACGAGCTGACCTGCGTCGGCAAGGGGATGTACCTGTTCGGCGCGCCGATGAGCGGCGCCGACGGACACGTCGAGCTGGTCCGCTCGGCGGCGTACTTCTCTCCTCCCGGCGCCGACTCGTTCGAGACGAGCGACGAGCCGTACCAGAGCGCGCACCCCGAGACCTCACCGCACGCCGCGCGTCTCGTCTCGCGCGACGGCAAGCTCGACCGAGAAGGCAAGGTGACGGCCTCCACCAGGCTCGAGATGCCAGGCCAGCGCGGCGCCGAGACGATCGAGTGCGAGACGGAGGTGCGGGATCTCTCGCGCCAGACGCTGGCGAGCGCGGCCACCGCGTTCGTACACCCGGGCGAGCTCTATCTCGGGGTGCGCGCCGCGAACGAGGGCTTCGTCAAGGCGGGCGACGCCGTGCGCGCCGAGCTCATCGCGGTCGAGCCCTCAGGGAAGCGGCGCGCGGGCCAGCGGGCGCGCGTCGAGCTGCTGCGCCGCACGTGGAAGGTGTCGCGCGTCGACGCGGGCGGCGGCCGCGCGCACTCGGAGATCGTCGCGGTCGACACGCCGGCGGGCTCGTGCGCGCTCACCAGCGACGATCAGCGCCCCGCGCGGTGCGAGCTGCGGGCCGCCGACTCGGGGTACCACCTGCTCCGCGCGACCGGCGCCGACGCCCGCGGCAACCCGCTCGCGGCGAGCACGGGCCTGTACGTGATCGGGCCTGGCGCGACGCCGTGGGCCGACGGCGACGATCAGCGCGTCGAGCTCGTGCCCGACAAGAAATCGTACAGCGTCGGCGACACCGCGAAGATCCTC
>CAUJFL010000153.1 GCA_963169165.1 Myxococcota bacterium | reverse complement strand
CGACTTCAGCAACTCGAACCTCTTCCGAACTTGGTCCACGACGCCCATCGTGCACCCGTCAACACCGTCTCCGGAGAGATTATTTCCATCCTACATTGCCTACATTGTCCCACTTCCATAATTTTTGCCCAGGCCCTTGGGGCGCGCGTCCGTGCTCAGCGCGGCTCGACGAGCCTGACCCCGAGCAGGGTCAGATCGTCGTACGGCGGCGTCGGCCCGGCCCACATCGCGACGCGGTGGCAGGTGAGGTTCCCCGCGCCGCGCCCGAGCCTGGTCGCCTCGAGCAGCGCGGCCGCGAGGCGCGCCTCGCCGAACGGCTCGCCCGTCGGGCTCGGCTGCTCGACGAGGCCGTCGGTGTACGCGTAGACACGCGCGCCGCGCGCCAGCTCGACCTCGCCCGTCGCGAACGTGGCGTCCTCGTCGAGCCCGACGAACGCGCCGCCGGTCTCGAGCTCGGTCACCGACGCTCCCTCGATCCGCACGAGCGGCGGGTGCGCGGCCGAGGCCCAGCGCACGATGCGACGGCGGGCGTCGAGGTCGAAGCACACGGCCGTGAAGTGCAGGCCGAGCTGGCCGTAGGTGCCCGCGAGGCTGCGGTTCATCGCCGTCAGCGCCTCGTCGGGCGTGCGCGCGTCGCGCTTGCACAGCTCGTACTGGCTCTTGATGAACATCGTCGTCAGCGCGGCCGGGACGCCGTGCCCCGGCGCGTCGGCGAGGAACACCCGCACGCGGCCCTCCTCGACCACGAACACGTCGTAGAGATCGCCGCCCACCATCTCGGCGGGCTGGTACGTGACCTCGATCGACAGGCCCGCCGTCCGCGTGGGTCCGGGCAGCAGGCTCTGCTGAAAATCGCGGGCGCGCAGGATGTCCTGCGTGATGATCCCGTCGCGCGCCTCGAGCGCCCGCAGGGCGTCGAGCAGTTCGCGCTCCTGACGACGGATGCGGACGAGGTTGCGCACGCGCGACCTCAACTCGGCGACGTGCACCGGCTTCACCAGGAAATCGTCGGCGCCGCGATCGAGCGCCGCGAGCTTCTGCTGAAGATCCTGTTTGTGCGAGAGCAGGACGACGGGCGTGCGCGCGAGCGGCCCGGGATCGGTCTTGACCGCCGCGCACAGCTCGTGGCCATTCGCGTCGCCGAGCTCCATGTCGGCGACGATGAGGTCGGGGACCGCGCTGCGGCCGAGGACGAGCCCCTCGCCCGCGCTGCTCGCGGTGAGCACGCGGTAGCGCCGCCCGAGCACGCGCTCGAGCTGATCGCGGCGCTTCTTCGCGGCGTCGATCACGAGCACGGTCACGTCGTCGCCGAGGCCGACGTAGCGCATCGACGACGACGGCACGTCGAACATGCTCTCCTCGACCGCGAGCGAGTCGAAGTCGGACAGGTCGTGGCTCGGCACCGACGCCGACAGGAGCTCCATGCCCTCGAGCATCAACGACGCGCGGTCCGAGCCGACCTCCGACGAGGGCGCCTTGCTGTCTTCGCTCGGCGGATCGCCGGACCCCGGGCTCATGCGGGCGGCGAGGATACACCCTACGGCCCCGGCTTTGGTGTGCTAATCGGCCGCTCCTCGGTCATGAACGCTCCCCGCGTCCGGTTCGCGCCCTCGCCCACCGGCTATCTCCACATCGGCGGCGCGCGCACGGCGCTCTTCAACTGGCTGTACGCGCGGCGGCACGGCGGCGTGTTCGTGCTGCGCGTCGAGGACACCGATCAGGCGCGCAGCACCCAGGAGAGCTACCAGGCGATCCTCGACTCGCTGCGCTGGCTCGGGCTCGACTGGGACGAGGGCCCCGAGGTGGGCGGCCCGCACGGCCCGTACACGCAGATGGAGCGGCTCGCGCTGTACGCGCAGACGGCCGATCGCCTGATAGACGAGGGCAAGGCCTACCGCTGCTACGCCACCAAGGAAGAGCTCGACGCGCTCCGCAAGGAGGCCGAGCGCCAGAAGAAGCAGTTCTTCTATCCGCACCTCTGGCGCGACAAGACGTCCAAGGACTGGCCCACGGGCGCGCCCTACGTGGTGCGCTTCAAGGCGCCGCTCGCGGGCGAGACGTCGTTCGACGACGAGGTCTTCGGGCGCATCACGACGCCCAACGATCACCTCCAGGATTTCGTCCTCCTGCGGAGCGACGGCGTGCCGCTCTACAACTTCGGCGCGGTCGTCGACGACGTGACGATGAAGATCACGCTGGTCGCGCGCGGCCGCGACCACGTGGTCAACACGCCGCAGCAGGTGCTGCTGTACGAGGCGCTCGGCTACCCCGCGCCGCGCTTCGCGCACCTGCCGATGATGCTCGCGCCCGACGGCAAGAAGCTCTCGAAGCGCGAGGCCGAGCGCTACGACATCCCCGTCAGCGTGACCGCCTACCGCGATCGAGGGTTCTCGCCCGACGGCCTGCTCGACTACCTGGTGCGGTTCGGCTGGAGCCACGGCGACCAGGAGACGTTCACCCGGCGCGAGCTGATCGACTTGTTTGATTTTTCGACCGCGTCGCGCGCGGACGGAAAGTTCGACATGAAGAAGTGCGTCGCGATCAACCACAAGATCGTGAAGGACGATCGCTTCACGCCGCGCGCGGCCTACGTCGCGGCCGCGCGGCCGTTCGTCGAGGCGCGAGGGCACCGCCCCGACACCGAGCACCTCGCGCGCGCGCTCGACACGGTGCGGGAGCGGGCGCGCACCTACGCCGAGGTCGCCGACGCGGTCGACTACTACTTTCGCGAGCCGCCGGCGCTCGACGACGAGGCGAAGAAGCGGGCGCTCGTCCCCGCGGCGGTGCCGCTGCTCACCCGGCTGCGCGAGCTGCTCGCGGGGCTCGAGCGCTTCGAGCCGGACGCGCTGCGCGCGGCGCTCGACGCGGAGCTCGACTGGAAGCAGGTGGGCCCGCCCGCGCGGGTCGCGCTCACGGGGCGCGCGTCGAGCCCCGGCCTGCACGAGGTGATGAGCGTGCTCGGCAAGACCACCGTCCTCGCGAGGCTGGACGCCGCCCTCGCGATCGCGGCCGCCGGGTGAGCGCGCTCGTCGGTCCGCGCGCGGCCGCGGCGATCCTCGATCCGCCGTCGTCGCCGCTGCACACGCTGCTCGACAGCGCGCTCGTCAAGGCGGCGCTGCCGGTGCCGGCGATCGTGCTGCTCGCGCCGATCGTCTACTGGTTCTTCAAGAAGACCTGGTACGAGCTCGACGTCGAGGCGCAGCGCGAGCGGGGCGCCCTGCTCGCCGAGGGCAAGCTCGATCTGCGCCCGCCCGTCGCGTTCGTCCTCTGCGCGATCGTGCTCACGCTGCACGACTACTACGGCGGCCGCGGCACGTTCGAGCAGGTGATCAAGCCCTGGCTGCGCGCGCACGAGCTGGCCGGCTCCAAATGGATCCACCTCGACAAGTACGGCAACCTCTGGAGCTATCTGTGGTGGGCCTTCGCGAGGATCGCCGGCTACGTGCTGATCCCGCTGCCGATCTGGAAGCTGCTGTTCCCCAGGGACAGCCTGCTCGATCTCGGCCTCCGCACGCGCGGCTTCGTGCGCCACCTGCCGATCTACGGGATGTGTCTGGCGGTCGTGTTGCCAGCGATGTGGCTCGTCGCCCGCCAGCCCGACTTCGGCAGCTATTACCCGTTCTACAAGGAGTCGTCGCGGTCCTGGTTCGATCTGCTGGCCTGGGAGTCGGCCTACTTTCTTCAGTTCTTCGCGCTCGAGGTGTTCTTTCGAGGCTTCTGGCTCGGCACGATGCGGCGCTCGCTGGGATCGGGGGCGATCTTCGCGATGGCCGTGCCGTACTGCATGATCCACTACGGGAAACCATACCTCGAGGCCAACGGCGCCATCGTCGCGGGGGTCGTGCTCGGCAGCCTGTCGATGCGCACGAAGAGCATCTACGCGGGGTTTCTGGTGCACATCACGGTCGCCTTGCTGATGGATCTGCTCGCCCTGTCGAACAGGGGCGCGCTGCCGAGCGTGCTGTTCCCCCCGTAAGCGACGCTCTTGTCACGCGGCGCGCGTGTGAGACCATCGCGCGATGCGGAGCGTCGACCTGACAGTGGTGGGGCTGCTGGTCACGCTCGGCGCCTGCTCGTCCTCCGGTGACGACGAGGCGTCGGGCGCGTCGGGAGCGCTCGCCGGCGCGGCCGGCGCGGCGATGGCCGGGGCCGGGAGCGGTGGCGCGGGAGCAGCGGGCGCGAGCGCGGGCCACGCGGGCACCCCGGTCGCGGGTTTCACTGGCGGACCCGGCGGAGGCGCGGGCGCGGGCAACGGAGGCGCGGGCGCGGGAGCCGGAGGCGCGGGAGCCGGAGGCGCGGGCAACGGAGGCGCGGGCAACGGAGCGCGGGCAACGGAGGCGCGGGCAACGGAGGCGCGGGGACGGGAAATGGCGGGAGCGCGGCGGGCGCCGCGGGCGAAGGTGGGGCGGCGGGCGCGCCCTGGACCCAGCCGCCGCTGCCCGCCACTTGCCAGAAGAACGCGCGGATCCTGACATATGATCCCGTCGGGCATGGTCGCCTGATGAGCGCGTTCGCGGCCAACCCGTCGCCGTGCGCCGACTATTACATCCACCTGCCTGCCGTCGCGGGCGACAAGACGCATCCGCGCGGCGGCGCGGCGGTCGACGGGGTGCACGCGGCGGGCGCGCGGTTCCACGCGATGGCCGAGTTTCACTGGGGAGAGTGGTCGAACCTCGGCGGGATGAGTTGGCAGCAGAGGGGCCGCGAGTTTCGCGCGCGCATGCTCGCGGCGGGCTACGATCCCGCGCGCGACACCTGGGGCATCAACGAGCTGCCGTCGACGACCCGGAGCGATCCCTCTGTGCGGGCCGACGTCGCCGCGCTCGTGCAGGGTCTGTACGAGGGCTCGCCCGGCTCGCCCGCGATGGGCGGCGCCGTGTACGTCATCGGGATGGGCTCGGGCACCGCCAACTTCAGCGTGTACAAGCCCGCGCTGGAGGGGTGGCTCTCCGACGCGGCGTTCTGGAAGACGATGAACCAGTACGTGCGCTGGTGGGGTCAGGAGACATACCAGCACCCGGAGGATCAGTGCGTCGGCGGCGTGCAGGTGGCGGCGCGCTCCGCGGCGATCAATGAGTTCGCGATGCACGTGGCCAGGCTGGCCGCGGTTGGCCCTGCGGCCGCTGGCGCCGCGCGGAGCTTCTTCGACGAGAGCTATGTGCCGCTGCAGAGCGCGTTCTGGCACGGGGCGCCCTACGGCACCGAGGCGACGACGCTCGAGCAGATGAAGCACATGGTGAGCACGCAGGTGTACGCGTCACGCGCGTGGGCCGCGACGCACCCTTACCCGGACTGGCGCCTCGCACTCGCGTGGAACGATCAGCTCGACGGCGCGACGGAGGCCGACCTCGACGAGCTGGCCGCGCGCGTCGCCGCCGCGGTGAGGGGCGCGTACGACGACGGCGCGTCGACCGCGGCGCACGCGTGCAGCCCCTCCGGCGCGTACACCTGGTGCGCTTGCGAGGTGGCGGGCGCCGCGTTCAACGCGGGCTGGTCCACGTTCGACGCCTGGTGACCTCGGCGCACGGCGCGGCCTCGAGGCTCGGGTACACTCGTCGCGTGCGCTCACTTCGAACCTTCGTCTCCGCCGCCGCGACGCTCTGTCTGACCGCGTGCGGCGCGGCCCCCAGGCCCGCGAGCGCGCCCTCGTCCGCGTCGGCGCCCAGCACGATCGAGGAGGCCGAGGCCGAGCTCGACCGCGCCGAGCGGCTGCTGCCGGGCTCGCCCTCGCCCGACGGGACGGGCGCGCGCGCCGAGGAGAAGCCCGCCGCGAAGCCCAAGGACGTGGCCCGGCCGCCCGCGCCGACGGGAGGCGCCGCGCCGGCCCCGACGACGGCGTCGACCCCGATGAAGGCCGCCGCGCGCGACGAGCCCGCGCGCCCCGTCGCCGACGACGGCGAGGAGGCGACACCCTGCCAGACCGCGTGTCGCGCGCTCGCGTCGATGCGCCGCGCGGCCGACGCCGTGTGCCGCATCGCGGGAGAGGGCGACGCGCGCTGCGCCGGCGCGCACAGGCGCGTCGAGGCCGCGCTGGCCCGCGTCGCGCACTGCGGCTGCTCGCCCTAGCCGCCGATGTAGCTCATCTCGATGCGCTCGCCGCGCACGAGGCCCGCCGAGCGAAGCTCCGAGTAGCGATCGTCGCGCGCGCGCCACGTCTCGATCAGCGTCCGCGTGAGCTCGTCGTCGCTCGCGCCGGCGCGCAGCGGGCCGCGCAGATCGACGCCGGCCTCGGCGAACAGGCACGTGTAGAGGACGCCTCGCGCGCTCAGCCTCGCGCGCGAGCAGGCGCCGCAGAACGGGCGGGTGACGCTGGTGATCACGCCGATCTCGCCGCCGCCGTCCGCGTACCGCCAGCGCTTCGCGACCTCGCCGTCGTACTGGGAGGGCACGGGCTCGAGCGGCAGCTCACGGGAGATCGTGTCGACGATCTCGCGGCCGGTGACGACCTCGTCGAGGCGCCACCCGTTGGTCTCGCCGACATCCATGTACTCGATGAACCTGACGACGCAGCCGGTGCCTCGAAAGCGCCGCGCCAGCCCCAGCACCTCGCGCTCGTTGACGCCGCGCCGCACCACGCAGTTGACCTTGACCGGCGCGAGGCCCGCCGCCCGCGCCGCGTCGATCCCCGCGAGCACGTCGGAGGGCGCGAACGTCGAGTCGGTCATCCGCCGAAAGACCTCGGGATCGAGCGCGTCGAGGCTCACGGTGACGCGCGCGAGCCCCGCCTGCCGCAGCGCGGCCGCGTACCTGGGCAACAGGACGCCGTTGGTCGTCAGCGCGAGCTCGACCCCGGGCAGCGCCGCGAGCTGCTCGACGAGCTTGGGGAGATCCGCGCGCAACAGCGGCTCGCCGCCCGTGAGCCTGAGCTTCTTCACGCCGAGCCCCACCATCAACCCCGCGACGCGGGCGATCTCCTCGTGCCGCAGGATCTCGCCGCGCGGCAAGAACCGAAACCCCGCGGGAAAGTGCTCACGCGGCATGCAGTACGAGCACCGCATGTTGCAACGATCGGTCACGCTGATGCGCAGATCGCGGAGCAGCCTCCCACGCGCGTCGCGGGTCTCGGTCATCGGAGGTGACGCTTCTTTGCTCAGCGAGGCGCCGCGCGCACGAGATTTCGGCGAGCGTCGATCGAGCGCGCTCGCGTCGCCCGAGGGTATCCCGAGGCGACGGGCGGCGGCGACGCGCTTCGTCTCACCGCGGCAAGCCTCGTTCACTGTCGTCCGCCGTCACCGAGCCCGCGCCTGTCCCGACCGAGCCCGCGCGTGTCTGTCGAGCAGTCACCCTTCGCCACTCGCGGAACACAGAACGACGGGAGGGACGCGGGCGCGGACCCTCGCGACGCCGTGCGGAGACGCTCGCCAGCACCCGCGCGGGCGCCGCGCTACGGTCGCGCGGATGAAGCTCTATCGTTTTGACGAGGTCGGCCACGATCTGTCGCTGCTCCCGCTGGCCGCGCGGCGCGCGCTCGATCGCGCCGGGTGCAGGCTGTCGAGGGCGTCGTGGTCGACGCTGTCGTTCGACGCCCGGCGCGCGCTGATCCTCGAGGGCGCGTCCGACGAGATCGACGCCGCCCGCGTGTGGGCGCTCGCCACCGGCGCGAGCCCCGCGCCCGAGGCGCTCCCGCCCGAGGTCGATCCGCCCGCTGACACCGTCCCGCCCGAGGTGGCCGCCGCGTTCGGCGACGCGCGGCCGATCGGGCTCGCGGCGTGGGCCGGGCTGTCGGCGCTCGATCGCTACGCGCTGGCGAAGGTCGCGCAGAAGGGGCGCCCCGAGCGGCTCGACGGCGCGTGGCGCGAGATCATCGGAGAGACCTCGATCTCGACGCACCTCGGGCCGAGCGGCGGCGCGCGCATGGTCGACGTCAGCGCCAAGCGAGAGACACCGCGGGTCGCCGTCGCCGAGAGCGCCGTCTCGATGAGCGCCGCGGCCTTCGAGCGGCTGCGCGGCTCGACCGCCGCGAAGGGCGACGTGCTCGGCGTCGCGCGGCTGGCGGGGATCATGGCCGCCAAGCGCACCGACGAGCTGATCCCGCTCTGCCACTCGCTGTCGCTGTCGCGCGTGTCGGTCGAGCTGTCGCTCGACGAGGAGGGCGCGCGCGTGCGGATCGTCGCCGAGGTCGAGACGCGCGATCGCACCGGCGTCGAGATGGAAGCGCTCGTCGCCGCGAGCGTCGCCGCGTTGACTGTGTACGACATGCTCAAGGCGTACGATCGCGGCATGGAAATCGGCCCGACGCGCCTGTTGTCAAAGGCTGGCGGGCGCTCGGGCGACTGGGCTCGCCAGGGATGAGCGCGGCGCGGCCGACGCCGAGCCGGGCGACGTGGTAGTGCGCGTCGGGTGCGCGCGCTCTCGACGCTCGGCCTCGCCTCGGCGCTGGCGACGCTCGGCTGCGGGGCTCCTCCCGCCACCCCGCCGCTGCCCGCCAGGATCGATCTCGGCGGCGCGACGCTGATCGTCGAGCGCGACGACGTGGTGGTGCGCGTCGGCGACGGCCTGCACGCCCGCTTCGAGCTCGGCGGTGAGAGACCCCGGCCGCTGCGCGTCGAGCGCGACACCGGCGTCTTCACGATCGTGCTCGCGTCGGGCGCGCCGCTGACGCTGACGCGCGGTGAGGCCGGGGCGTTCGTCGTCGCGTCGAGCGGGCGCGAGGTCGTCGCGAGGCTGCACAGCGCGCGCGCGTTCGCGCCTGGCAGCCACCTCGGAGACCGGCGCCAGCGCGACGTGTCGTGGGCGATGGTGGACGACGGCGCGCGCGTGCTCGTGGTGGGCCCGTCCCGCGCGAAGGCCGACGGCGGTGAGGTCGCCGCGCTCGGCCCCTCGTTGACGCTCGCGTGGGGCAGGCCGGCCGAGCTCGCGCTCGTGCCGAACCGCTCGCGCTGCGCCGTCTTCACTCCCGCGGTGGCGGGGCGCGCGGCGCTGCTCGACGACGACGGGCGGGCGATCGGCGTGGGGCTCGCGGGGCCAGACGGCGTGGTCGAGTGCCTGTCGCTCGGGGCGCCTCGACGGGCGCTCGCGATGCTCGGCGACGGCGTCGTCGGCGAGGCGGTCACGCTCGGAGATGGGTTGGCGGCCCTGCGCGCGCCCAGCCATGCGCGGCTCGAGGTCGCCGTCACCGATCACGACACCGGCGCCCGGCTGCCCTCGAGGATCGTCGTGCGCGGCGTCGACGGGACACCCGATCCGACGTTCGGCGCGCCCGACCGCGCGACAGGCGCGGGCCCGATCTTCGACGCCGACGAGGGCGCGGTGAGCAGCGCGTTGTTGCCCGGGAAATACAGGGTCTACGCGACGCACGGCGTCGAGTGGTCGGCCGACGCCGTCGACGTCGTCGCGCGGGCCGGCGAGGTCGCGCGCGTAGGCCTCGCGCTGCGCCACGTGGTGGAGACGCCGGGCTGGATCTCGGCCGACCTGCACGTCCACTCGCGCGGGGGCTTCGACTCGCTGGTGAGCCTCGAGGACAGGGTGCGCTCGCTGCTCGCGGCCGGCGTCGACTTCGCCGCGGCGACCGAGCACAACCGCGTGGGCTCGTACGCGAGCGCCGTGATGCCCGCCGCCTCGCGGCTCGCGTGGACGGCCGCCGTCGAGGTGACCACCGTCAACCCGCTGCGCGGTCACTTCAACGTGATCCCCTGGGACGATCCGAAGGTGCCGAAGTATCAGCAGACGACGCTCGGAGCGCTGATCGACGACGTGCGCCGCCGCGCGCCCGAGAGCATCGTGCAGGTGAACCACCCGCGGCTCGACGGGCGCCTCGGCTATTTTCTCGCCTCGCACGTCGATCCGAGGACCGAGCAGGGCAGGCGCGCGCTGCCGCGCGATTTCGACGCGCTGGAGGTCTACAACGGCTTCGAGCTCGACGACCCCGCGCGCGTCGACGCGGTGCTTCGCGACTACCTCGCGCTCGTCGAGGCGGGCCGCGACATCGCCGCGACCGGCAGCTCGGACAGCCACTCGGTCCAGTACGTTGGCTGCGGGTACCCGCGCACCTACCTGCGCGCGGAGGCCGCCGATCGCGCCAACGTCGTCGCGGCGATCAAGCAGGGCCGGACGTTCGCCACCAGCGGGCCGCTCGCGTGGCTCCGCGCGGGCGAGGCGAGCTTCGGGGACACGCTGCCGCGACAGGGAGAGGGCGCGAAGGTGCGCGTCGTCGTCGCGCAGGCGCCGTGGCTCGCTCTCCGAGCCGTCGAGCTGTATGCGGGCGGGCAGAAGGTCTGGGAGCGCGCCCTCGGGCGCGAGGCGTCCATCGGGCTCCCGAAGGGGACGCTGGACGAGGCCCGCGCGGCCTCTGTCGCGCTCGACGAAGAGATCACGGTCACGCCGCCGCCGGGCGCGCGCGCGCTCGTGCTGGTCGTGCGCGGCGCGCCGTCGGGAGGTCAGGCGCGCGGCACGCTCGACTTCACGCCGCTCGCGATCTCCAGCCCGGTCTGGCTGTCGACCGCGCCCTCGCGGTAGCTCACTCCAGCAGCGTCACGTCCCAGCGCACGCGGCGCGCCCGCGGGCCGCTCGCCATCAGCCGAACCTGCCCGAACGTCACGTCCGACGTCGCCGAGAGCGCCCCGGTCACCTGAGCGCGCGCGAGCCCGGCCCTCTTGGATGACAAATAACAAGACGAACAATCTGCGATGGCGTCGGCCTTCGCCTCGGAGAGGCCCGCCGGGTTGCCGGCGTCGGGGACGCGGCGCGCGGTGAGCGTCGTGCCGTCGGCGAGCGTGCGCGTCGCCTCGCCCGACGGAGAGAGCGCGACCACGACGTCGAGGCGGTCGGCCACCTTGTCGGGGGTCACGACCGAGGGATCGGAGGCGGGCGCGAGCGTGTCGATGCTCGCGTCGAGCAGCGGCAGCAGGCGGTCGGCCGCGAGGAACAGCGGCAGCTTCGCGAGCGGCGCGGGCACGGTGATCTCTTCGCCCCCCGAGTACGGGACGCCGTCGTCGAGATCGATGAACCTCCCCGGCGGCAGCCAGAGCGTCCGCTCGGTGCGCGCCCGCCGCACGACCGGCGCCGCATACAGGGCGTCGCCGAGCCAGAACGCGTCGTCGACCGCCCACGCCCCCGGCTCGCGCGGGTGGACGAGGAAGGGGTGACGCATCAGCGGCGCGCCCGTCTCGCTCGCCTCCCAAGCGAGGACGAGAAAGTAGGGTTGGAGGCGCGTGTGGAGGCTCGCCCACTTGCGGTAGACGTCGGTCGTCTCGTCGTCTCTCCACAGCGACCACTTGGTCTTGCCGGGCGACACAGGGTTGGAGCAGGCGTTCTGTTCCATCATGATCGGCGAGACCGCTCCGACCTCGACCCACCGCAAGAACACGTCCTTGTCGCGCGCGTCGGGCGTCAGGCACTTGAAGCCTGTCATGTCGCTGCCCCAGTACGGCACCCCGCTCATCGAGAGGCTGACGCCCGATCGCACCGCCGACGGCAGCCCCTGGGTGTCGTCGAACGTCGCCTCGGCGTCGCCGCCCCACACGGCCGGCGTGTAACGCTGAGTGCCCGCGCCCCCCGAGCGGACGAAGAAGAGGTAGTCTCCCGGGCGCTCCTTCTCCATCAGCTCGTGCGCGGCCTTGGCCGACAGGACAGGGAAGGCGTTGTGAAACTCATCGCCGCGTCGCCCATCGAACAGGACGGCGTCGCGCGGCACATACTCGCCGAAGTCATGCATCCAGCCGTCGTAGCCGAGGGCCAGGGTGCGCCGCAGCAGGTCTTGAAACCAGCTCACGGCCGCTGGGTTGGTGAGATCGATCGTCGCCAGCGTCAGCAGCTTTCCAGAGATGAAGTTGGTGAGCGCGGGCTTGCCGTCGGGGCCCTTGATGAACAGCCCCTCCGCCTCTCCGTGCGCGAAGTCGGCCGCGGCGCTCGGCTCGCCCGAGGCCACGTAAGGGTTGTTGTAAGCGAACGCCTTGTAGCCGAGCGC
The DNA here is from genome assembly GCA_963169165.1 of Myxococcota bacterium. Taxonomy (GTDB): domain Bacteria; phylum Myxococcota_A; class Polyangia; order Polyangiales; family Polyangiaceae; genus JADLFU01. The sequence goes on along the minus strand of CAUJFL010000153.1, from coordinate 29,174 downwards.
GTGGAGCTCGGTCGTCCACTGTTGAAGCTGCGCCTCCCGGCCGAGCTGCGACAGCGCGGGGAGAAAGTGGACGGCGTCGTCGATCCCAGTGCAGGGGATCTTCTTCTTGCGCATCAGGACGTGCTCGAGCTCGTCGCCCACCTTGGCGTTGACGCCGACGCGGCGACGGAGGCCGAACGCCCACGGCGACGGGACGACAGGGCGACCAGTGTCCTCGGTGTAATTGAACAAAGTCTTCAGGGGATCGTCGGCGACGTACACTGTCAGATCGAGGTGGTCGGCGTTGACCGCCGCGCGCCACGCGTCCTCTCCCTCGCTCGCGAAATGCAGCTCGGTGCGGTACGTGGTCGCGAGGTGGACGCCGTAGCCGCGCGTCGACAGGAAGAACGGCACCGGGAAATAGGTCATCGAGGGGCCGTTGGGGTACGGCCTGGGCTGCCCCGGAGACGCGCTCTCCCCGCCCGCGAGGCCGCCCTCTTCTGCGTAGCTGTACAGCGAGAAGCCGCGGTGATTCGACGACGCGAAGCGCTCGCCCATGCCGAAGAAGCGCTCGTCCGGCGGGGAGGCGAACGAGAGCGCCGCCTTGTTGAGCGAGCTCGCGCCGTCGGGCTCACGCGCCGCCACGCGCAGCTTCACGCGGGGGCCCACGAGCTGGATGGTGACGTCGGCCGCGACGCCGGGCCCCTCGACGGCGAGCGTGAGCGTGCCGAGCTGCTTCGTGACGACGCGCGCCTGGGTCGCGTGTCGCCACGGCGCCTCGCCCGCCTCGTAGCCGTCCCACCCCGGGAGCGAGCGCGCCGCGTAGAAGGGCTCGTCGTGCGTCGCCGCGACCGGCGCGAACGGCTGGCCGGGGCGCTCGATCGACGACAGCAGGACCTCGCCGCTCGGCTTGCGGACCTCGAGCGAGAACGGCGAGGTGCCGACGACGACCGTCGCGTCGGCGGAGGTGAGCGTGATCGGCGCGGCCGGATCGACGGCCGACGAGCCCCCGCCGTCGAGCTCCCCCCCGGCGCAAGAGGTGGCGAGCGCGAGCAGCGAGAGGGGGCCGAGACACCAGGAGCGCTTCATCGGCGAGGCAGGGTACACAGTTTCGCGCGCGGTCGAGCCGCGCCGAAGTTGTCCGAGCGTGCCCGCAGCGAAGACGATGGATTTGCATCATGGTGCGTGGAGCCGGACGCCCTCGTTCGTTCGCCGTCGTCGGCGCGTTCGCGCTCGTCGGGGTCGGTTGCGCGCGAGCGCCGCGCCAGGTCGACGCGCCCTCCACGCCGACGCGTGCGCACGCCGTCCGCGCCGCCGTCGTCGCGGCGCCGTCACCGCTGCGGCGGCTGAGCAACGAGGAGTATGACAACAGCGTCCGCGATCTGCTCGGCGACGCCACCCGGCCCGCGTCCGCCTTCCCGCCGGACGAGGCGGTTGGCGGCTTCGAGAGCAACTCGGTGTCTCCGGTCACGCAGCCCCTCGTCGAGCGGTACCAGCTCGCGGCCGAGACGCTGGCCGCGGCGGCGCGCCCCCGCCTCGGGGAGCTCGCGCCGTGCCCGCCGCCCGAGGCGCCTCGCGCCTGCGCGGCGCGGTTCGTCGAGCGCTTCGGGCGCGCCGCGTTTCGACGCCCGCTCGACCCGCGCGAGCGGGCCTCGCTCTCGGCGCTGTATGACGAGACGGCGAGGCGGCGTGGGCACGAGCGCGCCCTCTCGCTCGTCATCGAGGCGGTGCTGCAGTCCCCCAGCTTCCTGTACCGGGCCGAGCCCGCGCAGGGCGGCGGGGGCGCGACGCGCCCGCTGTCAGGGTACGAGCTGGCGACGCGCCTGTCCTACTTCCTGTGGGCGTCGACGCCCGACCCCGCGCTGCTCGACGAGGCGGCCTCGGGCGCGCTCGACACTGCCGACGGCGTCGAGACCGTGGCGCGCAGGCTGTTCGCCGACCCGCGCGCGCTCGACGGCGTGAGGAGCTTCTTTCGTCAGTGGCTCGACCTGCGCGAGCTGGAGACGCTGTCACGAGAGGGCGAGGCGCTGTCGAGGTTCACGCCCGAGCTTCGCCGCGCGATGGCCGAGGAGACGCTCCGCTTCGGCGCGCACGTGACGCTGTCGGGCGGCGACGTGGTGGAGGCGCTCCTCACGAGCGACGAGTCGTTCGTCGACGCGACGCTGGCGCGACACTACGGGGTGCCCGCGCCCGCGGGAGCGGGGTTCGAGCGGGTGCGCCTGCCCTCGGGCCAGCGCGCGGGCGTGCTGACCCACGCGAGCGTGCTCACCGTCCACGCGAGCGCGGAGGACGCGTCGCCGATCCTGCGCGGAAAGTTCGTGCGCGAGCGGCTGCTCTGCCAGCCCGTGCCGCCGCCGCCGCCGGACGCCGTGATCTCGCTGCCGAGGTTCGATCCCGCCGAGACCAAGAAGGAGCGCTTCGCGCGCCACCGGATGGCGCCCGCGTGCGCCTCGTGCCACCGGATGATGGACCCGATAGGCTTCGGCTTCGAGCACTACGACTCGATCGGCGCGTGGCGCGACAGAGAGGCCGAGCGAGCCGTCGACGCGACCGGCGTGCTCGGCTCCACGGGCGACGCCGACACCGCCTTCGACGGCGCGCTCGAGCTCGGGCGGCGCCTCGCCGCGAGCCCTCGGGTCCGTCGCTGCGTGGCGACCCAGTGGATGCGCGCCGCCCTCGGGCGCACCGAGCGCGCCGAGGACGCGCCCTCGCTCGACGCGGCGTACGCGGCGTTCGCGGCGGCGGGCTTCGACGGGCGCGCGCTGCTCGTCGCCATCGCGCGCAGCGACGCGTTTCGTCATGTTGGCTTCGAGAAGGAGGCGCCGTGAGGCATCGCCTCGCGCGTCGCCGCCTCCTGGGCGCGCTGGGCGCGGGCCTCGGCGCGGCGTCGGTGCCGTTCGTGCCGTGGCTCGACGCGCGGGCCGGCGGCCCTCCGCCGCGGCGCATCCTCTTCTTCTTCACGTCGAACGGCACCATCCATGAGCGCTGGCTACCCGAGGCTCGCGGCGAGAGGCTCGACAAGCTCAGCCCCATCCTCGCGCCGCTGGAGCGTCACAAATCGCGGCTGCTGGTGCTCGACGGGCTCCGGCACCAGGTGATCATCGAGAAGAGTGATCGCACCGGGCACGCGGCGGGGATCAACACCGCGCTCACCGGCCGAAACAACGAGATCACCGATCCCGCGCAGCCGCTGCACAGCCTCGCGACCGGCGTGTCGGTCGATCAGCTCATCGGCGCTCGCGTCGGCGCGGGCGCCAAGCTCCGCTCGATCGAGGCGGGCGTCCAGGTCGAGCCCTACAACAAGGACTACGCGTCGCTGTCGTACGCCGGACCGAAGGCGCCGATCCCGCCCGAGAGCAGCCCGTACCGCGTGTTCGATCGACTGTTCAAGGGGCTGCGACCGCGAGGCGCCGCCGATCCCGAGGACGCCTTCGCGCTCGAGGATCGCCGCCGCGTGCTCGAGGCGGTGTCGTCCGATCTCGACGCGCTGCGCCCCAGGCTCCCCGCGTCCGACCGGGTGAAGATGGAAGCGCACCTCGACGCCGTCCGCGCGCTCGAGCACAGCCTCACCACCGGCGCTGGGGCCGCGGCGGCCTCGGCGTGCGCGAAGCCCGCGCTCGGTCCGCGCGTGCACCCATGGAAGAACGACGACATCCCCGCCATCGCGAGGCTGCAGACCGATCTCGTCGTGATGGCGCTCGCGTGCGATCTGACACGCGTCGCGACCATTCAATTCGGTCGCGCCGGCGCGGGGCACAGGTTCACTTGGCTGGGAGGAGAGTTCGCGCAGGATCCGCAGGTCGATCCGGGGAGCCTCGCGCGGGGGCTGCACGCGCTCGCGCACCGGGAGAGTCACCCCGAGTCACGGGCCAAGCTGGTGCGCGCTCACACCTGGTACGCCGAGCAGCTCGCGTACCTGCTGGATCGCCTGGCGGCCGTGCGAGAGGGCGAGCGCACGCTGCTCGACAGCACGCTGGTGGTCTGGCTCAACGAGCTGGGCACCGGCGGAGATCACAGTCATGAGCGCCTGCCCTGGGTGCTGGCGACGGGCGCGCGCGGTCCGTGGAAGACGGGGAGGTTGCTGTCGTTCCCGGGACAACCACACAACCGGTTGTTGCTGTCGCTGTGCCACGCGATGGGCGTCGACGTGAAGGAGTTTGGAGACCCGGACTACTGCAAGGGCGGGCCGCTGACCGGGCTCGGCTGACTCATTTCATCACCTCGACCGCCACTTGCAGGATGACGACGAGGACACCCAGCACGAGGCCCACGGCGGCGCCGCCGTAGGTCATCATCTTGGCGTGCGACAGGGTCTTCTCGGCCTCGGCGTCGCGCCCCTCGAGCCAGAGCTTCTTCGCCTTCTCGGTCCAGAGGACGCCGAGGACACCGGCGGGCATGCAGCAGCTCGTCGCGCAGAGGATGCTGACGATCAGCACCGTGCTCGCGCCGGGCAGCTCGGGGCGGATCACCGCCTGGGGCCGCCACTGTGGCTGGGCCTGCGCCGTCGGCCACGCGGGCGCGGGCTCGCGGTGGCCGCACGCGGGACAGGCGGCGCCGACGGGGGCGTCGGAGGGGTGGCCACAGCGCGCGCAGATCATCGGAGCACGGAGGCGCAGACGACCCACGCCTTGCAGCCGTTGGTCGGCGCGCCGCGCTCGTCGACGCACTGCACCTGCCAGCCGTTGCCGTACGGGCGCGACGCCGTCACGTGCGGGAGCTTGCCCGGCAGCAGCACGGCCTCGGTGAACTCGTAGCCGCCGCCGACCACCGTCGTGCCGACCGGGCACCTGGCGAAGCCGTCGGCCGAGTTGGAAGCGGACCAGACCTTGGGCTCGTTGGCTGGAGGTTGCTGGCACGCGGCGAGCGCGCACGCGGCAGCGAGCAACGTAAGCTTCGCCCGCGCCACGCGCGCGCCTCCTCTTCTTGTTCGCGCGCGAGGCGACGCTGCTCCTGCACGAGGCCACCATACGCGACCGGCACCCGCGCGTCGCTCGCGAACGCGTACAGCACGCGCAGCGCGGCCTCGGCGTCGTCGGTCGCGCGGTGGGCGTTGTCGAGCGCGACGCCGAGCCGCGCCGCGACGTCGCCGAGCGCGCGGCTCTTCTCTTCCTTGTGGATGAGCCGCGCCCACACGAGCGGGTCGAGCCAGTCGACCGAGTGTCGCAGCGACGGCGGCTGCGACGGCCCCGCGTCGACGCCGACGCGGCGCATCTCCTCGAGCAGGAACGCCCGATCGAAGCGCGCGTTGTAGGCGGCCGGCAGCGCGCCCGCGAGCAGCTCGAGCAGCTCGGGCGCGATCTGACGGAACGTCGGGGCGTCGCGGACGGCGTCGTCGGTGATGCCGTGGATCTTGGAGACCTCCTCGGGGATCGGGCGCTCCGGGTTCACCAGCCAGCCGTGCCGCGCGATGATCTCGCCCCCCCGCCCCAGGATGACGCCGATCTCGACGACGCGGTCGACCGCCGGATCGCGGCCCGTGGTCTCGGTGTCGACGAGCGCGATGAGCTGGTCCATCCACGGCGCGTCGGCCGCGACCTCCTCGGCCGCGCCGAGCACGCGCAGCCGCATCAGGTGCGCGATGCCTGCGTAGTGCCTCCCGGTCGGGAAGCAGCCGCAGATCTCACCGCGCGCGCTCAAGGCTTGCTCTTGGGGGCGCTGTGCGCGGGCGCGGGCGCGCTCGCCGACGGCGCGGTCGGCGGCGCCTTGGCCGGGATGGGGGTCATGTCGCCGGTGAGCTCGAGCTCGAGCTTGATCCACTCGTCGAGATCGCCGTCGAGATCGCCGCCGCGGAACTCGCGCCCGTTGATGTAGATGGTCGGCGTGTGGTCGAGCCCGACCGCGTCGCCCTGCTTCTTGTCGCGCGCGACGCGGGCCGAGGCCGCCTCGCTGCCCATGTCGGCCTTCCACTTGACGAGGTCGAGGCCGAGCTCCTTCGCGTATTTGTCGAGCTCGCTCGGCTCGAGCGCGGGCTGCTTCTCGAACAGCACGTGGTGCATCTCCCAGAACTTTCCCTGCTGAAGCGCCGCGTAGCCCGCGCGCGCCGCCGGCTCGGCCAGCCGGTGGATCGAGAGCGGGTAGTTCTTGTAGTAGACCTTGAGCTTGCCGTTCCAGCGGGTGACGGCCTCGTCGAGCTTGGGGGCGACGGCCTTGCACGCCGGGCACTCGAAGTCAGCCCACTCGACGATGGTCACCGGCGCCGACGCCGCGCCCTTCATCGGGGTGTCGGAGACGTCGATGCTCTTCGCGCGGTCGGCGTCGAAGCGGGTCTTGAACGAGTCGATCGCCTGCTCGCGCGTGCGACCGTCGCGCACCTCGCGCATCAGGTATTTGACGCCCGGGACACACTTCGCGCACTTGCGCTGCTCCTTGACGCAGACGGCGAGGCTGACCGGCGTGTCGGCGCACGGGGCCATCACCTCGGACACGTAGGTCGACCACTCGCGCCGCTCGCGCGGGGTGAGCGACGCCGTGTCGATGCCGGGCAGGGCGACGTCGGCCACCGGCGCCGCGCTCTTCGCGCCGCCGGCCGCGCCGCCGCTCTCGGCCGGGCCTCGGCAGGTCGAGAAGCCGAGCGCGGCGACGGCGGCGGTGAGCAGGACCTTGGAGAACGAGGAGGCGACCATCGGAGCGCCGCGAGCTTAGTCGGGACGCGCGCGAAAGGAAGGTCGTTTGCCGCTGGTCGCGCTTTGCAGGCCGGTCGCGCCTTGCTAAGCGAGGCCACCTCGATGCTCCGTCAGCTCGCCCAGGTGCTCCGCGACCGCAAGCAGAAGCCCGCGATGGCCTCGGCCGACTACTGGGACGACCGCGCCAAGAGCCGCAGCGGCTTCGCGCGGTCGGTGTGGCACTCGCAGAGCTTCAGCGAGGTGTGGGACGAGCGCCAGCAGGCGATCCTGCGCGACGCGCTCGTCGCGCTCGACGGCGGCCTGCGCGGCCGCAAGGTGGCCGACGTCGGCTGCGGCACCGGCAGGATCACGCGCTTCCTCGCGCGAGAGGGCGCCGCCGCGACGGGGTTCGATTTCTCGCCCGAGACGGTGAAGGTCGCCGACGACGAGACGCGCGCCGCCGGGCTCGACGCGTCGTTCGTCGTCGCAGACGCGACGAGCGGCGCCCTGCCGGTCGCGGACGGCGTGTTCGATCTGTCGCTCGCGGTCGGGTGCCTGGCCGTCGCGTGCCGCGATCTCGACGCGCTGGAGCGCTCGCTCGGGGCGATGCGCGCCGCGACGCGCGGGGGCGGCGCCGTCGTGTTGCTCGAGCCGATCCATCACGGTCGGTTCTTCGGTCGGGTGCTGCGCGAGCCGGTCGAGGGGTGGGTGTCGGCGGCGCGTCGCGCGGGCCTGCGGCTGGTCGATCGTCGAGGGATGGGCCTCTTGCCGGTGCGCGCGGCGCTGTCGAGCGTCGAGGCGCCGCCGTGGCTCGTGCGGCCGCTGTTCGACGCGGGAGAGGGCGTGCTCGACGCGAGCGCGTGGCTCGAGCCGCTCGCCGACTATCGGCTGCTGTCGTTCCGCGTCGCATGACGGACGCGCGCGCGCGCGACCGGCTGAAGCTGGCCGCGCGCGCGGGGCTGACGCTCGCGCTGCTCGCGGCGCTCGTGTGGCGCGTGCCCGTGCGCGACGTGGCCGGGGCGCTGCGAGCCACTCCGCCGACGGGCGTCGCGCTCGCGGCGCTCGTGCTCGTGGCGCAGGTGACGCTGGGCGCCGCGCGGTGGAGGCGGATGCTCGCCCGCGTCGGAGAGCGCCAGCCGCTCGGCGCGCTCGTCGCCGACACGCTGGTCGGCGCGGCCTACAACCTGATCTTGCCGTCGACGGTCGGCGGCGACGTCGTGCGCGCCGTCCGCTGCGCTCGTCGGCTCCGCGCGCCGCACTCGGCTTTCTCGACGACGCTCTTCGAGCGGATGGTCGGGCTGCCGACGCTGGCGCTGGTCGCGGCCCCGGGCATCCTCGTGGTGCCTGGCGGCGACGCGCTCGTCGTCCCCACGGTCGTCTTCGCGGCGGTGAGCCTCGTCGCGGTCGTCGTCGCGCGCGCGCCGCTCGCGTGGCTCGCGCGGCTGCTGTCACGCCGGGCGCCCTCGCTGAGCGGCGTCGCCGACGGCATGAGCGCCGATCTCGCGGGGCCCCTCGCGACCACCGCCGCGCGCGCCGAGGCCTTCGGGTGGACGCTGCTGTACCAGGCCGCGGGGATCTCGATCCTCGCGGCCTTCGTCGCGCCCTCGGGCGACGTGAGGCTCGCGCTGGCCATCTACGCGGGGCTGCCGCTGATCGTCGTCGCGACGATGCTGCCGGTCACGATCGCGGGCATCGGGCTGCGCGAGTCGATGTTCGTCTTGTTGCTCGGCAGGCTGGGCGTGCCCGAGGCGACCGCGCTCGCGCTGAGCGTGCTGTGGTTCGCGACGTACTTCACGGTCGCCGCGCCGGGCGTCGCGCTCGTGCTGCTCGAGTCACGCGGCGGCGCCGCGGCCCGAGGGCGCTCGACCGACGGGCGCTAGCCCAGGCCCAGGTTGCGCCGGATCCGCGCGACGGGCTCCTCGAGGTTGGCCTCGAACGCCCTGCCCGTGATGGTCGAGTACGCCTCGGCATAGCGACGCGACGCCTCGACCTTCACGTCGTCGGGGATCGTGGGGATCGGCCCGTCGCCGGTGAAGCCCTGCGCCGCGAGCCACCTGCGGACATGCTCCTTGTCGAAGCTCTCGGGCTCTTGCCCAGCGGCGAACCGCGCGGCGTAGCTTTCGGCGAACCAGTAGCGAGACGAGTCGGGCGTGTGGATCTCGTCGATGACGACGATCTCGCCCGACCTCGTCTTGCCCATCTCGTACTTGGTGTCGACGAGGATCAGCCCGCGCTCGAGGCATCGCGCCTGGCCGAAGGCGAACAGCGCGGCGGCGAGCTCGGCGGCGCGGTCCAGATCTCGCGCGCTCACCTGACCCATGGCCAGCAGCTCGTCGCGCGACACCGTGACGTCGTGCCCGCCCTTCTCGGCCTTGGTGCTCGGCGTGAGGATGGCCTCGGGCAGCCGCTCGTTCTTCTTCAGGCCGTCGGGCAGCCGATGCCCCGCGAACGTGCGCAGGCCGCGCTCGTAGTGCGTCCACAGGCTGGTCGACGTGACGCCGGTGACGTAGCTGCGCATCACCAGCTCGACCGGCAGCGGCTCGCACTCGACGCCGACGATGACGTTGGGATCGGGCACCTCGAGCACGTGGTTCGGCGCGAGGTGCTTGGTCGCGTCGAACCAGTAGGTCGCGGTCGCGTTGAGGATCTGCCCCTTCAGCGGCAAGGTGCCGAGCACCCGGTCGAACGCGCTGATCCGATCGGTCGTGACGAGCACGCGGCGGCCGTCCTTGACGTAGTTGTCGCGGACCTTGCCCTCGTACTTCTCGCCGAGCCCCTCGAGATCGGTGCGGTCGAGCGGGCGCGCGAGCGCCGTGCGGAGCGTGGCCTCGAGGTCGGACATGCGCCGCGCCTTACAACGCGCGCCCGCCGGATAACAGCGGCGCGCGCGCGTCGCCGCCGACGATGCGGTTGACGTACACGAGCCGAGACGAAGCTCGGCCCGCCGCCGAGGCGTGGAGCTCGATCCTGGTCACCGACGCGTTGTCCACCGAGAACCACGGCCCGACCAACAAATCGAACATCTGCGACAGGTGCCGGATGATGTGGTGGATCGCGCCGCCGTGCGAACAGAGCGCGATCGAGCGGCCGAGGTGCCGCGCGGTGAGCTCGTCGAGCGCCGCGCTGACGCGAGCGTAGAGCGCGCGGTGGCTCTCGCCGCCAGGCGGCGCGACGTCTGGCTCGCGCGCCGCGAGCGCACGGTAGAGCTCGGGGTACGCGCGCTTCACCTGCTCGAAGGACTGGCCGGTGAGCTCGCCCATCGCGCGCTCGCGCAGCGCGGGCGTGGTCACCACGTCGAGGCCGCGCGCCAGGGCGAGGCCGCGCACGGTGTCCCTCGCCCGCGACAGATCGCTCGAGACGACCGCGTCGACCTGCAAGCGCCCGAACGCGGCCGTGAGCGCCTCGGCCTGGCCTCTGCCTCGCTCGGAGAGCGGCGAGTCGCTCTGGCTCGCGAAGTAGCCTCCCGAGTTGGCCTCGCTCTCGGCGTGGCGGATCACGAAGAAGGTCGTCGTCGCGGGCCCGCGCGGTCGCACGTCGTCGTCGCTGTGCATGCGCGCCCCTACCACGCGGCGAGCGCGCGCGGCGGCTTTGACAGCGCGAGGATTCGTTGGAAGAACCCGCGCGCGTCCGTGGCCCACCCGATCAAGATCGCGCCTTCCATCCTGTCCGCCGACTTCGGCGAGCTCGCCGCCGAGGTCCAGGCCGTCGAGCGCGCCGGCGCCGACTGGATCCACGTCGACGTGATGGATGGGCGCTTCGTCCCGAACCTCACGCTCGGCCCCGTCGTCTCCCGCGCGGTGCGCCGCGCGACCTCGCTGCCGGTCGACGTCCACCTGATGATCGTCGAGCCCGAGCGCTATGTCTCCGCGTTCGCCGACGCCGGCGCCGACGTCATCACCGTCCACGCGGAGGCGTGCCCGCACCTGCAGCGCGTGGTCCAGCAGATCAAGGAGCTCGGCAAGAAGGCCGGCGTCGCGCTCAACCCGCACACCAGCGAGGAGGCGCTGCGCTACCTGATGGACGACGTCGATCTCGTGCTCGTGATGAGCGTGAACCCGGGGTTCGGCGGGCAGGCGTTCCTGCCGCAGGTGTTGCCCAAGGTCCGCGCGCTGCGTGAGCTGATCGCGCGATCGGGGCGCGACATCGTGCTCGAGGTCGACGGCGGCGTCACCTCCGAGACGATAGGCGGGCTCGTCGAGGCCGGCGCCGACGTGTTCGTCGCCGGCTCGGCGGTGTTCGGCAAGCCCGACTACGCGGCCGCGATCTCCGCGCTGCGGGCCGCGTGTTGACCTCCTCACGCGCGGTCGCGGCGGCGGTCGCGCTCACGGCGTGCGGCGGCGCCACCTCGACGCCCAGCGCGCCCGCGACGCCGAGCGCGGCGACCAGCGCGTCGTCGTCGCCCGCCGCGCCCGAGCCTCCAGATCCCAGCGCAGACGCCGTCGCCGCGATGATGCGCAAGGTCGCGGTCGCGAGGCAGCTCCCGCAGCGCTCGAAGCTCAGATCGCAGACGCTCGAGCGCAAGGCGCTGATCGCCCGGGTGCGCGAGCACGTCGACGCCGAGGTGCCGCGCGAGGTCATGCGCGGGCAGGGCGAGTGGCTGGTCGGCCTCGGGCTGCTCCCGCCGTCCTACGACTACGAGAAGGGCGTGTACGCGCTGCTCGAGGCGCAGCTCGCGGGGTTCTACGAGCCCGACGACAAGTCGATGTACCTCGCGGCCGATCTCGGCCCGAAGGAGGCCGACGCCACGCTCGCGCACGAGCTGGTGCACGCGCTCCAGGATCAGCACTGGGACCTCGGTCCGAAGCTGAAATTTCGCGCCGACGGGGGCGATCTCACCTCGGCCGTGCATGCGCTCGCCGAGGGCGACGCGATGAGCGCGATGCTCGACGTGCTGTTCGCCGCCGAGCAGCGCACCGCGCTCGACGCCTCGGACGAGGCCCTCGCCGCCCAGATGCGCGCCGAGATCCTGCTGACGCCGTCGCTCGCCGACGTGCCCACGGTGCTGAAGGCGTCGCTGGTCGCGCCGTACGTCGACGGCCTCCTGTTCGTGAACCACCTGCGCCGCGAGGGCGGCTGGCGCGCGGTCGACGACGCGTGGGCGCGCCCGCCCGAGACCTCCGAGCAGCTGCTTCACCCGGACAAATGGCGCGCGCGAGAGCCCGCGCTGTCGGTGCCGCTCCCGCCCGCCTCCGCGCTCGGGTCGGGGCAGGCCGTGCTCTATTCGGACACCGTGGGCGAGCAGGGCGTGCGCCTCGTCTTCGAAGAGTGGGCGACGCGCCGCCAGGCGACCCGCGCCGCAGAGGGCTGGGGCGGCGATCGCGGCTGGCTGCTCGGGCAGAAGCGCGGCGACGCCGAGGAGCTGATCGCGGCGCTGTGGGTGCGGTTCGACGGCGCGCCGTCGGCGTGCCGCGACGCGGAGGAGGCGTTCACCCTCGCGTCGCGCGCGGCAGGCGGCGACGGCGTCCGCCAGGGCACCGCGTGCAAGGAGCGCAAGGACACCGGCCCGCTCGTCGTCGCCCGTCGCGGCTGCGATCTGCTGATCGCGGGCGGCCCTTACATTCACCGCGGGGCGAAGGCCGAGTCACGCGGCGCCTGCCCGGCCGCGCGGGCGTGGGCCGAGACGGTCCTGAGCCACGATCAACATCACAAGACAAACCCATGACCTCACGCGAACACGACGTCCTGCTCTGGGGCGCGACGGGCTTCACCGGGCGCCTCGTCGCCGACTACCTCGCCGCGAACCGGGGCGCGCGCACGATCGCGCTCGGCGGGCGCAACCGCCAGAAGCTCGAGGCCGTCCGCCGCGAGCTCGCCGCCTCGACGCCCTCGTTCGCCGACGCGCCGATCGTGGTCGGCGACGCGACGGATCCGGCGTCGCTCGCCGCGGTGTGCGAGAGCGCGAGGGTCGTGGTCACCACGGTGGGTCCCTACTGGCAGCACGGCAAGGAGCTGGCGCGCGCCGCCGCGACGGCGGGCTGCGACTACTGTGATCTCACCGGCGAGGTCACGTTCTGGCGGTGGCTGCTCGACGAGCTCGAGCCTGTCGCCCGGCGCACGGGCGCGCGGCTCGTGCCGTCTTCCGGGTTCGACTCGATCCCGTCGGATCTCGGCGTCGCGATGCTCGCGGCGCACGCGCGAGAGCGCCACGAGCGCCCTCTCTCCGAGACGCGCCTCGTCGTCACCAAGATGAAGGGCGGCGTCTCGGGCGGCACGCTCGCGTCGGCGATGGGCATCGCCGACCTGGCGCGCAAGGATCCGGCCGCGCGAGCGCTCCTGCGTGATCCCTACTCGCTGTCGCCGGATCGCGCGCGCGACCTGTCCAACGACGGGCCCGATCCCATGAACGTGCGACACGACGCCGATCTGGACGTGTGGACCGCGCCGTTCGTGATGGGCGCCATCAACACCCGCGTCGTGCGCCGCTCCAACGCGCTGCTCGGCCACCGCTACGGCCGGGAGTTCTCCTACGGCGAGTGGCTCAGCTTCGGCCCGGGCGCGCGCGGGTTCGCGATGGCGAGCGGCGCGAACGCGGCGCTACTCGCCTTCCTCGGCGCGGCCGCCCTGCCGCCGACGCGCAAGGTGCTCGAGCGCCTGCTCCCCGGCGCGGGAGAGGGGCCCGACCTCGAGGCGCGCCAGAGCGGGTTCTTCAAGATCGCCATCAACGCGCGGATGGTCGGCGACAGCACGCGCCTGATCGGTCGCGTCGAGGGCAAGCAAGACCCCGGCTACGGGGAGACGGCCAAGATGATCTCCGAGACCGCGTTCGGGCTGCTCGAGCACCCCGGCGACGGCGGCGTCCTGACTCCAGCGGTCGCGCTGGGCGATCGGCTGATCTCGCGCCTGCGCGCCGCGGGGATGACCTTCGTGATCGAAGAGCTCCCGTGAGACGCGCGGCGGTCGGCGCGCTCGTCGCGGTCTGCGTCACGGCGTGCGCGTCGTCGTCTCCGCCCCCGCGCGCGCCGGCGTCCTCGACCGACTCGCTCGCGCGCCGCTACCTCGCGATCGTCGAGGAGACGTCGCCCGAGACGGCGACGACGCTCGGGCGCCACGAGCGCGACCACCTGCTCGACGATCGCTCGTTCGAGGCCGAGCGAGCGCGCCTCGACCGCGAGCGCGCGCTCCTGCGTGACGTCTCCGCGGCGCGCGCCCTCGGCCCCGAGGACGCGACCGATCTCGCGATCCTGCGCGCCGAGCTCGAGGTCGATCTCGCGCGGACGGCCTGGGAGCGCCCGCTCGCGCGCCGCCCCGATCTCTACGCCTCGCCGATGAACGCCGTGTTCGCGATCCTCGCGCGCGACACGGCGCCGGCGGCGATCCGCGGCGAGCGGGTGCTGTCCCGCATGCGCGCGGTGCCGGCGGTCGTGGCGCACGCGAAGCGCAACCTCTCGCCCGCCGAGATCCCGCCCGAGTGGGTGACCGTGGCGATCGACATGGCGAAGAGCGCGCGCGCGTTCTTCGCCGCGCAGGAGCCGTCGCTCCGCGCGAGCCTGCCAGGCCGCGACGACGACGTGCGCCGCGCGGTCGAGCAGGCCACGGGCGCGTACGACGACTACGCCGGGTTCCTCGCGCGGGAGGTCGCGCCGCGCGCGAAGGGAGACTTCGCGATCGGGCGCGCCGCGTTCGAGCAGCTGCTCCGATCGAGCTACCACCTCGAGCGCGACGTCGACGAGCTGCGCGCGGAGGGGGTCCGCGTGCTCGACGCCACCCGGGCCGAGCTCACGCGCCTCGCGAAGCGGCTCGATCCCGCGGCGTCCGGCTTCCTGCCCGTGCTCGCCGCGCTGAAGAAGAAGCACCCCACGGCCGACGAGGTCCTGCCCACGTACCGCCGCGAGGTCGCGCGCGTGCGCCGCTTCCTGGTCGAGCGGCGCGTCGTGCCGTTCCCCGAGGGCGACGACTGCGAGGTGATCGAGACGCCGGTGTTCTTGCGCTCGACGCTGACGGCCGCCTACGACCAGGCGCCGCCGTTCGATCCCGTGACCAAGGGCTTCTTCTTCGTGACGCCCGTCGATCCGGCGGCGAGCCCCGAGGAGCGCGAGGCCGTGCTGCGGGAGCACGACTACGGCGACGTCGTCGACACCGCGGTGCACGAGGTCTACCCGGGTCACCACCTGCAGCTGTCGATCGCGCGGCGGCACCCGTCGCTCGTCCGCAAGATCACCGGGCCGTCGATCTTCGCCGAGGGCTGGGCCTTGTACGCCGAGGAGCTGCTCGCCGAGCTCGGCTACTACACCGACGAGGAGCGCATGATGCAGCTCTCGTGGACGCTGGTGCGCGCGCTGCGCGTCGTGCTCGACGTCGACCTCCACACGCGCGGAATGAGCGCCGCGCAGGCCACTGCGCTGTTGATGTCCGAGGTCGGCCTCGGTGAGCCGCTCGCGAAGAGCGAGGTCGCTCGATACGTGATGACGCCCACGCAGCCGATGTCCTACCTGCTCGGGCGAGAAGAGATCCTGCGGCTCCGCGAGAAGGTGAAGGCGCGCGACGGGGCGCGGTTCTCCTTGCTGCGATTTCACGAGGACCTGCTGGGGCGCGGCACCGTCGCGCCGGCGCTCCTGGCACGCGAGATGGGGCTGTAGCGGGCGACTCGCCGCCGACCTGTTCCGGGTGCCAGCGATTTCGACGACAATGCGGCATGACCCGCCCGCTTCACGCCACGATCTTCCTCCTCATCGCCGCCGCCTGCTCGTCGAGCGCCGATGACAGCGACGCCACCGGCAGCGCCGGGGCTCAGTCCGGCGGCGGTGCGGGCAAGGCGCAAGCAGGGAGCGCAGGCAAGGCGCAAGCGGGCAGCGCGGGGCTCGCGGGCAAGGCGCAAGCGGGCGATGGCGGCGCCTCGCAAGCGGGGACCTCGGGAGCCGCAGGGACACCGCAAGCCGGCGCGGGAGGGAAGGCGCAGGCCGGCGCGGGAGGGAAAGCGCAGGCTGGTGCGGGCGGGGCGTCTCAGGGCGGCGCCGGCGCTGCAGGTTCTCCGACCGCTTGCAACGGCACCACGCTGCTGGCCGCGACCCGCGTGACGCCACTGTCTTCCTCTGCCGGCGCGGGCCCGAACGTCGTGACGTCCGAGCGCCCGGCGGGCTCGGCCGTGGCGTGGTCGGCGGGCGGCAAGGTGCGCCTGACGCCGCTCGACGCCTCGGACTCGCGCGCGGGCGACGACGTCGTGCTCGACGGAGACGTGGTCTATGGCCTGGTCGCGACCGACGCCGACGCGGCCGTGCTGTTCTCGCGCAAGCCCGACTTCATGACCTTCGTGCGCGTCGACTGGAGCGGCAAGGAGCTGGCGCGGGTCGATCTGCTCGGCGGCAAGGATCACGCCGTGCAAGGCAACGAGTGGTTCTATGAGTTCGCAAAGACGGGGCGACTGGCGCGCGGCGCGAACGACACGTACGTCGCCTACTTCGCGCTGCACCGCCGCTGGCCCGACGGCGTGGGCCACCAGGGAGACACGCTGCGCTTCCTCGACAAGAGCGGCAAGGCGCTGGGCGGCGGCTGGGGCTGGGGCTGCAGCCACAGCATGGATCTGCGTCTGGCCACGCAGGGCGCGACCACGGGCTCCATCTGCATCTCAGATTGTTACCCAGAGAAGGGCATCTTCTTTCAGCACGACAAGGCCAAGATCACCAGTGATCCGGGGGCCAACTGCGCGGGGCAATTTGGCACCCAGCTCGGCGGCTTCGTGGCGGTCTCTGGCGGATACTTGCTGTCGTACACCGACGCCGCCAAGCAGAGCCACCTCGCGAGGCTCGGGGCCGACGGCAAGGCCGTGACGACCACCGACCTCGACGTCGCGGCCACGCGGCTCGGCCGTCGCGGCGGCGGCGCGCTGCTCGGGCGGGGCGGCGCCCAGGCGACGCTGCAGTCGCTCGACGCGAGCGGCGCCGCGTTGGGCCAGCCCGAGGCGGTGCCAGTCAAGCTGCCGACTCTCGATTTCGAGAGCCGAGGTGACGGCGACGTCGCGTGGGCCTACGCGAGCGGCGCGGGCGTCGACGTGGTGCGCGTGCGAGACTGCAAGTAGTCGCCTGCGTCGACGGTGAGCACGGTCCGTCGGCCAGCGTGACGCGACAGACGCGGTTGACCTGAAGGTGGCGACGACGCGTCGGGCTACGCGCCGCCGCCCAGGGCCATCGGGCAGGGAGCGGGGCCTCGTCGCGCCGTGATCCGCTTGCGTTCAGCAGAGAATCGGGTACATGGGCGCGACCATGGCAACCGAGACGCGCGACAGGCTCGCCGATCTCTCACGGCGCCTCGAGGCGCTAAGGGGGTATCTTTGACGTCCCCAAGCTCTCCCGCCACCTCGAGGAGCTGAACGCCGAGGCGTCGAACCCAGACCTCTGGAGCGACGCCGCCAAGGCCCAGGTGCTGCTGCGCAAGCGCGCCGAGGTCGAGGAGAAGCTCCAGACCGCGAACAGGCTGACCAAGGACGTCACCGACGCGGTCGAGCTGTATGACCTCGCCGAAGCCGAGGGCGACGCCTCGATGGGCAGCGAGGTCGAGGCCTCGATCCCCGAGCTAGAGGGGCGCCTGCGCAAGGCCGAGCTGCGGCGCATGCTGAGCGGGCCCGTCGATCACGCCAACGCGATCCTCACGCTCCACCCGGGCTCGGGCGGCCAGGACGCGAAGGGCTGGGCGTTCGAGATGGTGCGGATGTACTCGCGCTGGGCGACGGCGCGCGGCTACAAGGTCGAGATCGTCGACATCCAGCCGAGCGAGGACCACGGGAGCGAGTGCCTCGACGACGCGGCGCTGCGCATCGAGGGACCGAACGCGTACGGCTTCTTGCGCGCCGAGATCGGCGTTCACCGCTTCGTGCGCATCTCGCCGTACGACTCCGAGGGGCGACGCCAGACGGCGTTCGTCGCGGTCGACGTGACGCCCGACATCGAGGACGAGATCGACATCGAGGTCAAACCCGAAGAGGTCGAGATCACGACGATGCGCGCGGGTGGCAAGGGCGGGCAGAACGTCAACAAGGTGGAGACGGCCGTGCGCCTGAAGCACCTCCCGACCAACATCGTCATCGTCTGCCGCGCCGAGCGCAGCCAGCACCAGAACCGCGCGCTCGCGATGAAGCTCCTGAAGGCCAAGCTCTACGCGATCGAGCAGCAGCGCCGCGAGGACGCCGTCGCCCAGTACAACGCGGGCAAGACCGACATCGCGTGGGGCAACCAGATCCGCTCGTACGTGATGATGCCTTACCGCCTCGTGAAGGATCTGCGCACCGGGCACCAGACTGGCGACGTCCACGCGGTGCTCGACGGTGAGCTCGATCCGTTCCTCGAGGCGTACCTGCTCGCGTCCGCGGGCGGCACCCTGAAGAAGGGCGGCGTCGTGCAGGCCGACGACGACTGACGCGGTCGGCGGTCGGCTGGGGCCGCGCGCCCGAAGTTCGTCGCCGTCGCGCCATACCGCCGCCTCGCCAGGGCGCCCCGGGGCAGCACCGTGACGGTCTTGCCGCACGCGACGCACCGGAAGGGCTGCGCCTTCGACTCCGTGCGCGTCGGCGCACCGCCAGGCGCTCGCGGCCCGAGCTGCTCGCGCCGCCGCGGGCCGTGCCCCTGGAGCTGCACGCGCCCGCCCACCGGGCAGCTCGCCGCCCCGCACGACGCGCACTGGGCGGGGCGCAACGGGTCCAACTCAGGTGATCCGCGACCGCGAGGCCGATGTCCGCCGTGCTTGCTCTCTCCGCCGCCTTGCTCGATCCTGCGCTCGCTCTGATCCACTCGCTCGGAGCACGACGCGGGAGGGAGTCGTCGAAAAACCGCCTCCCGCGTCACCTACTTCTTCAGGCCGGTCCACCCGATGCTCCCCTCCTCCTCGCTTCATGCCACGGTCGCGTCCCGAGCGGACCTGCCTCCGGCGCCGACGGCGCCCACGAGCCGAGGGCAGCTCGACCGCGCCTCGAGTCCGGGGGCGCCTGCGGGGCGCGGGGGGCTAAAGCATGAGCGCCGCGCCCCTCTCCAGGTCCGCGCGCGGTGCCGCGCCGGGGGGCGAGGGTCAGATGTTTCGGATCACTCTGGCTCGTCGAAGGGTCGGCTCGCCGAGTCGGCTGCAACCCATCGCTGAGCCGTCTCGAAGGCGCGTCGGTCTCCGGCAGGGAGAGACCTCGCTAGCAGTTGCGTGGAGAATCTGCCATGACTGAACCAAATAACGAGAGCACGACCGACAGGCTGAAGGTGGGAGCGGTCGAAGGATACGAGGCACCGACTCCCGGCGGCTGGGACGACTACCCCCTCGATGAGCTCGCGATCCGCGACGAGCGACGCACTGCAGAGGACGTGGTCCGACGTATCGAGAGGGGGCGCTTCGTGCTCGACCCCGACTTCCAGCGAGAGTTCGTTTGGGACGAGAAGAAGCAGAGTCGGCTCGTCGAGTCGATTCTCATGCGGATCCCGTTGCCCGTGTTCTACGTGGCCGAGGATGCACAGGGACGGCTCGTCGTCGTCGATGGACGTCAGCGGCTCACCACGCTCAAGCTCTTTCTCTCCGGGGAGCTGAAGCTCTCGCTCGAGGACCGGCAGGAGTTGAGCGGAAAGCACTTCGCCGACCTCGACGTACGCCTGCAGAACCGCGTCGCGGACTGCCAGCTTCTCTTCTACATCATCGACCACGCGGTGCCGGAGCGCGCGCGTCTCGACATCTTCGAGCGGGTGAACGGCGGTGAGGTCCTCACGCGCCAGCAGATGCGCAACGCCATGTACAACGGACCGGCGACGGTCTTCCTCCGCGAAGAGGCGGCCACCGACCTGTTCCGCGACGCGACTGGCGGCAGCCTCGACTCGAACAAGATGCAGGACCGTGAGTTCGTGAACCGGTTCTGCTCCTTCTCGATGTTGGGCCTGGACACCTACAAGGGCGACATGGACGACTGGCTCGCGCGCGGCCTCACGCGCCTCGGCAAGCTGAGCGACACGGAGCGCCGTGAGCTGCGAACGAAGCTCCAGCGCGCCCTCAAGAACAACCTGGCCGTCTTCGGGAAGCACGCCTTCCGCAAGCACCGGACGCCTGACCAGTCGCGCAGCATCATCAACGCCTCGCTCTTCGACGTGATGGCCGGCGCCCTCGCGACTATGGAGGAGGCTCGGGTCGCGGAGCGTGCCGACCCGCTGCGGCAGGCGTTCTACCGGCGGATGGACGACCAACGCTTCATCAAGGCGATCACCTACGGCCCGAACACCCCGAAGGAGGTCAGGATCCGCTTCGAAACCGTGGCGGAGATGATGAAGGAGGTCTTCGATGCTCAGTGAGCTACACATCGCGAGCTTCAAGTGCTTCGAGACGCTCGACCTCCCGTTGCGGTCGTTGACCCTGCTCACCGGCGTGAACGGCGGCGGCAAGTCCTCCGTGATCCAGGCGCTCGTCCTGTTGTCGCAGACCCTCGCCGAGCGGGAGTGGGGCAGGAGCCTGCTGCTCGAAGGGCCCGACCTCGCGATCGGCAGCGCGGCCGACGTGCTCAACCAGAAGTCCGCGAGCCGGAGGCTCTCGCTGGGCGCCTCGACCTCGGCCGAACGCGTCGCGTGGACGTTCAAGGCCGAGGATCGTCGAGCCCTGTCGGTCGAACTCGAGGGCGTCACGATCGACGGCGCTGCGATCGAACTGGGCGACGCGGTTCGCTGGCTGCTGCCGGCCGCACGCGCAGAGGACTCGAGCGTCGTCGGCGCCCTGCGCCGCCTCAGCTGGATCACCGCGGAGCGCACGGGACCTCGCGAGCTGCTGCCGCTCCGCGACTCCCACAGCCATGCGACCGTCGGTGCGCGCGGAGAGCTGGCCGCGGGCCTCCTCTACTGGCGCGAGTCCGACGAGGTCTCGAGCGAGCTCTGCCTGCCCGAAGTTCCGCCAACGCTGTTCCACCAGGCTCGCGCCCGCATGCAGGCATTCTTCCCCGGCTGCGACCTGCGGGTGTCTCCGACCGATGGCGCAAGCGCCGTCAGCCTCCGGCTCCGCTCGGACGCGCGGTCCGACTTCCAGCGTCCTCAGAACGTGGGGTTCGGGCTGACCCAGCTCTTTCCGATCCTCGTCGCGGTCCTGGGGGCCCGGAAGGGCGACGTGATCCTCGTCGAGAATCCCGAGGTGCACCTCCATCCGCAGGCGCAGCAGAACATCGGCACGCTGCTCGCGCTCGTGGCCTCCAGTGGCGTTCAGATCGTGGTGGAGACGCATTCGGACCACGTGCTGAATGGGAT
This sequence comes from Myxococcota bacterium, assembly GCA_963169165.1. GTDB lineage: Bacteria > Myxococcota_A > Polyangia > Polyangiales > Polyangiaceae > JADLFU01. The sequence continues at coordinate 8,416 of CAUJFL010000153.1, read as the reverse complement.
CCGCCTGGCGGCGAAGTCCAGGGTGATCCCGGCCGACGACGTGGCGGTGCACTTCTTCTCGCCGGCACAGGCTGGGGGTGAGTTCAACCCGCGTTCGCCCAAGCTGGATGCGGATGGGCGCCTCGACGCCTGGCCCGAAGGCTTTTTCGATCAGTTCGACCTGGCTTTGTCGAAGCTTCTGTAGGGCGAGAAGTGGAGCCGATCCTCGACGAGACCAGCCTCGTTCCTTGCCCGTCGTGGTCTCCTGCCGCGCGCGTGCTCGGTCTGGCACGGACGCTCCAGGCCTTCGATGACCTGGGCGCGTCTCGGGTGCTGCGGTCTGTCCGCGATGCGGCCGACCGCGACATCGGCGATGGCTTCGGCCTCCGAAGGTGGTGCTTTGATCGCGCGACGGATCGCGACGCGGGGCGCCTGCTGGCAACCCGGCTTGCGAGCCAGCCCTTCATCGACGGGGACGGCGGTCTCTTCGCCGCCGCCGAGCGCGCGCGCGCCGTCGAGGCGAAGGTGGGCGGCTCCCCCGTGCTGGGCGCAGGGCTTGCCGCCCTGACCGACGGCGTCATCGCGCCGCTCGCGAGCGCCTCGAGACCTGCGGGCGGCACGCTGACCGTCGCGCTGACCTACCTCGACGAGGCAGGCGAGCGGAGCGAGACGATCGACGTACCGGCGTTCGCCTCTGCGGACGAGGTCGCGCCACAGCGGCTGATGCTCCTCGAGCGCATCGATCGATCGGTCGCAGACGGTCGGGCCGTACTCTCTAGGGCTGGCGAGCTCTTTCCGCGTCTTCGCCTGGGCACGAGAGCCGTCGACCAGATCGCAGCGCTCACGGGGCGCGAGCCCGTCTTCCGGCAGCTGCTGCGGCATCTCCGCGCCCTCGACGTGGGCGCGACCCGGTGGCCGGAAGGCGAGGCCTTCGAGCCAGGGGGCGTGACCTACAGCGTCGAGTCGAAGGCGACGCTCGATGACGGGACGTTGGGGCCGATGCGTGACTTCCCAGTTCCCGAGGGCTTCGAGGCCGAACGCTGGAGCCTTCACACGAAGCTGACCGGCGGCGCCGGCGCGCGCCTCTACTTCAGAGCCGCGCGCACGGGCGCGGAGGCCGTTGTCCTCGTCGGCTACTTCGGCGACCATCTCCCGACCGTGAGGTACCGGACGTGACCACGACTTGGGGCCAGCGTCCGGACGAGGACACCTTCTCACCCAGGCTCTCGCCCGCTCTCCGGACGGAGTTCGTTCAACGAGACCGCGGCCACCGACTCGAAGACCGCCGCCGCGCTCGCGTTCAACGCCGGGGCCCTCGAATTCCGCGCACTCCGCGCCCGCGCGCCTTCTCCCCGCCCCGAGCACAGCGACCTTGCCGGACGATCCCGCGTCCGGAGCCATTCATGTCCGTGTGCGAACTTCGGGGTCACGGCGAGAAGCTTGGGTGTGGCACTCGACGCACAAATCTGTGGGCGGCGGATCACGTTGGATGCGGCGACGGTCGCCGCTCGCGGCGATCGCCGCCTGTGCCGACACCGAAGCGTGTCCCCCGACGGGCGGGGCACCGCGCGCTGGCGCGTCGGCCGCCGACGCCGCGATGACCGCGACCGCGGCGGATGGCGACGCAGGCGCGGCCGGGGGAGTCGGGGGGCGGCAGAACCAGCGGCGGGACCGGAGGGTTTACTTGTCCACCGGGGAGCAGCTGCTCCGCCAGAACGCCGTGCATCGATCCCACCGGCACGTCCGCCGAGCCGCTCCTTGCTGCCCTCGACGTGCCCCGCCGTTGTGCGGTGCTGGCCCGAGACCCCGGCGCAGAATGTAGGGGTCCCCCATCGCTTGTGACGTCTTCGCTGCCTGCGAGGTCCACGCGCTCGAGGTGATCGGCACACCCGTGAAGACCAGCGACGACTGTCGCTGCATCGCGGCGGTCTGCGACGGCGGCGCCGGAGGTCGTGGGCGACCGCTCCTCGCCGACGGACGGGCGCGCGTCTCCGCCGTGGCCTCGCGCGCCGACTGGACCTGAGCTCGTCTCACCGCGGCGTCGGCCGCTCGGCCCCGCCCTTCGACGGGGCGAGGGGTCGCAGCACCGGAGAGCGTGAGCCCGGTCCCGACGCTTTCACCGCTCGCGCGCACTCGTCGACGGTCAGCCTCCGCGGACCGAACGCCGACGGATCGGCCGCGTCGCTGTCCATCAGCCGCGTCGGGGTGTCGACGCCGTGATCGTCGGTGTGCCCGGGCACGTCGAGCAGCACGTGGCCGAGCTCGTGGGCGAGGGCGAGCGACACCGCGTCTGCGCGCACGCCCGCCCTGTCCTCGATGATGGCGCGCACGGCGGTGCCGGCGTCGCTCGGGATGAAGCTCTCGCCGATGCGCCCCGCGGTGGTGAAGCCCGGGATGACCACGAGCTCGATGGTCGAGGGATCGCCGTCGTCGACCGCGCGGAGCAGCGCCCGCTCGACCATCGTGCCGGGCACGGCGTCCGCGTCCGTGAAGTGCGCGAGCCCGGCGCTCGGGTCGAACGCGGGCGCGCAGAGCGTGAGCGCGGCGTCGGTGCTCTCGACGCTCGACACGCGCGCTGCGCGACCGGCGCGCGTGATCCGCAGATCGACCGTCGGCTCGCCCGATTGACCGTTCGCGCGGTTGTCGAACAGCTCGACCGCGTGGCCCGCCCGCGTCAGCGCGGAGAGCAGGCGCCTCGCGGCCGCTCGGGGAGAGTCGCCCGCGGCGAAGTTCGCCGTGACGCGCGCGCCGTCGACGCTCACCGAGAGCGCGCCCGCCTTCGCCGCGCGCGCGCCCGACTCGCAGCCCACCGTCACGACGTCGGCGCTCGGAGGCTCGACGGCGCGGAGGTCGGCCGTGAACGAGAGCCCGCACGCGGCCCACGCCGAGTTCGCGCGATCGATCTGGCGCGAGACGAGGCGCCTGGCGACGTCGAGCGTCGCGCCGAACGCGGGCGGGCCGCCGGGTGACTGCCGCAAGATCGACACCCGCAGTCGCGCCGTGTAGCGATCGATCGGGCCGATGGGGCTCGCGCGCGGGCCGAGGACCTGGGCCGTCGCGCGCGCGGGGCCGAGCGTCGCCTCCAGCTCGCCGCCGAGCTCGACGGTGAGCGAGCGGCCGCGTGACGCAGGGTGCGTGAGGTCGGCGGGATCGATCACCAGGCGGATCGGCGCGCTCTCGAAGCAGCCCGGCGCGCCGTCGCGGCAGGCCGTCATCGTCGGCAGCAGCGCGCCGATCTCGGCGCCGGTGACGCTCCGCGCGCGGACGCGCACGACCGGAGCGAGCCCGTCGACCGACAGCGCGCGCACGCGGTACGAGTTCTCGTCGCGCGGCCTCGTGGCGAGATCGGCGGGCGGGGTGCGCACGACGTCGACCCGCCGGGTGACGACGAGCTCGTCCGTGACCCACTCGAGGCGTGGGGCCGCAGAGGCGCGGCCAGCGAGCAGCGCCACCGCGAGCACCAGGCGCTTCACGCGCCGCCCGAGAGCGCGCGGGCCACGCGCTCGGTCAAGAGCGGCCCTCGCGCCCGGCCGATCGACGCGAGCTGCACGAGCGCGCCCCAGGCGAACGCGCTCGTCGCGCGCGCTTCCATCAGCTCGCCCGCGTGGGTCAGCGCGCGCTCTCGCTCGCCGAGATCGAACAGCGCCGCCGTCGCCGGACCTCGCGTCGCGTCGCGCCGCCCCTCGGCGGCCTCGATGAGCCGCGCTCGCGCGCCGTCGTGATCATAGTTGAGCGCGAGCGCGCGGGCCGCGCGCACCGCGTCGAGCTCGACGAGCGCGCCGTCGCCCATCGTCGCCCGCAGGAGCGCCTCGATCTCGGGGACACGCGCCTGCCCGAGCCGGTGCAAGAACGAGAGATCCTTCTTCGTCGTCGGCCGATCCGACAGCCGCGCGAGGAGATCGAAGGTCGGCCGGGCCTTCGGCGGAGGACCGCCGCGGAGCGCCCACGCGAGCAGCGCCCACGACACGCGCGACGACGCCGATCCGGCGCGCGATCGCGCCTCGGCCTCGACGAGCGGCCCCGGATCGCCCGAGCGGTGGGCGAGCTCGGCGAGCGCCAGCCACCTTCCGAGGTGGCGCTCGGCGTCGCGGAGGATCGCGAGGTGCGGCGCCGCCGACGGCGCGAGCGTCGCGCCATCGACGAGCGGCACGACCACCTGCTCGATCACGGCGATCCTCGAGGACTCGCGCAGCCTCGGACCCAGCTCAGCCAGCCGCGCGCCGCGCGCCGCGCCCCGCGCGGCCAGCGCGAGCTCCGCGCCGTACGCGAGGTGCGCTTGCTTGCTCGCCGCGAGCCTGGTGAGGGGCGCGTCGAGGGACGAAGCGCGCGAGCGCGCCGCGGCGGCGCAGAGCCCGAGCGGGATGTCCTCGCCCGTGGTCAGCCCCGACTCGGCGAGCGCGGCGCCGTCGTCGTGCTCGGCCTCGAGCAGCGCCTCCGCGCCCGCGACGAAGAGCGGGCGCGCCGACGCGCGTCGCCGCACGAGCCTCGCGCACGCGTCCGCGAGCGCCGGCGCGGCCTCTGGCAGCAGCGGACCGAGGACGCGCACCGCGCCCGCGAGCCGCGTCTCTCCCGGGGTCTTGCGCGTGACCGCGGCGGACACGTCGCGCGAGAGCCGCGCGACGCCCGGAGGATCTGCGTTCGAGCTTCGCGCGCGCATCCGACCTTCCAAGGTATCAGCAATCGCCGCCGCGCCGCGCGCGCGCCGCGCTCGCGCAGGCCGATCGGTGGGGGCGTGTGGTCAGGAGGGGGAGCGGGTCGCATCCGCCTCGCCCGTCGCGTTCGCGTCCATCTCGGCGACGTCTGCCGCCGCCTTCGCGTCTTCTTCGGCGAGCAGCGCGTCGCCCCGCGAGAGCGCCTCGTCGTAGGCCTTGATGACCGCGTCGCACCGGCGCGCGGCCGCGACGAGCGCGACCAGGCCCGCGACCGCCCACGCACCGGCGGCGACCGAGGCCACGATCACCGCGGTCACGTCGGGCATCGCCGAGCGACCGCCCACCTCGGCCGCGACGACCAGCGCGTAGATGGGCGAGGGCGCGGCGAGCAGCGGCGCGTGGCCGACGCCGCCCGACATCGCGCCGCCGATCGCCGCGGCCAGCCACGGCCCGATCAGCACGAGGCCCAGCGTGACGAGCAGCAGGATCCGCGGCGTCATCACCGAGTTGGTCCGCGCGCGCAGCCACGCGGTGAAGCCCGCCAGGAACACGAAAAACCCCGCCGTGTAGGTCGCGACGACCATCAGCGCGAGGCTGTCCATCGCCTTGGTAGCGCTCCCCCCGAGCGCGCCGACGGCGAGCCCCGCCGCGGTGATCACCGACACGCCGCCGAGCCCGATCACGAGCGACGTCGTGGTCGCGCGCATCACGCCCGGGCCGAGCGCGCGATCGACGGCGCCCGCGCCCTCTCGCTCCCACCGCGCGAGCACCCGGCGCGACGGGCCGATCGGCTCGCCCGCGAACGTGAACGTCCCGAGCACGAGGAACCACGCGTACAGCGACAGCATGACCGCCGAGACGCTCGCCAGACCCGAGCCCACCGTGGTCGCCGCCGCGCCGAGCGCGAGCACCGTCGCGCTGACGAGGAACCAGCGCCGGATCCCCGTCGAGCGATCGTCGGTCACGCTGGTGAGGTTGGCCAGCGTCACCTCGTAGAAGAACCACGCCGGCAGCGCGGCGGCGAGGAGCGGCGCGACGAGCAGGTAGCCGACGTAGTCCCAGCCGAACGGCGCGCGCTCGTACGCCGACGGCAGCCACACCGGCCACCCCTCGGGGACGGCGGGCCAGAGCTTGTGCGCCGCGAACGTGAGCGAGATGCCGACGCCGTAGATCACCGGCGCGGTCACCACGGCGACGAGCAGCGTCACCACGATGGCCGCGCGCAGGTTCTCCATCTTGGACGAGACGGCGAGGCCGAACGCGACCCAGAGCGCGGCGCCGACGAAGAGGCACACGAACGCGAGCACGACCTCGATCGCAGTCACGCCGCCGAACAGGAACGGCAGCGCCCCGACCGGCGCGAGCGACACGATGAACATCGCCACCGACGTGTAGGCCGACGTGAACTTGCCGCGCGCGATCACGCTCGGCGACAGCCCCGTCAGCATCAGGGCCTCCCAGGTCCTGCCCTCGCGCTCCTGCGCGATGCTGTTGGCCGAGACGGTGGGGCCCGCGAGCGAGACCACGAAGTACGCGATCGAGAAGAACGTGTGGTGCAGGGCGCGCCCGACCTCGGCCGGGCCCACCTTGCTGGTCATCATGATCCCGCCGACCGCCGACAGCACGAACGCCGTCACCGCCGTCACCGTCATCAGGATGAACGGCGTGCGCAGCAGCCGCGCCGATTGCCGCAGCTCGCGGAGGAACACGGGGTTCTGTCGGCCCGCGAGCCGCGGCGGCCGCGGGATGGAGGACATCGGCGGGGCTTCTTCGGCGCTCATTGCAGCTCTCCGCGCGTCGCCTCGAGGAAGATCCGCTCGAGCTCCGTGCGCTCGGGCTCGACCGCGACGAGCGACACCCCCTGCGCGACCAGGTGGCGCACCATGTCCGCGACGAAGCGCTCGTCGCCCTGATACTTCACCGTGAGCTGGTTGGCGGAGGTCACCCGCGCGCCCACGACCCCCGGTCCGCCGACGATCAGCCGCAGCACGGCGTGCGCGTCGCCGATGATCCGCACCTTCACGCGGTGCTGCGCCTCGTCGGGCAGCGCCACGCCGCCGGCCGTCACCACCGCGGGCCTCGCGTCGCCGGCCGGTCGAGGCGCCCCGAGCTCGGGTCGGCGCTGCGACGCGGGCGCGCGGGCGCGCATCTTCTCGGCGATCTCGCTGATCGGTCCGGCGACGACGAGCCGCCCCTTCTCGAGGATGGCGACGCTCGTGCAGACGTCGGCGAGCTCGGTGAGGATGTGCGACGAGAGGAAGATCGTCTTGCCGAGGGCCCGCAGCTCGAGCAGCAGATCGCGGATCTCGATGCGCGCGCGCGGATCGAGATCGCTCGCCGGCTCGTCGAGGATCAAGATCTTCGGATCGTGCAGGAGGATGCGCGCGAGCCCGAGGCGCTGCTTCATGCCCTTCGACATCGTCGCGACGAGCCGCGCTTCGAGCTTCTTCAGATCGGTCAGCTCGAGCACCACCTCGACCACGTCGGGCGGCACGCCGTACGCCTCGGCGAAGAACTCGAGGTACTCGCGCACGGTGATCCGGTCGTACACGCCCGCGTGATCGGGCATGTAGCCGATGATCTTGCGCACCTTCTCGGGCTCGAGCGTGACGTCGTGCCCGTCGACCTCGACGCGGCCCGCCATCGGCTCGAGCAGCGTCGACATCACGCGGATGGTCGTCGTCTTGCCTGCGCCGTTGGGCCCGATGAACCCGAAGATCTCGCCCTCGCCGACGTCGAAGGTCACGTCGCGCACGACGTCCATCCCGCCGAAGCGGTGCCACAGGTGCCTCACGCGGATGGCGGGGCGGGCGCTCACGGCGCGCCTCCCCAGCCGACGATCCGCAGCAGCACACGGTCCTCGGTGAGCGAGAGACCGGCGTCGGACGTGGCGCCCTCGCCGCCGTCCGCCTGCGCGAGCAGCACCGGGACGTCGTCGGGCCACCAGTCGGCCTGCCGCGGCCGCGTGACGGCCTCGAGCGCGGTCCACGCGCGCGACAGGCGCTCGCCGCCGTCCTTCGTCCACGCCTCGGAGAAGGTCGAGGCCGACAGCGGGTGGGTCGCGAGCGCGCCGCGCGAGTGGGACGTCGTCGGCGACGCGAGCAGCAGCGTGCCGGTCGTGCCGAGCACCGCGCCGCCGTCCTTGATCGACGCGAAGTGGAACACGCCCCGCCGCGGCACGTGGACCAGCACCCCGCGGAGCGCCCGCGCCGAGCGGTTGACCACCCGCACGTCGGCGCCGTCCCGCACCAGCGCCACGCCGCCGCCGAGCGCCGCGGTGCCGTCCTCGCGCGCGACCACCGTCTGCCACGGCAAGGTCGCGAGGTTCGAGAGCGACAGCCCGCCCCGCTCGACCAGCAGCTGCGTGTCGGCCTGCTTCGACGACGAGTCGCTGAGCACGTCGATCACCGCGCCGGTGTCGGTCGCGCGCAAGGTCAGGCGCTTGGCGCTCGGCGTGAAGAAGCCTCGGTAGCGCCGCACCGCGCCCTTCGTCATGCCGCCGCCCGCCTCGACGAGCGACAGGTGCCGCGCCTGGCCGCGCACGCCGCGCGACACGACGCCGAGCAGCACGATCATCAAGAAGGCGCCGAGCGACATCAGCGGCAAGGCCACCAGCGCCGACAGCGGGCGGCCGCGGTTGCGCGCGACGGCGAAGTTGACCGGCCCGGAGACGACCGCGTACGCGAACAGCAGCAGCGCCGCGAGGACGATCGCCCACCGCGCGCCCTCGTTGGGATCGAGCAATCGACGCAGATCGGCCGCGCCCGGCGAGGCGTAGGCGCCCT
>CAUJFL010000152.1 GCA_963169165.1 Myxococcota bacterium | reverse complement strand
CAGCCCCAGCACGGACTCGATCATCGCGCGCAGCAGCCGCTCATCCGACAGCAACAGCATCTTGAAGACCACGTCGAGGCAGGGATCGATGAGGCGCACGCTGGGATATCGGCCGCTCGCGCGGAGGCTTGCGCGAAATCGACTCGACGCGACCCCCGCGAGCCCTCGGCGCGTGAGCTCGCCCCGCCTACCGCGCGACGCCGTCGCGGAACGAAGCGCGGATGAGCTGCCCGCACAGCGCCGACGCGAAGCCCCGGCCGGCGGCGTCCGGATCGCCTGGATCGGCGTTGGCGGTCATGTCCCAGCGGGCGACGATCCCGTAGAGGGTCTTGCTCGCGTCGATCCACGGATAGAATCCGAACGCGCCGGCGCTGTTGAACGCGCCGTCTCCCGTGGCGGGATCGTCCTCGACCCAGTGGCCGATCGAGTAGTGATAGCTGTGCGACGGCGGGATGGGCGCGTTGTGCGCCTGGGGGCACGTGGTTGGGTTGGTGCACACCGCGTGGGTGCCGAGCGCCTCTCGCATCAGCAGCTGCCCCGAGAGGATCTTGCGCAAGAACACCGCGTAGTCATCGGCGTTCGTGTAGACGCCGCCCGCGAGCTGCGGCTGGCTGTACGCGAGCGTCAGCTCCGTCCCCAGCTGGGACTTGATCGCGTCGGCGAGCGGGCCGTTGAACATCGGCCCGAGGCCGTTGAGGCTCGCGTGCTTTTCCATGTGGCCGCCGCCATACGAGAAGAACCCGTCGTCGGCGGGCGTGTGCACGCCGTTGCTCTTGAACGCCACGCACTCGTCCACGCTCTGGGTCTGCAGGCACCGCGAGAAGCTCGTGTAGCCGCTCGTGAAGGTGAGGAACTTGATGTCCTCCGGCGTCAGCAGCCCCTTTCGCAGCTGCACGACGTAGGCGCCGTAGATCCACTTGGAGGCCGACGCGATCGGCATCAGCGTCGAGCTCGTGTACTTCGGGTTGCCGCCGTTGCTCGGGACCGAGCCCGAGGCCATCCGCGCGGTCTTGTCGCCGATCTCCCAGTAGAACGGCTGGATCGGCGCGCACGCGTTGCTGGGGTTCTCCGCGGTGGCGCGCGCGGCCTCGGCGCGCGGATCGGCGCTACCCGCCGCGCCCGCGCCGCCCGCCGCGCCCGCGCCGCCCGCCGCGCCCGCGCCCACCGCACCGGCTGCTCCTGCGGCGGAGGTCCCGCCCGCCCCGGCCGCCGCTCCTCCGCTGCCCGCGCCACCGCCCGCCGTCGCGGCTGGCGGCGTGTCGTCGCCGCCGCCACACGCCACGAGGGTCATCGTGAGCGCGAGCGACAGCGGGAGCGCGGTTCGTCGAAGGCGCGGAGCGCCGCGGGTCAGCAGACAAATCATGAAGACCTCTTCTTGTTGGGTTGGGGTCGAGGGCAGAGGGTAGTTGGCGGCTGGGCGTCGCGCAACGCCGCGCCGTCAGGGTTTCGGGTGCGCGAGCAGAAAGTCGACGATCCGCGCGGACGCCCCGGCCGCGAGGTTGGGAATGTGTCCGCCCCCCTCGATGCGCCACAGCTCGACCGCGCCGCCCGATGGACAGCCGCCGTACCGCAGCACGTCGGTGTCGTCACCCGGCAGCGAACCCTCCAGATCGAGGCGTGGCGGCGCCACATCGAGGCTGCCCGTGCACCCGTCGAGCTTGGCCCAGTCAGCCACCGTCTCCTCCGCGCCGGGGAAGGTGCCAGTCATCAGCGCGCCGCCCCCGTAGGGGATGGTGTCGTCGCTGGTGCCGTGAAGCTGCAGGACGGTGACGGGTGATTTGACTTGGCATCTGGAGAGATCGCGAAACATCGCGCCGGCGAGGCTGGCGATCGCCGCGACGCGCGGCGCGTGGTCGCAAGCGACGCGGTACGACATGAAGGCGCCGTTGGAGTGCCCCAGGAAGAAGACGCGCTTCGGATCGACCGACCAGCGGCTCGAGAGCTCGTCGACGAGCCCGATCAGGTAGCCAGAGTCGTCGACCGTGCTCTCGTCGACGCTGCAACACTCGTCCGACGCGTTCCAGTAGCGCTTGTTGCTCGAGTCGGGCACGCCGTCGGGGTGCACCATCAAGAACCCTCGCGAGTCGGCGAGCGCCTCGAGGCCGAAGTACAGGCTCTGCACGAGGCCGTTCGCGCCGTACCCGTGCAGCAGCACGACGAGCGGCGTGGGCGTGCCCGGTCGGTAGCCGCCAGGCACCCACACCCTCGTGGGTCGCGCGCCGCCGACGGGGGTGTCGTCATACGCCCCCTCGGTCGACGTCGCCGCGCCGGCCGCGCCCGCGGCTCCCGTCGCGCCGGCTGCGCCTGTCGCGCCCGCTGCGCCTGCCGCGCCGGCCTCGCCGCCGTCACCCCCGCCGCACGCCCCCGTCGCGACGCACCACGACAGGAGGCACGCTCGCGGCACGCGGAGCCAACCGTCGCTGGGTCGAGGGATCATGGCTGCGCTACTTCGACGACGCCGGCGGGGCGCTCACCTCGACCTTGGGCTTCTTCTCGTCTTCCTTGATCGAGTAGCGGACGAGCGCGCGCAGCACGTCGTTGCGCTGCACGTTGCCGAGCAGCATCTTCATGTCCTCGTACACCGACGGATCGACCAGGAGCGCCCCGATCGTGCCCTTGCCCTTCTTCACGCCGGCGACGATGTCGCGCGCGTCGCGGGTGATGGCCTGCACGTCCTCGCCGATCTTCTCCTGGCCAGGGCCACCGTAGAGCATCACCTTGGCGACGCCGTTGCCGTCGCGCACGCCGCGCAGCGACAGGCTGACCTCGTCGGCGGCCTGCGCGAACGACCTCATCATGCCGACGCCGTCGCTGTCGTAGACGATCGAGTGCGCGAGGCCAGGGCCCTTGTTGACCCGGTCGACCACCTTGCCGACGCCGTCGAGCAGGTGGTTGAGCTTGCTCATCGTCGTGTCCATCCGCGCGAAGGTGCCGTGGATGCGATCGGCCTCGGCCGGATCGACGAGCAGGCGCCCCGCGTAGCCCTTGCCCTCGGCGAGGTTGCCCATGATCACGGTCAAGCTCCGCAGCGAGTCCTGCATGTCGCGGCGCGTGCGGTCGTCGGCGAACGTCGAGGTCGTGCGTTCGAGGTTCGCGACGACCGCCTCGGTCTTCTTCGCGACGTCGCCGAGGCGCGTCAGCAGTTGACCATAGTCGGCCGGCTCCTCGCTGGTGATCGAGGAGCCCGGCGCGAGCGGCGTGCGCCCCGGCGTGCCCGGCGTGACCTCGAGCATCTTGTCGCCGAGCATGCCCTTGTTGGCGACCTTGGCGATCGAGTCCTCGCGGATGCGCACGGCCTCTTCCTTGACGATGTCGAGGCGCACGTAGAGCCGGTCGTCCTTGGGGTTCGGACCGTGGGAGATCGATTTGACGCTGCCGATGTCGACACCCGAAAGCCGCACCGGCGCGCCGGGCTTCAGCCCCTGCACGTCAGGAAAATTGGCGATGAACTCGACGCGCTTCGCGAAGACGCGGCGCTCTTGCCCGATCGTGAAGATCACGCCGGCGGTCAGCGCGAACCCGAGGGTCACGAACGCGCCGACGACGAGCTCGCGCTTGAACGCCATGCGCGGTCGACGCTAGCAAAGTTTCGCGCCACGCGCCGGATGACTCGACGCGGCATTCGTCGGGCTGGCAGGGGCGGCCCTTCGCGGCTACTTGGCCGCGCATGAACCGCGCCGTCCTCCTGGGCGTCGGCTCGTACGTGCCCGAGAGGGTCGTCACGAACGACGAGCTCCGCTACCTCGACGATCAGCACGTCCGCCGCGACGCCGTGCAGACCGAGACCACCGACGACTGGATCCGCTCACGCAGCGGCATCGAGGCGAGACGCTACGTGCCCAACGACGGCGTGACGACGTCGAGCGATCTCGGCCTGCACGCCGCCAGGCGCGCGCTCGACGACGCGGGCGTCCAGGCGAGCGAGATCGACTGCATCATCTTCGCGACGCTGTCGCCGGACATCCACTTCCCCGGCAACGCGGTCTTCCTGCAGTCGAAGCTCGGCATCGACGGCGAGAGCGGGTGCGCCTGCTATGACATCCGCCAGCAGTGCTCGGGCTTCGTCTACGGGCTGCAGATGGCCGACACGTTCGTGCGGACGGGCACGTACCGGCGCGTGCTGCTGGTCGGCGCCGAGCTCCACAGCCACTCG
>CAUJFL010000151.1 GCA_963169165.1 Myxococcota bacterium | reverse complement strand
TGCGCGGGCGGCTGCGCGAAATCGTCTCCGCCCGCGACGGGACCGGCCGCGGCCGCGCGCTTGGCAGGCGCCGCGCGGGCGCTCTCGCCCTCTGCGCGCGCTCGCCCTCCGCCGCCCTCTCCGACGCCGGAGAGGCCGAGGCCCCCTGCCCCGAACTCGTCCTTGGTCTTGAACGCCCCGCTCAGCTTCGAGTCCACCTCGGCGACCGGATCGGGCACCTCGGTCTGTCCATCCGCGACGGTGCCGGTGGCCTCTTGCTCGCCGGTCCAGCGCGGTGTTCCCGAGGCGCGCTTCAGCCCGAACGCGGTCATCATCGCCTCGCTCTCGAGCACCAGGAGCGAGGTGTGGCGGCTCGCGACAGAGTAGCGCTTCGACAGCTCGATCATCTGCGCCTTCGCCTCGCTGCCGCTCTCGCGCTCGAGGTCTGCGATGCGGAGCGCCGCATACTGTCGAGGCACGAACGCGTTCCCGGCGTCAGACGACGCGACCACCTTGAGCGGGTACTTCTGCTCGAACGTCTCGCCGCCGACCTTTCCCCGCAGCACGGCCTCGCCCTCGATCTCGCGCGCGTTCATCCGCGCGACCACGATCGTCTCGGAGCCCGCGCGGATCGTGTCGAGGCGCGCGGGCGCGACCGCGACGAACCCCGCCGGGAGCTGCAGCTCCGGCTGCTCGAGCGCGACCCCGTAGCTCGCCGCCAGCGCCGAGACCGCGACGCTCGACGCGCGCTGCCCAGGGACGAACGGCACCAGGGTCCCGCCGCCGCCGCGCGCCAGCGCCGCGAGCAGCGTCGCGTCCGCGTCGGCGCCGACCGCGATCGCCGTCAGCTTGGCGCTCGCGCCGAGCGCGCGGGCGACCTCGGCGGTGAGGTGATCGGGCTTCGTCGGGCCGACGCTCGCGGCGCCATCTCCGACGTACACCACGCTGCCGCGCCGACCGCGGCCCGGCTCGCCGAGCGCCTCCTTCGCCGCCCTGGCCGACGCCAGCAGATCGGTCGATCCATCGGCGATGATCCCCGCGAAGAACGCGTCGGCGGCGTCGGCCGCGCGGGCGCCAGGATCGGCCAGCCCGAGCGACCACGCGCGACACGTCGTGTCGCACGCCATCACCGAGACGCGATCGCGCCCGTCGAGCTCGCGCACCATCGCCGTGGCGACGGCCTTCGCGCGGGTGAGGCGCTCGCCCACCATCGACCGGCTCGTGTCGACGACGATGACGTGGTCGTGCGGCGCGTCGTTGCGCGCCTTCGGGAGCTTGGGCCTGAGCTGGATCATCGCGAACGCGCCGCCGCCGTCGTCGGTCGCCGGCTGGTACCCATAGGCGCTGACCTCGGACGAAGCGTTGGGCAGCGCGTACTCGAGCACCAGATCGCCGGTCGGCGCGAACTTGGTGCCCGACAGCTCGACGCGGTCGCCCTCCACCTTGGCGGCCTCGTAGCCGCGCGCGCGGACGCCCGACTGCTTGTCGTGCCCGACCACCTGCGCGTCGAGCCTGAACGACTCGACGGTCGTCGAGCCCTTCGCGTCGTAGGGGAGCGGGTACGTGTAGCGCCGCTGCCCGCCGACCTGCGGCACCGACTGTGTGTAGGCGAGGACCACGCGACGCGCGCCGCGCGCGGGGATCGGGAAGATGCGCAGCTCGAACCTGCCGCCGCGCTTCCACTCGAGCAGCGCCGGATCGCGCCACGGCCCCGGCACCCAGATGATCTCCTCGACCGGCTTCGGCGCCTTCGGCGCGGCGTTCTGGATGACGCCGCGCCAGATCGCCGCCGCCTTGTCCTTCTCGACGAACGCGCCCTCCTCGAGCTTGCCGTTCACCTCGAGCGCCAGCCGCTCGATCTGCGCGTCGGGCGGCAGCGGGAACCTGAAAATTCCCTCGAGCTCCTCGGCGGTCGTGTTCTCGAAGGTCTCGTCGATCTCGGTGCGCGCGACGCTGTCCGCGATGCGCACCTTCACGTCGTGCTTCACGAGGCGCACGGCGCCGTCGCGCTCGTCCTTCGTGCCGGGCTTCTTCGCGCGGAGCTCGCCGAGCCCCCGGAGCGGCTCGTCACCGTCGCCCGCGATCGCGGTCTTCGACATGCCGCGCTCGGACCACGCGATCGACTCCGCCACCGTCGACGACGGCGACACGAAGAGCGGTCTGCCCTTCTGGATGCGGCCCTCCTCGCCGGCGTACACGAGCTCGGACTTTCCGCCCTCGTCGCCGATGCGCACCACGCCGCGCACCACCTCGACGCGGGCGCGATCGGCGTCCGCGAAGATCGACAGCTTGGTGCCGAGCACCTCGATCTTGCCCGCTGGCACCTTGAATTCCGCCTTGGCGTCGCCCGCGACGTGCGCGACGTCGGCCACCACCGCGCCGCGACCCAGCGTCGCCGCGCGATCGCGATCGGCGTGAAGCACCAACTCGCTCGAGCGATCGAGGACGAGCGTGGTCCCGTCGTCGAGCTTCAGCTCGGCGCGCGTGCGGCCGTCGGTGCGCACGGTCGAACCTCGCCCGATCGCGGCGCTCGGGCCGATCGGCGCGCACGACTGCCCGCGCTCGTCACACCGGACGACGCCGTCGCCCGCCACCCCGGCCGTACGGGCCACCGACGAGAGCGAGCCCGACCACGGCGCCGCGCTCGCCTTCGCCTCATCCCCGCCGCGCTTCGAGCGGTTGCCCACGACGAGCGCCACGGCCGCCGCCGCCGCGAGCGCGAGGACCGCGAACCCGCCACGCCGCAGGCTCGCGCCGCCCGCCTCTCGCTCGTCCGAGGTCGCGCCGGGGCTCTTCGGTCGCGTGGGCTCGGCGGGCTCGGGCCTCGCCGAGGGCTCGGATCTCTCATCAGGTTTGTTATTTTTTGCTGGCGTGGGCTCCGCGGTGGACTCGAGCGGCTTCGTCGGCTCGACCTTCGAGGTCACGCGGGCGTCGAGCGCCGCGAGCACCTTCGCTTCCAGGTCGTCGACGGGCCGAAAATCATCGCCCGCGCGCCGCGCCCACTCGGGCGCTCTGGCCGCGTCGTGGCGGAGATCGCGGCAGTCGTCGCACTCGGCCAGGTGATCGTAGAGCTCGGACGCCGCCGTGCCGTCGAGCACGCGCGCGAGCTCGTCCCTCACCTCTTCGCACAGGGGGTTCTTTTCGCTGGCCATGTTCACCTCTCCTCGCCCATCAGCTCTCGCATCCTCGTGATCGCGCGCGAGACGCGCTTTCGCGCCGCGGGCTCGTCGCAGCCGCAGGCCTCGGCGACCTCGCGGAAGCTCAGCTCGCCCTCGTAGCGGAGCAGCAGCGCCTCACGCTCCGTCGGTCGAAGCTCGGAGAGCGCCGCGCGCGCGCGACGCGCCTCTTGCCTCGCGATGGCGTCGCCGGCCGCGTCGCCGAGGTCCGCGTCCTCGTCGGTGACCAGCCTCAACCGAGCGTCTCGTCGCGCGCGCTTCTCGACGGCCCGCGCGCAGGTGCGCCGCGCGATGCCGTACAAGAACGCCTTCACCGAGCCGTCGCCGCGAAACTGAGGGAAGGCGTCGTAGGCGGACAGCAGCGTCTCCTGGACGAGCTCTTCCGCCTCGGCCTGCGACCCCACGTACGCCATGCAGAGCCTCCCGAGCGAAGGTCCGTAGGCGCGCGCGGCGCGGGCGAGCGCGTCTCGATGCTCTCCCCTCGCGATCGCCCGCTCGATGCTCGCGGCGACGTCGCCACCGTGAACGCCCGTTCCGAGTTCTTCTGTGACCTTCAAGGCTGTGGTCCCTAGTGTCAGCATCGCCGAGCTTCCCGCCTCTGTCTGCCCCGTGGCGGTGTCCCGGCCGTTCGTGACCGAGAAAGTTCGCGGGCGGACGCTGCCAGAACGCGCGCCTGCCCCGGGACCTTTCACCCGCCGCCTCGTGCGGCCGCCCCTGGTCGAAGATTTGCTGACGGGGGCGGCATGAGGCCCGACGCGCGCTATCCTGGGTCCGTGCCGACCCTCCGTACCCCCCTGCTCGTGCTCGTCACGCTCGTCCTGCCCGCCGGCGCCGCGCTCGCCGGCCCCAAGCTTCCGCCGCTCGACAGGCAGAAGGCGACCGTGGGCGTCTCCTCAGGAAAGCTGTCGGTCGAGGTCGCACCGGACAAATCCGACAAACGCGACAAAGCTGAGAAAGCTGACAAGACTCGCGAGTCTCCCGTCGAGCGCGCGCGACGCGGCGTCGTCACCATCGAGCGTGGCGGAGAGGTGCTCGGCCTCGGGACGGCGTTGAAGGACGACGGGCGCATCGTGGCCGCGCTGTCGTCGCTCGGCGACGGGAACGGCCTCGACGTGCGGTACGCAGACGGCAGCGTGTCCCAGGCCAAGGTGGGGCACACCGACAGGGTGTGGGACCTGGCCCTGCTGGTGCCGCAGCTCGGCAAGTGGCCCGAGGGGCTGTCCGCCTCCGACGCCGACGCCCTGAAGCAGGGCGCTCACCTGCGGTCTTTCACGCCGGGCAAGGGCAAGGCGCAGCCGGCGTCGCTGGTGCTGAGGGGCAAGAAGAACTTCCTCGGGGGCGATGATCACCTGCTGCGCGACGTGTTCGAGGTCGGCACCCGCCTGTCACCCAAGGAGCTGGGCAGCCCCATCGTCGACGACGACGGCGAGGTGCTCGGCGTCCTCGCGCGCGCGTGCGTGCCCGTCGAGAAGGGGCCGTGCTCGCCGGCGCCGATCGGCGTGCCGACCGACGCGTTGAAGTCCTTCTTGCGGACCGTGCCCGCGACGGCCGTGCAGCCCGCCCCCTGGCTCGGCATCCAGGGCGCGGCCGATCGCGCGTCGGGCATCTCGGGCGTGCGGGTCGTCAGCGTGTCGACCGAGGGGCCCGCGGACGAGGCCGGGCTGAAGGGCGGCCCCGATCGCTCGAAGAGCGATCTGGTGGTCGCGGTCGACGACGCGCCGGTGACGTCGCCCGAGGCGCTGTCGCGCGCGGTGGCGTCGAAGGGCGTCGGAGATCGCGTGCGCTTGCTGCTGTTCAACGGCAAGTTCCGCGAGGTGACCGCGGTGCTGCGTCCGGCGCCCGGGCGCTGATGGATCGGCTGGCGCCGACGCTCCGCCCGACTGGCGCGCCGCAGGGTCACCACAGGTGGCGGACGCTGCTCTTCTTGCACTGGGAGATCGACGCCGCGAGGCTGCGAGCGCGCCTCCCGCGGGAGCTCGAGCTCGACACGTTCGACGGCAAGGCGTACGTCGGTCTGGTCCCCTTCACGATGGAGGGTGTGAGGCCGACGTGGCTTCCGGAGTCGCTGTCGTTCGCGTTCCACGAGATCAACGTCCGCGCGTACGTCCACCTCGAGGGGCGCGACCCAGGCGTGTTCTTCTTCAGCCTCGACGCCGCGAGCACGCTCGCGGTGATCGGCGCGCGCGTCGGGTGGTCGCTGCCCTACTTTCGAGCGGAGATGTCGCTCGAGCGGCGCGGCGCGGGGGTGAGCTATCGAACGCGACGCCTGCCCCCCGGGCCGCGGCCCGCCGACGCGTCGATCGACTGGGAGATCGGCGCTCCGCTCGGACACGCCGAGCCGGGCACGCTCACGCACTTCTTCGCGGAGCGCTACATTCTTTACGCCAAGGACGGCGACACCCTGCTGTCGGGGCGGGTCCACCACACGCCGTATCCACTGCACGAGGCGCGCGTGACGGCCCTCGACCAGACGCTGCTCGACGCGGCGGGGCTCGGCGTCTCGGCGCCGCCCATGAGCGCGCTCTTCAGCCCTGGCGTCGACGTCGAGGTGTTCCCGCTCGCGCGCTCACGGTGAGCGCCGAAAGCTGCTGCAGCTCGAGCTCGTCGGGACGGCCACGCCCGCGCCTCGCGAGGCGCAGCACGAACGACACGCAGTCGATGTGGAGCCTCGACAGGCGCGCGTCGCCGCGGCGTCGAACGTCGTCGTCGAGGTCGAGCCGCGCCCGCGACACGGCGTGAGCCTTGTCGACGGTCGGCCACAGCAGCAGCCCGCGACGAGGAGCGAGAGCGTCGCGACGACGAACGGGAGCGTCCTCACACGGAGAACACCGCGTCGCCGCCGAGCTCGGAGAGATCGCCCATGATGCGCGTGAAGTCGTCGTACGAGAGCGCCTGCTCGGCGTCGCTCACGCTCCGCGGCGGATCGGGGTGCACCTCGATGAGGATGCCGTGCGCGCCGACGACCTTCGCCGCGCGGCAGAGCGGGCGGATCCACCTGCGGACACCGACGCCGTGCGACGGATCGACCACGACGGGCAGGTGCGTGCGCTCGCGGAGCACCGGCACGGCGGACAGATCGAGCGTGTTGCGCGTCGCCGTCTCGAACGTGCGGATCCCGCGCTCGCAGAGCACGACCGCCTGGTTGCCCTCGGACAGGATGTACTCGGCCGCCGCGAGCAGCTCGTCGAGCGTGCCGGCGAGCCCGCGCTTCAGCAGCACCGGGCGGTGCGTGCGCCCGACCGCGCGGAGCAGGTCGAAGTTCTGCATGTTGCGCGCGCCGATCTGGAGCATGTCGGCGACCGCCGCGACGGGGTCCACCTGCGACGGCGCCATGACCTCGGTGACGATCGGCAGGCCGAAGCGCTCACCGGCTGATTTCATGATCCTGAGGCCCTCGTAGCCGAGCCCCTGGAAGCTGTAAGGATTGGTGCGCGGCTTGAAGACACCACCGCGGAGCAGGCGGGCGCCGGCGCGACGGACGTGCTCGGCGACGCCGTCGATCTGCTCCGCGCTCTCGACGGAGCACGGGCCGGCGGCCACGACGAAGGTGTCTCCTCCGAGCTCGACGTCCCCGACGCGCACGACCGTGGGCTCGGAGCGGGCCTGGCGCGCCGCGCGGGGGTAGTTGCGCGCCGCGGGAGGGAGCGGCGGCGCGTCGCGCACCTCGCGGGGCGCCTCGGGGGCGGGGACGATCGGCTCACGGGCCTCCGTCGTGGCCCGCTCGAAGCTGCCGAGGACGCGGAACCAGCTGCATCTCCCGCGGACCCGCTCGAGCGCCGGGGCGACGGCCGCGTCGTCACGCGCGCCCTCGAGCTCGACGTACAGCACGTCCTCCCAGGACACGCCCGGGCGCGGGCGGGAGACGAGCTTCTCGACGCGGACACCGCCCTGCGCGAGCTCCCCGAGCACCGCCGCGACGCCGCCGCCCTTCGCGTCGGGCGAGAGCGAGACGAGCGTCTTCTGCGCGGCGCCCGCCCGCAGACGGGTCGACGGCGCGACGCCGGGGCGCGGCGCCTGCTCGACGACCAGGTAACGGGTGAGCGAAGCGCCGTGATCGGCCACGTCTTCCTCGAGCACCTCGAGCCCCAGCGCGGCGGCCGCGGCGCGGCTCGCGATGGCGCCGCGCGACACCTCCGCCGCGCGCGCGACCTCGGCCGCGGCGAGCGCGGGATCGCTGAAGGCGACCGCGCGCGCGCCGGGGAGGCGGTTCAGCAGGCCGTCGCACTGCGCGAGCGCGACGGGGTGCGACAGGACCTCACGCAGCGTCGACGGCGACGCGCCGCGCGGCGCGACCAGGCAATGCACGACGCGCCCGACGAGCTCGGCGACCGGCACGACCTCGCCCGACGCGAGCAGATCATAGGCGTCCTGCAGCGTCCCGACGACCGAGTGCTCGACCGGCAGCACGCCGTAGCGCGCGCGACCCGACGTCACCGCGTCGACGACGTCGGCGTAGGTCGCGAGCCCCGTCGCGGCGCCTCTCGGGCCGACGAGCTCACGCACGGCGATCTCGGTGTAAGAGCCCTCGCCTCCCTGGAACACGAACGTCGCGGACACGTCGATGGACATCGGCGGCCCTCTACCACGCGCGGGGCCGGGCCTCGCGCTCGCTTCGCCTCAGGACGCGAGGTGGCGGGCGACCTCCGCGAGCGACGCGAGGTCGTGGACGTCGTAGGGCAGCGCGGGGACGTCGACGCGCAGCGGGCGCGCGGAGAGCTCGCCCAGCGCGGCGGCGAGCGGGGCGAGGTTGCGACGGTCGAGCTCGGCGAGCTTGCCCTCGTCATGCGAGGCCTGCACGAGGCGGTCGGGCCCGTCGTCGTCGAGCCCGAGCGCGAGCCGCGCGGCCTCTTCGCGGGCGGCGAGCGCGTCGGTGGGGCTGCGCGGCGGCTGGTTCACCCGGTTCACGACCACGGCGTCCTGGGGCATGCCCTGCTCGCGCAGCCGCTCGGCGAAGAACAGCACCTCCTGGATGGCCATCGGCGCCGGGCTCGTGACCAGCACGAACGCCACGTCGGGAGCGCGCAGCGAGCGGGCGACCTCGGCCGCGCGCTCCTTGAAGCCGCCGAAGAGGTCGTTGAGCTGCGTGACGAACTCGGCCACCTGCTGCAGAAACCCCCCGCCCGTCAGCTTGCCGATCCCCTTCAGCACGACGGCGGCGGTCTTGGCGAGCAGGTTGAACGAGAGGCTCCCCGACTCTTGAAACACCTCGATGAACCAGCGCATCGCCGCGCTGTCGAGGGCCGACACCAGGCGCTCGGGCGCGTCGAGGAAATCGAGCGCGTTGGCGGTCGGGGGCGTGTCGAGCAGGATGAGGTCGTACTTGCCCTCGCGCTTGACGGCGTGGAGCTTCTCCATCGCCATGTACTCGTGCGTGCCGGCGAGCGACGTCGACACGTACTGGTAGAGTTTGTTGCCGAGGATGCGATCGCGCGCCTCGGGAGACGACGCGTACGTGCGCACCAGCTCGTCGAAGGTGCGCTTGGTGTCGAGCATCATCACCGTGAGCGAGCCGCCGACCGCGAGCCCCGCCTCGGCGAACCTCGCGGGATCGACCACCTGAGCCTCGCTGGTCATCGCCTCGAGGCCGAGGCTGTTGGCGAGGCGCTTCGCGGGATCGATCGTCAGGCACAGCACGCGCTTGCCCTGCATCGCGGCCGCGAGGCCGAGCGCCGCCGCGGTCGTGGTCTTGCCGACGCCGCCCGAGCCGACGCACAGGACCACCCGACGGGACTCGAGGAGGGGGGCGAGGGACAAGGCGCGGGGCGCTACCACGGCGACGTGAACGGCGCGAGCGTCAGCGCACGAGCCGCCGCGGGCGCGAGGGCGCGGAGGTCGGCCCGAGGGGGGCGAACAGCGCGAGGCGACAGCGAAGATCTCCGTTGAACAGCTCGTACGCGCGATCCCACGAGCGCCCTGTCTCGCGCAGCGTCGCCTCGTCGGAGGTGATCACGGCGAAGGCGTGGCCCGCGAGGCGCCGCATCGCGCCGCCGAGCTCGTCGCCCAGGCTCGCGTCGCGGCGCAGGCGCTTGCCGTAGGGAGGGTTCGTGACCACGTGCCCCGACGGCGTCGGCGCGGTCGTCGCCGAGAGCGCCCGCTGCGAGATCGAGATTGAGACGCGGGCGCGGCGCGCGTTCTCTCGCGCGGACTCGACCGCGACGGGATCCGAGTCGCACCCGGCGACGGGCGGACCGTCGGCGCGCGCGGCGGCGGCGAGCTGCTCGCGAAGGGCCGCGAGCTCGGCCGCGGCGGCCGGCGCGTGGCTCGCCCATCGCTCGAACCCGAAGCGAGCGCGAAACAGGCCCGGCGCGACGCCGCGCGACGCGAGCGCCGCCTCGACCAGGATCGTGCCGGAGCCGCACATCGGGTCGAAGAGCGGGAG
>CAUJFL010000150.1 GCA_963169165.1 Myxococcota bacterium | reverse complement strand
GCCGAGCTGCGCGACGCGCTCGCTCTTCTGCTGGGCCGCGATCGGAATCCCCGCCTCGACGGCCTCGTCGGTCGTGCGGTAAGGCGACATCTGCGGCGCGAACGGCACGACCTTGAAGATCGCGTGCGTGAGGCGCGTGGTGTAGTCGTCGGCGGAGAACTCGGCGAGCGCGGCGTTGGTTGCGGTCATCGCCCAAAGGTACAGGCACACGCGACCTGGTAAAGAGGGGACGACTCGTGCGACACTGTCTCCGTGGATTTCTCCGCGATCGGCACCTGCTTCGAGGTCACCGAAGACGTCATCGAAGAGGCGCTGCGGCCGGCGGGTGACCTGACCGAGGAGAGCCCGAGAGAGCGAGTCTTCGCGCTGCTGTCGCACATGTCCGAGATCGCCCGCCCGCGGCAGGGCAGCGTGAAGCTCCTCGACGTGCTGGCGGGGCTCTCGCGGTGCGACTGGATCGAGGGCTCGCTCGAGCTCCGCTTCACTGGCGACGCCGAGCGGACCACGGTCGAGCTGCTGGTCGACGACGGGCTCTGCACCACCAAGCTGCGCGACGCGCTGAGGCTCGCCGTCCCGCTCGCCGAGTTCGCCAAGGTGCTCGGCGCGCGCCCCGACGGCTGGCCCCCGCTCTCGGTCGACCCGTCGTCCGACGGCGAAATCTTGCTGCGTGCATCGGTCCAGAGCACCGGCGACGACGATCCACGCTCCGCGGTCGTGCCCGATCTCTTCGAGAACCAGACCAACCGCGTCGTCCCGCCGACCGCGCCACCCGTGGCCCCTCCTCGCCCCGACCTCAGGAGCACGCCCGACGGCGCCACGCTCGGGAAGGTCACGCTCGAGAAGCGCCTCGTCCCGTCCGGCACGGTCCGCGGCGCCCCTCCGCGCGGCAAGTCTGGCTGAACCTCGCGCTGTTCGCGCCGAAGAGCCTGCTCGAGCTGGATATTGATTTTTTTTTTAGTTAGCTGTTGCCTGGCGGCCTGGGCTCCGCTACTCGAAGGTCCGTGACCTCGACGAGCCCTCGTGACGTGCTTGCCCCGGTGCTCCAGCGGTTGCCACGGCGGGCGCGGCGGGTGCTCGCGGGCTCGGCGATCGAACGCGCGCTGCGAGACGCCCTGACGGTGTTTGGTTCGTTCGCTTTCCACAGGGCGCCCTTCCAGGCGTTCGAGCGGCGAGGAGCGCCGCGCTTTCCTGGCGAACGAAGGCTCGAGGTGGTCGAGGTGCGTGAGGAGACGCCGGACGCGGTGAGCCTCTTCTTCGAGCGTCCCGAGGGCGCCGCGCACCAGGCGGGGCAGTTCCTCACGTTCGTGCTCCACGTCGGCGGGCGCGAGGTCCGGCGCTCGTATTCGCTGTCGTCGGCCCCGCACGAGCCTCGCTGGCGCGTCACCGTCAAGCGCGTGCCGGGCGGGCTTGCATCCGCTCACCTCACCGAGGCCGTGCGCGTCGGTGACACGCTGCGCACGCGAGGCCCGTCGGGCACTTTCATCTGGCAGCCCGCCGACGCCCCCGCCCACCTGTTGCTCGTCGGCGGCGGCAGCGGGGTCACGCCGCTGTTCGGCATCGCGAAGGCGGCGCTCGACGCCGATCCCGACGCTCGGGTGACGCTGCTGCTCGGCAACCGGAGCCCGCGCGACGTGATCTTCTCCGAGGAGCTCGCGTCGCTGGCCGCGCGTCACGCGGGGCTCCGCGTGACGCATGTGCTCGAGACGAGCCTCGTCGACGGCGCCCCGCGGCGCATCGGGTCGGACGAGCTCGCCGAAGCGCTCGGGCGCGCCGACCTCGACGCCACGCGCGCCTACGTGTGCGGACCCGAGCCGATGATGGAGCGTGTCGTCGCCGAGCTGGCCGCGCGCGGGCTCGACGGTGGCCGCGTGCTCACCGAGCGCTTCGTCTCGCTCCGTGGCGCGGAGGACGCCGCGATGAAGCTGCCCAACGCGCGGGTGACCTTGCGCGTGACGGGGCGCGAGGCGCCGATCTCGCCGGGGCAGACGCTGCTCGAGGGCGCGCTGGCGGCGGGCCTCCCGCTCGATTTCTCGTGCACGATGGGGGGCTGCGCCGCGTGCGTGATGCGCCTCGTCGAGGGCCAGGTGCTGATGGACGAGCCCAACTGCCTCCGCGACGACGAGCGGGGCGCGGGCCTCATCTTGACTTGCGTCGCCAGACCGCTCACCGACGTGTCACTCGAACCTGCCAGCTGACGGAGACGAAACATGAGCCAACCCGACCGCGCCAATCGCCTGCTCGGCCTGCTGCCACCGCACGCGCAGAGCCGCGCCGCGGCCTTCGCCGAGGCTGGAGGCCTGGTGACCGAGGTACACAACCCGCGTGTCCTCGTCGGCCTGTTGCCGTCGGCGGCGAGGGGCTTCTTGCTGCAGCGGGGCAAGCAGGGCGTGCCCACCCTGATGCAGGCCAGCCACCAGGCACACTTCGACTGGAGCTACTCGAGCGATCAGCAGGAGATGCGCGAGCTCTACCGCCGCGCCAAGCAGAACCAGTGGGACGCCGAGGTCGCGCTCGACTGGAGCGTCGACGTCGATCCGCTCAACCCCGAGCGGCCCATCCTGCCTTACGAGTTCTTCGCGTTCGAGCGCTTCGCGAAGTACGGACCGCCGCTCCCTCGCGGCTCGAGAGAGGAGCTGACCCTGCGCGCCGATCTCGCGACGTGGATGCTGTCACAGTTCCTCCACGGCGAGCAGGGCGCGCTGCTGGCGTCGGCGCAGGTGACCGAGAGCGTGCAGTGGATGGATGGCAAGTTCTACGGGGCGACGCAGGTGATGGACGAGGCGCGCCACGTCGAGGTGTTTCATCGCTACCTCTCGACCAAGCTCGGTAAGCTCTACGACGTCAATGACAACCTCTTCGTCATCATCGACGCCCTGATGGTCGACAGCCGCTGGGACATGAAATTCCTGGGGATGCAGATCATGATCGAGGGCCTGGCGCTCGGCGCGTTCGGTCTGCTGTACCGGATGACCGAGGAGCCGCTGCTGAAGAACCTCTTGCGGTACGTGATCCAGGACGAGGCGAGGCACGTCCACTACGGGGTCATCGCGCTGCGCGAGCACTATCGGACGGCGCTGTCGGAGCGCGAGCTACGCGAGCGACAGGACTGGGCCTTCGAGGTCGCGCTGTTGATGCGAAACCGCTTCATGGCGCACGAGATCTACGAGGAGCACTACGCGCACCTGATGAGCCGCGCCGAGTGGAACCAGAGCGTGCAAGAGAGCCCCGGGATGAGCGAGTTTCGCCACACGATGTTCGAGCGGCTGGTGCCCAACCTCGCCTACATCGGCCTGCTCGACGAGCGGATGAAGCAACACTATTCAGACGCGGGGCTGCTCCGCTACGCGGGCGGCAAGGACGCCTCGCAGCTGACCGGCGAGCAGATGCTCAGCGAGCTCGAGGCGCGCGGACGCGGAGACCTCGCCGCCGCCGCAGAGTGACGCCGCGAGGGCTCACGACAGCGCCGCGCGCAGCTCGCCCGGCACGTCGGTGATCAGGCCGTCGACGCCGACGTCGGACAGGAGACGCGCCTCGCCGGGCTCGTTGACGGTCCAGACGTTGACGAGCCGCCCCGCAGCGGGCGAGAGATCGCGGCCGATCAGCGTGCGCTCTGCGTGCATCGCGTCGACCCCGAGGGCGCGGGCGACGAGCCATGGCCTGAGGTGCGCCTGCCCGCGATGAAACAGGAGACCGACCGGCACGGGCGAGCGCCAGGCGAACTCCTCGAGCATGAACGGATCGAAGCTGCTGACGAGCGCGCGCTCGGCGAACCTCGGCTCGCGCAGGGCCTCGAGCGTGCCGCGGACGACGGCGCGGCGGTCGGGGACGTCGCGCTTCATCTCGACGTTGACGAAGAGCCCCCGCCCGCGAGCGAACGCGAGCACCTCGGCGAGGCTCGGCACCCCCGCCCCGCCGCCGAGGTCGACGCGCGAGAGCTCGGCGGCGTCGATCTCCGTGACCGCGCGCGTGTCACGGCCGCCCGTGACCCGGGTGAGCTCTGGATCGTGCGCGACCACGAGCACGCCGTCGCGCGACAAGCGCACGTCGAGTTCGACGCCGTCCGCACCCTCTTCGGCCGCGAGCTCGAACGCCGCTAGCGTGTTCTCGGGGCGCGCGCCGCGAACGCCGCGGTGACCGATGAGCTTCGGCGGTCCCCCGTGGCGTCGGCGCAGCATCGCCTCTGTGTAGCCCATCCCGCGGCGCGAGACGCGCGCTGACGAACAGAGCCCGTCGCTAGGCGTCCGCCGTCCGCGTGACCTCGGCGTTCCACACCTCGGGACCGTCGCCGACCTTGCGAAACTCGAACGTCCCCGCGGGCTGGCTCTCCTCGAGCGCGAAGTACATGCAGCTCGGATCGTGATCGAGCGTGATCTTCAGCGTCGCGCCGCGCGGCAGCGCCCCGAACGCGCCGAGGATCGTGGCGAGCCGATCGCGCGGTTCGACGTCGCGCACGTCGAGCTCGTGCTCTCCCGACGGGAAGGTCGAGCCGCAGCCCGCGAGCCTCCTGGACGAGAGCCAGTCGCTCCACCGCGGGAGCTCCTCGGGGCGGCTCGGCGTGAGCACGATCGAGCCTCCGTAGCCCGAGATGGCGAGATCGACGAAGAGCGGGCCGACGCCGCGCCCGTCCTGCTCGCGCTGCTCCGGTCCGCCGCCGTGCAGCCTCACCAGGCGGAGGCGCGCTCTCGCCGCGAGCAGCACCGCGCTCGACGACTTCAGGCTCTCCGCGCCCGGGCGGAGCTCCCACGCGAGGCCGAGGCACGCGCCATCGCCCGCGCGTCGGAGCGCGTCGAGCGCCGCGACGACCTGATCGAGATCGGTGCCGACGCCGAGCAGCAGCGTGCCCCCCGCGTCCGCGAACCTCCTCGCGAGCGCGGGGAGGTCGCCCACCGCCGCGAGCGGCACCGACGCCGGGACGGAGAGCTCTCCCGACAGCCAGGCGAGCCCGGCGCCCGCCGCGTCGAGGAGCCGCTCGGCCCGCAGCGCCACGATCCGCGCCCCCGCCGCGCGCGCGCGGGAGGCGAGCACGGCCACGTCACCCGTCTCGACGACGAGCTCGAGTCCGTCGAGCCCGCGTCCCCTCGCCGCGTCGTCGAGGGCGTCCAGCGAGAGGCTCGGCGCCGCGGCCGTGCTGAGGGACAGCTTCATGCCTTGTTCTTCTCGATCAGCACGCGCCAGACAGCGGGCCCCTGCTCGACGTAGCTCCACTGAAACTGACCGGGCCGCGTGGCCTCGAACTGGCGCCTGAGCGGGAAGGGATCGTGATCGTTGATGAGCGTGAACCCCTCGCCCGCGCCGAGCGCGTCGAAGGTGCGGAAGATCGCGGGGTGCTTCTCGCCGGGGGGGATGACGCGGACGTCGAGCTCGATGTTTGCCATGTTTGGTTCTCTCTCTCTCTGTTGTACTCAGTTGGGTTTGTGTCGAATGAACACCCGGACCAGCTCGGCCGACTGTTCGCGGATCTCGTAGACGAAGCCCTGCTCGTCGAGCTTGGGCAGCAAGAACTGCGGGACGCGCACGTTGATTTGCAGGAGGGTCTTGCCGCGCGGGAGCTCGGCCAGCGCCTCGAACGTGCGGATCATGGGGTCGGGGGGCTCGAGCCCGCGCACGTCGAGCACGACGACGTCGTCGGCCTCGGCGGTGGTCGCCGTGTCCGGGCCCGCGACCGGCGCGCCTGCGCCCTCGGCGCGATAGAACCACACTCGCCAGTCATCGTCGGAGATGCGCTCGGTGAAGTGAACGAGGCCGCGCTTGGCGAGCACGCCGTACAGCGGGGCGGGCTCGAAGATGGCGCGGATGCGCAGCACCTGCTCGGGCGTGACCGCCTTCACCGCCCCCATGATGCGGGCGAACGGCTCGAGCCCGGCGCGGAGGTCCTCGCGCACGTCGACGTCGACGAGCAGGTGGGGCGGCGTCGCGGCGAGCGCCGGCGGGATCGGCGTCGTCGGCGAGGGCTGGACGCCAGGCGCGAGGGGCAGCTGCGGCAGCTCGGCGAGCGCGCGGTTCAGGCGGTCGACGAGCACGGCGACGTCGAGGCCCGCGATCTTCGCCGCTTGCTCGACGGTGACCCGCGCGGCCATGTTCTTGCGCAACGACTCGTCGCGCAGCGACGCGAGCGACGGCGACGCCTCGGTGAGCACGTCGAGCAGCCGCGCCCCCTTCGCGAGCACGGAGGAGAGCCTGTCCTCGGCGTGGATCATCACAGCGCCCCCTTCCTGGCGAGCCCAGGGTGCCAGCGCGGGTCCCAGACCAGGTTCGGGATGACCTGTCGGACGCCGCCGAGGGCGCCGATGGCCGCCACGATGCCGTCGGTGATCACCTTTTCCATCGGACAACCAGGGGTGGTGAGCGTGAACGTCACCTCGACGTCTCCACCCTCGAACTCGACGTCGTACACCAGGCCGAGGGTCACGATGTCGAGGCCGATCTCGGGATCTATGACCTCGCTCAGCGTGTCGTAGATGGGTTGTGTGGTAGCGAACTGGATGTCACTCATGCGACCCTCTTCTGCGCGACGCGCGCGATGACGACCACCTGCAGCCAGGCCCCCGCGGCGAAGACGAGCGCCGCCGCACGGGCGACCGCGGCCGCGCCGAGGTAGGTGGCGATCACCAGCCCGAGCAGACCAGAGACCAGCAACGCCACGTCGACGTGGGCGACCCGCTCGGAGTACAGCTCGACGACCCTGGGGACCTTGCGCTTCCCGAGCAGCGGTCCGAAGCGGTGGTTCCACACGAGGAACGGGACGATCTTGTAGTAGTGCCCCGCGACGAACAGCGTGACGGCGCCGAGCAGCACCATGAAATAGGCTGTCAGTAGCCTGGGATCGCCCATGCCGCGGGTCAGCGAAAGCGGCGCGAGCACGACCGCGATGGCGAGCCCGACGAGCCCCGAGCCCGCGAGCCGCATCCCCGGATCGATGGCGCTGCGCTTCCGGTGCTTGAAGAAGAGCGCCGCCTGCGCGATGAGCGCCACCGTCCCCGCGCAGCCGAGCGCGCCGGCGAGCGTCAGCCGGGGCGCGCCTCCGACAGGCAACGCCAGCGACGTGGCGCTGCCGGACAGCAGGGCCACCGCGGCCCACGCGGGGCGCTCGCTCGCGCCATGACTGAGCAGGAACATCGGCAACAGCCTGTGCGCGACGCCGACGATGACCAGCATCACGAAGCCGAGCAGCGCGATGTGCGCGTGCTGCCCCACGGTGCTGAAGCGATCTCCGAGCACGCCGTCGTGGAGGTTGAACGCCAGCACGACGCCATAGGCTGGCGTGGTCAGCAGGGCCACCGACGCGCCCGCGAGCGCCCAGTAGGTGACGTTGCGCTCTTTCACTGGCAGCAGCGTCGCGATGAGGTTCATCGAGAACGTGGCGAACGCCGCCGCGAGCGCGAACGCCCCTGACAGCAAGAGCGGGCGGCTCGAGAGCGAGAGTCCGGCCACGAGCCCGACGACGCCCAGCGTCTGCGCGACGAACGAGGCGTTGGCGAGCGCGACCGAGCGGACACCGCGCCCGATCGCGACCGGGAGAAACTGGCAGAGCGCGCCGAAGATCGACAGCGTGATCCACCCGAGGGTGAAGAGGTGCACGACGGCGACCACGCGCGGCAGGAAGAAGTTTCGGTGCGCGAGGTCGGGCGCGATGAAGACCAGGCCCGCCGCGCCGAGCGCGTAGCAGAGCATCGCGGCGCCGAAGTGACGGCCGGGGAGCCACGGCGGCACCAGCGTGACGGCGCCGACCCCGGGGACGAGCGACGCGCCCTCCGGGGGTCGAGCCTTCGGCGGGCCGAGCGTGAGCGGGACCATGCTCGGCGCGTGTGCACGCGCGATGCCAACGTGGTCAGCCCGCGCGCCGCGCGTCGTCGAGCTTCCGGTACAGCGTGCGCTCCGACACGCCGAGGGCGCGCGCGAGGCTCACGCGGTCGGCGGCGCGGCCCTCGGCCCAGCGCAGGTACGCGGTCTCCAGCTGCGCGAGCGGCAGCACGTCGACCACCGAGAACGCGCCCGCCGAGGGAGGGAGCGTCGCGGGGCGCTCTCCGCCGCGCGCGGAGAGCTCGGGCGGCAAGTGCTCGACGCCGAGGTCGACGCCGTCCGCGAGCAGCGCCATCCGGTCGACGACGTTCTTGAGCTCGCGCACGTTGCCCGGGAAATCATGGGCCTCGAGCCGCGCGAGCGCCTCTCTCGTGAGGCGCTTGCCGGGGTGCTTGCCGGCCAGGAAGCGCCGACAGAGCACCGGGATGTCGCCCCTGCGCTCGCGGAGCGGCGGCAGCACGACGGGGAACGCGTTGATGCGATAGTAGAGATCCTGGCGAAAGCTCCCGTCGCGCACCATCGCGGCGAGGTCGCGGTGCGTCGCGCAGACGAGGCGAAAATCAGCGCGGTGCGGCTCCGTCCCGCCCACCTTGCGGAAGGTCCCGGACTCGAGCAGCCGCAGCAGCTTGACCTGCGCCGGCAGCGGCACGTCGCCGATCTCGTCGAGGAAGAGCGTGCCGCCCGCGGCCGCGTCGACGAGGCCGCGCTTCGCCTTGTTCGCGCCGGTGAACGCGCCCTGCTCGTAGCCGAACAGCTCGGACTCGAACAGCGTCTCGGGCAGCCCGCTGCACTCGACCGGCATGAACGGCCGCTGCCGCCGCGCGCTCATCAGGTGCAGCGACCTCGCAGCGAGCTCCTTCCCGGTGCCAGACTCGCCGAGCAGCAGTACGGCCACGTCGCTCGGCGCGGCCCGCTGCAAGAGCCCGAGCGCGCGCAAGAAGGCCGTCGAGCGCCCGACGAGCTCTCCCTCGTGCCCGCGCGTCTCGTGGATCTCGTGGATCCGCTCGAGGAAATACGTGACCTGCCCGCGGTCGTCGAGGATCGGCTCGACCTCGACGTCGACGTACCGAGGCCCCGTCGCGCCGTGCTGGATATGAAACACCCGCTGCCGCCGCCCGGACTCGAGCGTCGCGCGGAGCGGGCACGGCTCTCCGTTCTCGTCGCACGGCGAGTCGAAGTCGCGCGACGCCGTGTAGCAGGAGCGGCCGACCTCGCCGTACTTGTCGCGGTACGCGCGGTTCGCGGCCACGATCTCGTGATCTCGCGCGATCAGGATCGCGGGCTCGGTGACCTGGTCGAGCATCGCGCGCAGGCCGTCGCTGACCGGCGGAGGCTTCTTGCGGATCTGGAGGAGCATGTCGGGCCGCCTATGCCACATCTGACGCCCACGGCACATCGACATGTCGTTCTTGACAGTTGTGTGGGTGCGTGATCTGGTAGCCCTGAGACTTGAGTTGGCACGGCGATGGCTAGCGGGCGGTGCATGCCCGCCATCCGCGTGTTCGATCCTCCCATGTGCTGCTCCTCTGGCTCCTGCGGTCCGAGCCCCGATCCCGAGCTCGCGCGCTTCGCGGCCGATCTCGCGTGGCTCGTGGCCCAGGGCGTGTCGGTCGAGCGCGTGAGCCTCTCGTCGAACCCCGCCGCGTTCGCGGCGACACCGGTCGTGAAGGCCGCGCTCGAGCGGGGCACCGACGTGCTGCCGCTCGTGCTGGTCGACGACCGCATCGCGGTGCAGGGCGCCTACCCGGCCCGGGAGACGCTCGCGGCGCTGGCGGGCGTCGTGGTGAACAAGCTCGCCACCGCGCGCGCGTCGTCGTGCTGCGGCGGCGGAGGGTGCTGCGGATGAGCCTCACGCACCTCGTCGACGGGGCCCCTCGTCACCTCTTCTTCACCGGCAAGGGGGGCGTGGGCAAGACCAGCGTCGCGTGCGCGACGGCGATCGCGCTCGCCGAGCGCGGCCGTCGCGTGCTGCTCGTCAGCACCGATCCGGCGTCCAACCTCGACGAGGTGCTCGAGGCGAAGCTCGCGCAGTCACCCACGCCGCTCTCCTCGGTGCCGAACCTGTCCGCGCTCAACCTCGATCCCGAGCAGGCCGCGCGCGCGTACCGCGAGCGGATGGTCGGCCCGTACCGTGGCGTGCTGCCCGACGCGGCGATCCAGAGCATCGAGGAGCAGCTCTCCGGCGCGTGCACGGTCGAGATCGCGGCGTTCGATCAGTTCTCTCGGCTGCTGTCGGGGGACGGCGCGGCCGCCGGGTTCGATCACGTCGTGTTCGACACCGCGCCGACGGGCCACACGCTGAGGCTGCTCGAGCTGCCGGCGGCGTGGGAGGGCTTCCTCGCTGACAACGTGGGAGGCGCGTCGTGCCTCGGCCCGCTCGCCGGGCTCGAGGCCGCCAAGGCGCTGTTCGCCGCGTCGCGCGCCGCGCTGACGGACTCCTCCGCGACCCGCATCGTCCTCGTGTCGCGCGCCGAGCCGAGCGCGATCGCCGAGGCCGAGCGCACGCGCGCCGAGCTGGGCGAGCTCGGGGTCGTCGCGGTGACGCTCGTGCTCAACGGGCTCTTCACCGCGACCGACCGCGCCGACGCCGTCGCCGTCTCGCTCGAGGAGCGCGGCCGCCGCTCGCTTTCCGAGCTGCCCCCCAAGCTCGCCGCGGTCCCGCGCCTCGAGCTGCCGCTCGTGCCGTTCTCGCTGGTGGGCGTCGACTCGCTCCGCGCGCTGCTGCGGCCATCTTCAAACATTTCACACCCGCCCTCCGCCTCGACGGACGAGCCCGCCGCGCTGCCGGCGCTGTCGAGCCTCCTCGCCGAGCTCGAGCGGGTCGAGCACGGCGTCGTGCTCACGATGGGGAAGGGCGGCGTCGGCAAGACGACGGTGGCCGCCGCGCTCGCGCTCGAGCTCGCGCGACGGGGGCGCCGCGTGCACCTCACCACCACCGATCCGGCCGCGCACGTAGAGGCCGCGGTCGGGGCTGGCGCGAGCGGGCTCACGGTCACGCGCATAGACCCGGAGGTCGAGACGGCCGCCTATCGAGACGAGGTGATGCGCACGAGCGGCGCGCAGCTCGACGACGCCGGGCGCGCGCTCCTCGAAGAGGAGCTCCGCTCGCCGTGCACCGAGGAGATCTCGGTGTTCCGCGCGTTCGCGCGGGTGGTCCACGAGGGCGAGCGCGGGAACGTGATCATCGACACCGCGCCCACCGGGCACACGCTGCTCTTGCTCGACGCGGCCGAGGCGTACCACCGCGAGGTGCTGAGGACGCGCGGCGACGCGCCCGAGGAGGTGCGTCGCCTGCTGCCGCGCCTGCGCGACCCGTCGTTCACGCGCGTCCTGCTGGTGACGCTCGCCGAGGCGACGCCGGTCCACGAGGCGGCGGCGCTGCAGGCGGACCTCGAGCGCGCCGGGATCAAGCCGTTCGCGTGGGTCGTGAACCAGAGCCTGAGCCCGCTAGTGGTGACCGATCCCGTCCTCCGCGCGCGCCGCGCGAGCGAGCGGCGCTACCTCGACGAGGTCCGCGCGCTGTGCCCCAACGTCGCGCTCGTGCCGTGGAGCGTGGGCGCGGAGGCGCGCGCCTGATGACCGCGCCCCAGCTGATCGTCACCGAGGCGGCGCTGCGCGCGTTCAGGGAGGCCGCGCGCGAGATCGAGGGAGACGACGTCCTGCGCCTGAAGATCGACTCGAAGTACCAGAACGATCTCTACTTCGCGCCGCTCGAGCCGCTCGACGTCGTCGTCACGGTGAGCGGCCTCACGATCGCGATGGACGCTCGCACCGCGGCGCGCTCGGACGGCCTCAAGATCGACTACGTCGACGGCGGCGCGGTCGGCCCGGGCTTCAAGCTCGAGAACCCCAACGAGTCGAGCCCCATCAAGGGGATCCGCCCCGCCGACGTGGTCGCCTCGCTGCAGCGGCGCGAGCGGTTTCACCTCGTCGACGTCAGGTCCGACGCCGAGCACGCGAGGGCGCGGGTCGACGCCGCGAGGAGGCTCGACGCGGGCTACGAGGCCGAGCTCGAGCGGCTGCCGACGTCGACCAAGCTCGTGTTCCTCGCGCACCACACGAAAGGCGCGCGGGCGGTCGCCGATCGCTTCCTCGCGCGCGGGTTCAGCGATGTGTGGGTCGTCGTCGGAGGCATCGACGGCTGGTCGACGATGGATCCGACGATCCCGCGTTACTGACGGTGACGCGCTCAGCGGGACGTGCCGGGGGCGGCCGTCGGGCTCGCGGTCGCTGCCCGCGGAAACAACCAGTCTTCATGCATCGCCCCGGTGACGCTCTCCTTCGACCCGCGCGGCACCGTCACTCGCAAGAAGCCGCCAGCCTCGGGGCCCGC
Source organism: Myxococcota bacterium (assembly GCA_963169165.1). Classification (GTDB taxonomy): domain Bacteria; phylum Myxococcota_A; class Polyangia; order Polyangiales; family Polyangiaceae; genus JADLFU01. The sequence goes on along the minus strand of CAUJFL010000150.1, from coordinate 11,062 downwards.
CACCAGCGCGCAGGTGCCATACGGAAACTCTTCGATCGTCGGTGAGGCCATGTCAGGTCGCTCGCGGAGCCGGTACAACCGATTCTGCCAGGGGTAGGCCACGACACGCCACTCGCCAGAGCCTGCAGGCAGGTTCGGCCACGAGGCCTCACACAGGCGGCGAATCCGAGCCGCGCTCTCCGGCGACCGCGTCCCGGCGTACGCGACGATCGCCCACTCTATCGCGAGCGAGCGCCGGTTCTCGGTCTCCTTGGTCGCCGACAGCAGCGACGCCGCCTCGGAGGTGATCGCAGCGTCGTCGCTCAGCGCCGCCTGCAGGCAGGCGTGGTTCGCGTCGAGCGAGATGCCGCCGTTCACTGCGCGACGACACGCCGCCAGGTGTGCGGCCGCGGAGGGCACCGCCAGCGTCTTCGCAGGCAAGTACCAGTCGTAGAGGGTCTTGTCGTGCTGGTCGCGCGCGGTGACCATGACGTGGTACCAGACCTCTCCCTTCTGGGTGATTCCAGGTGTGCCCAGCACCACGCACGTGGGCTTGTCGAGCACGGTCCGCGAGGCCGCGCCCCTGCCGGGGTCGACGAGCAGGAGCGTCCCGGTGGCGGGTGGCAGCAGCTCGAGCGGCTCGAGCGCTCCCTGCCTCGCGAGCCGGTCCTTCGCCTCGCTGGAGCACAGCGTGCGGGAGGCTTGCAAGCGAACGGCCATGTCTCCGGTCTGCTGGAGCGCGAGCTCACAAGCGGCGCGGGCGGCGGGCTCGTTCCCGTCGTCACGGTATCGTCGGCACCGCTCGAGCCAGCCGTCCGCGCTCTTCTCCACGCGCAGCCAGTCACGCGCGGGCAGCGCCCAGCGCTCGCGGGGCACCATCGCCCAGACCGCGAGCGCGCCGACGGAGGCGACCGAGGCGACCAGCAGCGCGCCCACGGCCGCCCAGCGCGGCACCTTCTTGCGGACCTCTCCTGACCCTGACGGTCCAGGCGCCAGCGATGACGCGGGCCCTTCGGACACCTGGGACGACGGGGGTGGTTCGGAGGTGAGCGCCGCGCGCGCGACGGGAGGCAGAGGCGTGAAGCCGGCCGCCGCTTGGGTTGGATCGAGGACTTCTACGCCCTCCGCCTCGAGCGTGCGAGCCTTCACGACGTCGCCCGAGTCGCAGTCGAGATACTCGACCCCCCGGTTGGCCGAGTTGAACAAGAGGAAGCGCGAACGCACAGCCTTCGGCGCGTAGACGACCCAAGGGTGCAGGCAGCTCCAGTCATCGAGCTGTCGCACGTACACGCGCCCAGGGAGCACATGGGTCGGCAGCTCGACCCACTCTGCGCTCGGGCGGAGATCGGTTCCCTCCAGCTTGAACACCCGACCGCGGTGCTCTCCCTCGCGCCCGAGCTCGATCTCGGGGACGAACACGAGCGCCGCGCCGCGCGCGAGCAGCAAGCCGTCCTCCCAGGCCGCGACGAGGCCCCGCGCGAGGACGCCCGTCGCGGCTTCGTAGTGATCGTCGGAGAGCGGCGGCCCGTGCGCGGCGGCCGTGCGGTTCCGGTATGAAGGGAGCAAGTCGACGACGTCGAGAGGGCGCAGCTTCGTCCGCCTCGACGGCGAGCGGCCGAGCACCGAGCGAACGAATCCAACGAGCTCGACCAGCTCGGGGCGCGAGCTCCGCGCGTCGGGCAGCTGCATCGCCGCTCTCCAGTGGCCCATCGATGGCACCGCGAGCGGCGCGGCGTCAGTCGGCGGGTGGGCCGCGACGACGAGGCGAAACGACGCCTCCCAGGCGGAGATCAGGTAGTCGTGGCGCTTCTTGAGGTCTCGCGTGACGAACGCCTGTCGGACGAGGCGGGCGACCGGGGTGGGGAGACGGGAGTCGTCGGGGGTCGCGTCGCGCGACGTCATCTCGGCGAGAGCCTATCCGCTGTGTTGCCCTGGAGCCACCGACGCCCCAGCTCACCGCGCGCGGCACCCTCCGATGCGAACGTCAGCCACCGCAACCTCCAGCCCCCAGGGCCGACAACCTCGCGCAGCCAGCGGCGCGTCGCGGTGCCCAGGGACGGAATCGAACCGCCGACACGGGGATTTTCAATCCCCTGCTCTACCAACTGAGCTACCTGGGCGAGGAAGCGAGGGGCGACACCATGCCCGTCGACAGAGTGCTTGTCAACGACAACCCGACCAAGCACGCTCGGCGAGATGGCTCGCCCACCGATCGACGATGGAGTGGTGCTCTTGACCGGCGCGTCGTCGGGCATCGGCCTCGAGCTCGCGCGGCTGCTCGCCCCGCGCGCGCGCGTCCTCGCGCTGGTCGCGCGGCGCGAGGCGCGCCTCACCGCGCTGAAGCGGGAGCTCGAGGGCGCCGCGCCGCGCTGCAAGGTGCTGGTGCTGCCGGCCGATCTCGCCGACCGCGCGAGCACCGACGCGATGCTCGACGCGCTGCTGGCGGAGACTCCCGAGATCGACGTGCTGATCAACAACGCGGGCTTCGGCGACATGGATCTGTTCGAGCTCGCCGACTGGGCGAAGACCGAGAAGATGCTGCGCCTCAACGTGGACGGCCTGCTGTACCTCACGCACCGGCTGCTCGGCGGGATGGTCGCGCGTCGTCGCGGCGGCGTGCTCAACGTCAGCTCGGGCGCGGGGATGGCGTTCTTCCCCGGCTTCGCGGCGTACATCGGGACCAAGCACTTCGTCACCGGCTTCACCGAGGCGCTGCGGCTCGACCTGTCGGGCACCGGCGTCGTCGTCAGCCAGCTGTGTCCCGGGCCCGTCGCGACCGAGTTCGAGGAGGTCGCGGGCAACTTCACCGGCATGTCACCGCCGAAGCTCGTCGAGCTGTCCGCCGCGGCGTGCGCGAAGAAGGCGCTGCGAGGGTTCGATCGAGGGCGCGCGCTGATCGTCCCTGGCGCGCTGATGTGGCTCGTGATGCGGGCGGCCGAGCGCACTCCGCGCTGGGTGCGACGCCTGCTGCTCACGCCGTTCGCGCGGGCGCTTCGCGCGAAGCGCCTTCGCTCGAGCAAGCCCGCGTGACGCCACCCGACGGCACGATCGAGCGCTGGCTCTTCGACTACGTCACGACCACGTCGCTCGCGCACAAGCTGGCGCCGCCGTCGCGCCCCGACACCTGGGGCGACACGCCGCCGCTGCGCCTCGCCGCGCCGGGCCGCCCGGCCGAGCTGCGCGTCGAGGGGCGCGCCCGCAAGCGTCCGGGCCCGGGCGCGCTCCGCCAGCCGGGGCGACGCGCCGAGCTCTTCCACACGTTCTTGCACCACGAGCTGCAGGCCGCCGAGCTGTTCGCGTGGGCCGCGCTCGCGTTCGCCGAGGCGCCGCCCGCGTTTCGCGTGGGGCTCGTCGGCATCCTCGACGACGAGGTGCGCCACATGCAGCTCTACCTCGCGCACCTGCGCGGGCTGGGCGTCGAGTTCGGAGACCTCCCGGTGCGTGACTGGTTCTGGCAGCGCGTGCCCGCGTGCCAGTCGCCGCTCGCGTTCGTGTCCATGATGGGCCTCGGGCTCGAGGCGGCCAACCTCGACCACGCCGCGCGGTTCGCCGAGCAGCTCGAGCGGGCGGGCGATCCGAGCGGCGCGGCGCTCGAGCGGCGCATCTCCGAGGAGGAGATCCCGCATGTTAAATTTGGTCGTTTCTGGTTCGTGCGGTGGGCGGGCGCGCTCGAGTTCGACGCCTGGGCCGCCGCGCTGCCCCCTCCGCTCTCGCCGGCGCTGCTGCGGGGTGAGCCGATGGACCTCGACGCGCGGCGACGCGCTGGCTTCGACGACGCGTTCTTGACGAGGTTGGCCGCGTGCACGCTCGCGCCGCGTGGGTCCTGAACCTCGACGCCGAGGACGAGCTCCGCCTCGGCCGCGCGTACACGCCCCGCCCCGGCGCGCTCGCGGCCGCCCTGGCGCTGCGCGATCGACTGACCGCGCTCATCGGCGACGACGCCGTGCTCGTCGAGCGTGGCGCCCCTGCGCCGTCGGCCGCGCGTGGACTGCCGGGGCTCGCGTGGTGCCCGACGCCGTCGGCGCTCGCTGCGCTCGTCCGCGCGGGCGCGCTCGTCGAGGAGGCGCCGCCGCTCGAGGTCCTGCGACTCGTGAACGATCGCAGGTTTCATCACGGGCTCGGCGAGCGCCTCGAGGGCGCGCGCTGGATGATCGACGAGGCGAAGATCCTCTCGACCGTCGCGCGGGGTCGCTGGCTGCTGAAGCGCGCGCTCGGGTTCGCTGGGCGCGGCAGGCTCGCGTGCGGAGACGGCGTCGACGCCCGCGCCTTCGTGGCGCGCGCGCTCCGGGAGGACGGCGGCGTCGCGGTCGAGCCGCGCGTCGACGTCACGCTCGACGTGTCACTTCACGGCCTCGTCGAGCGCGGTGGGCGCTGGACCCTCGGGCGGCCTGTCGAGTCCGAGGTGCGAGGCGGCGCGTGGCGGCGCGCTCGGGACGCCGAGCCCGCGCTGTCGACCGGCGAGCGCGCGGCCCTGCTCACGGAAGGAGACACCGTCGCCGCCGCGCTGCACCGCGCGGGATACTTCGGACCCTTCTCGGTCGACGCGTTCCGCTTCGACGGCGGCTTCTGCGCGCGCTGCGAGCTCAACGCGCGCTTCTCGATGGCCTTCGGCGTCGGCTGGGGGCGCTATCCGCGCGCGTGATCGCGCGACCCCTCGTGGGTCCGGGTCGAGGCGCACACGGTGAGGTCCGTCGCGAGGCTCTCCCGACGAAGCGCGCGGCGAGGGCGCCGTCAGCGCGCGCGGCGCAGCGCGAACCACAGGCTCGCTCCGGGCAGCCGCGCGCGGAGCGGCCGCACGGCGCGATCGGCTGCGTACTCGGCGCGCAGCGCCCACAGGAGCGCCTGGTTCAGCGGCGAAGGCGGGACGGTGAGCCCCGCGTCGGGCTCGGCGCGCGCGCGGCGCTGGAGCCACATCATCGGCACGAGCAGGTGGTTGAACCAGCGGAGCTCGCGCGAGTCCGCGCCGCCGACCCGCTCGAGCACGTCGCCGAGCGTGCGTCGATCATAGCGAAGCTGGTGGCCGCCCTTCGCGTCGTAGTCGCTCCAGAGCGACATCAGCGCGGGGACCGTGCCCACCACCCAGCCGCCAGCTTTCACGAGAGAGAGCGCGGCCTCGAGCGCGGCGACCGGCTGGTCGAGGTGCTCAATCACGTCGAACAGCCCCGCCGCGGCGAAGCCCGTCGGCAGCCCGTCGACCCCGCGCGACAGATCGTGGACCACGAAGCGCGCGCCTGGCGCTCGGCGTGCCGCCTCTGTCACGCGCGGAAGGTGGCCGTCGACGCCGGTCACGTCGAGCCCGGCGCGACACAGGTGCGCGCTGACGACGCCGCCGCCGCAGCCGAGCTCGAGGAACCGCGCGCCGCGCCCGACGCCCAGCGCAGCGAGCCGCGTCGCGATCAGCTCGTTGCGCGCCACGTGCCAGAAATGTGAGTCTTCTGCGGCCGAGAGCTGCGCCATCAGCCGCGCGTCGGTGATGTCGAAGCCCGCGTGATCGGCGGGCAGCTCGCTCAGGATCTCGAGGTTCGACGGGAGGACCGCGGACATGCGGCGGCCTCCTAACCCGGATCGAGGCGGCGGAGCGAGCCCCACGGGAATTCGCGCCAGAAGGGGGTCTTCACGCCCGTCGAGGCCGGGTCGAGCGCGAACCACGCCGTGTCGCGCGACGGACGCAGCACCTGAAAGCTCTGCGCGGGCATGAACCCCTGACCGAGCAGCGCGACGCGGCGGCCATCGGCGCGCCGCGCGACGTCGAGCACGAGCACCGCGTGGCCAGGCGCGCCCGGGAGCACGAAGAAGTCTCCGGGTCGCAGCGACGTGGGCTCGACGGCGCGCGCGTCACGCGCGAGCGAGCCGGTGTTGGCCCACGCGAACACGGCGTCGAGGTAACCTCGAAACAGCGCGTGATCGAGCGGGCGGCGATGATCCTTCACTCGCCACTCGAGCGCCTTGCCGTTCGCCACCACGCGCTCACCCGCCACGAAGCGCGACAGCGGCATCGAGAGCCCAGCCGCCGCGACATACGCGTGATCCCTCGCGCCCTGGCTCCACCGCCACTCTGCGTGCAGGCGCACGATCGAGTCGGCGCACTGCTGAAGATCAGCGCGGCCGACGTCGAGCGCGACCACCGCCGCGACGCCGGGATCGTCGGCTTGCCTGATCACCGCCCCGTCGAACGCGAGCACCCTCGCGCCCTCGGGCTCCAGCGGCAGCTCGCGGAGGAACGCGCCGAAGCTCTCGGGCGCTAGCGCGATGCGCGCGAAGCCGACGGGTGGCGCGAGCCGCGCCGACAGCGCCTCGTGGTGGCTGTCGCGCGCGAGCCACGAGTAGACGACGGGCGCCTGCTCGGCGCGGGCGGGCACGGCGCCGACGTCGCGCGGCGCCGCGTCGAGGGACGGCGCGCTCGTGGCGGAGGAGCCCGCGGCGGGCGCTCGGCGAGTGACGTCCCTCGCGCAGCCGAGCGCCAGCGCCGCGAGCACCCCCAGCCACGCGCGACGCATCACGCGGACGCGGCGCGCGGAGGCATCGCGCCCCGCGACGGGCGCGTCGCCCTGGTCGCCCCCGCGGCGCGCGCGGACGTGGGCGGGGCGGTCACCGTGGCCTTGGCGGCCTTCACCTTGGCCTGCGAGACGCGCTTCTTCTTCGCGTTCTCGCGCTGCATCTGGACCCGAGAGGACTCTGCTTTCGTCGACATGTGACCTCCATGAAGGAACGAGCGGACCAGCAAGCGAAGCGCGGCAAGTGAGGCGAGTAGACGATGTGGCACGTCGAGGGGCAAGCGCAACCGCCCGCGATCGGGACGGGGGACGAGGGACGGGCGGCGGGCGGCGGCAGACTGCAGATGGGGAACGGGGAACGGGCGACGGGCGACGGGCGACGGGCGACGGGAATCGGGGGGCGGGCGACGGGCGGCGGGCGATGGGCGACGGGCGACGGGCGACGGGCGACGGCAGACTGGCGACGGGCGACGGGTCGGGAGAGCGGCGTGGGCGGCGGCGATTGCACCTCGCCTCGGACCCGCGGAACGAACGCCCCGCCCCTCCCGGCAGGATCTGGGCTAACGAACGTCGTCCGTCATGGGCGATCCGCCGCCAGCCGCGCCAAAGCCGTCGCTCCAGGAGCGCGTCCGTCGCGCGTACCACGCCGCGCTCGGCGAGCGCCCGGTGCTCGTGTGGTGGCTCGTCTCTCCGACGCTGCTCGGCGTCGCGCTCGACGCGTGGTTGCGACACGGGACGCTCCGCTATTTTCCGCCGCGACAGTGGCTCAACTACTTCGGCTCGTCGCTCGTCTCGGCCGGCTTCTGGGGCGGCGCGCTGTGGATGTTCGCGGTGTGGCTCCCCACCGGAGGCCGCCGCGCGCAGGCCGCGTTCGCCGCGTATTTCGCGCTGTTCGTGCTGCCGTTCTCGTTCTTCGCGTACGGCGGGCAGGCGGTCTACTTTCGCGTCTTCGACTCGTACGTCGCGCGCGACACGATCCGCCTCGGCATCGAGCTGCGAGGCACCGTCGGCGCGTGGATGGGCGAGTGGGCCACCAAGCTCTGGCCCGCGGCGCTCTCGATGGTGGCCGTCTCCGCGCTCGTCATCCTCGCCGTGAGGCGCGCGGGACCTTCGCTCGCGCGCGCGGTGCCGCTCGTCCCGATGGTCTCGTTCCTCGGCAGCTCGGTCGCGCTCTGGCAAGACTTCGTCGAGACCAAGGGCATGCAGGCGGCGCCGCCCGACTCGTGCTTCCTGCACGGCGTCGTCGGGATGGTGCACGAGCGGCTCGTCGGCAAGGGTCCGCCGAAGGGGCTCAGCATCCGGCGACCCGCGCCGCTGCCCAAGCTCGTCCGGCCCGCGCACCGCCCGAGCGTCGTGCTCGTGATCACCGAGAGCGTGCGGCGCGACGTGCTCTGCTCGAGGCCCGGCGCGTGCGAGGCGCGGTTCCTCGACGAGGTCGCCAGGGAGCGCGTCGGCTTCACGAAGATGACGACGCAGGCGTCCGGCACGTTCAGCGCGAGCATGATCCTGTGGACGGGGCTCGGCCCCGACGCCGACTTCAAGGCCGTCCACGAGGCGCCGTTCCTGTGGGAGGTCGCGAAGGCGCAGGGCTACCGCACGGGATACTTCGGCTCGCAGAACCTCCGCTACCGAGATCTCGGCGTCTACCTGCGCGTCGGCGGCATCGACACGCTCGTGTCCGCGAGCGAGCTCGGCGACACGAAGGATCCTCACCTCGGCGCGCCCGACGAGCGCGCGATGGAGCGGCTGCTCGCGTGGATCGGCGCGTCGACAGAGCCCTACTTCGCCGTCCTCCACCTCTCGAACACGCACTGGCCGTACCGCGTCGACAAGGCGCTGCAGCCGTTCGAGCCGCACGACGAGGACCCGATGAAGGGCGACGTCCGGCTGCTCTTCAACCACTATCGCAACTCGGTGCTGCTGCAGGAGCGCTCGCTGTCGGCGTTCTTGAAGGAGCTGAAATCCCGGCCGTCGTGGGATGACACCGCGCTCTTCTTCGTCTCGGATCACGGCGAGCAGTTCCGCGAGCACGGGCGCCTCTATCACCTCAACAACCTCTTCGAGGAGGAGGTCCGCGTGCCGGGCTTCGTGCTCTTCGGCAAGGACGCGATCGACGAGGCGGGCGCCGCGCAGCTGCGGCGCTACGAGGAGCGGCGCGTGTACGGCGACGACTTCAACGCGACGATCGTCGATCTGCTCGGCGCGTGGGACGCGCGGCTCGATTTCGCGCACGCGCAGCAGCTCGGCGGCCGCTCGCTCCTTCGGGGCACGCGCGTGCGCGGCGAGCCGCTCGTCACGGCCTCGACGACCAGCGGCGTCTGGGTCGACAACGATCCCGTCTACGGCGTCTTCTGGGGCGACTGGAAGGTCATCGGCGACGACGCGACGCCGTGGGCGTGCTTCAACACGGCCCGCGATCCGTTCGAGCGGAGCGCGCTGCCGGCGAGCGACTGCCCCTCGCTCGCGAAGGAGGCCGCCCGACGCTTCCCCAACGTGCCCACGACCAAAAAGTGACTATGACTGAGGCTGTCTGACGCGATGACCCTGCTCACCTACTACGCGCTCGCGCTGCTCGGCGGCCTCGTGCTGAACGTGATGCCGTGCGTCCTGCCGGTGCTCACGCTGAAGGCGTTCACGGTCTTCGAGCACTCGACGCGCGACGCGAGATCGCAGCGCACGGCGGGCATCGGCTACGCGGTCGGCACGATGACGGCGCTCGCCGCGCTCGGCGGCGTCATCGTCGCGATCAAGGCGTCCGGGCGGGCGTTCGGCTGGGGCATGCAGTTCCAGCAGCCGGCGTTCGTCGCGACGCTCATCGCGGTCATCGTCGCGTTCGCGCTCAACGCGCTCGGAGTGTTCGAGCTCGAGGTCGGGGGCTCCCACGAAGAGCGAGGCGGCTTCCTCGGCGCCGTCGCAAACGGCTGGTTCGCGGCCGTGATGGCGACCCCCTGCTCGGCGCCGTTCCTCGGCTCGGCCGCGGCGTTCGCCCTCGCCGTCGACACCCCCGCGTGGGTCACGATCACGATCTTCGCGACGATCGGCCTGGGCCTCGCGTCACCGTTTGTTTTGTTGACTTTCATGCCGGGCCTCTCAAAGCGCCTTCCTCGTCCCGGTCCGTGGATGGACACCTTCAAGAAGGTGATGGGCTTCACGCTGCTCGCGACGGCGGTCTGGCTGATGGGCACGCTGCTGCGGCAGGTGACGCAGGCGAGCGCGCAGGCGTTCCTCGCGCTGTTGCTGGCGATGTCGTTCTGCCTGTGGCTCGTCGGCGCGTACGCGGGCCTCGACGCGGGCGCGGCCCGGCGGTGGGCGCTGCGCGCGCTCGCGGCGGCGGTGACCGTGGGAGGGCTGTTCGCCGTGCCGCTCGAGCGCGCGTCGACGGCCAGCGCCGCGCCGACCCACGCCGACGACGCGATCGCGTGGGTCGGGTTCGATCCCAAGACGATCGAGCGCGAGCTCGCGGCGGGACGCCCCGTCTTCCTCGACTACACGGCCGACTGGTGCGCGTCGTGCAAGACCAACGACAAGCTCTTCGTCGACACGCCCGTCGTGCGCGAGGCGCTCGCGCGCACCCGGATCACCCCGATCAAGGTCGACATGACCAACGAGGACGACGTCAAGGAGGCCTGGCTCAAGAAGACGGGGCGCAACGATCTGCCGGTATACGTGGTGTTCATGCCGGGCGGAGAGATGGACCTGTTGCCGGTCGTCATCACCTCGAAGACGCTGACCGACGCGTTCGAGCGCGCCGCGAAGAAGCACCCACCGCAGCGCACCAACTGAGCGAAGGTGTCGAGAGACGCCGCGACGGACCGCTGGAAGATCCTCGCCGGGGGGCTCGCGCTCGCGGGCGCCATCGCGTGGGTCGCGGCCTCGCGCCTCGAGCGCGCGCCGACGACGCCGCCCCCCGCCGCGCGGCTCGACGCGGCGTGGGCCCGACCGTCGGGCAACGATCCTGACACGGTCGCCGGCCTGCTCGAGCGAGACCTCGGGGTGTCGGTCCTGTACGCGCGCGAGCGGGTAGCGCGCCCCGAGTTCACCGCGAGCGCGGTCTCATCGAGAGACGGAGACCGCGCGCTCTACCTCCTGTTGCCCGAGCTGCGCCGACACTCGCGGGCGTTCATCGAGGCCGCGCGCCTGCGCCACGTGCTGCTCGCCTCGTCGCTGTCGGCCGGCGACGCGGGCGGCGGCATCGTCGGGCTCACCGTCGTCGGTCAGACCTTCTTCGTCGCCGCTGCGCGCGCGCGCGCCGCGGTCCTGCGTCACGTGTTCCACCACGCGCTGTACCACCGCAGCGACGCGCGCCTCGCGACCGATCCCGAGTGGGACGCGCTGAATCCAGCAGGATTTGCCTACGATCAGCGCGACGCGGTGAAGCTCGATCCCTCGGGCTCCTTGATCGACCGCACGCGCTACGGGTTCATCTCGCGCTACGCGACGTTCAGCGCGGGCGAGGACAAGGCCGAGCTGTTCGCGTTCCTCGTCACCGACACGCGCACCGTGCGCGAGCTGTCGGGGCGCGACTCGGTGCTTCGACAGAAGATCGCGCTGCTCGAGGCGCGCCTCGCGGCGCAGCGCGCGGCGCTGCC
>CAUJFL010000149.1 GCA_963169165.1 Myxococcota bacterium | reverse complement strand
CGCGAACGCGCCGCCTCGAGGGCCCCCCGTCACCGCGCGCGCACGGTCCCCCCGCCCGGCGCGGTCCGGACCGGCGCCGCCGTCGCTGCACGTGCCGAGCGAGGTCGCGAAGAGCCCCGAGCCGCGCGGGTCCTTCGGGGGCGTGGCGGACGCGGCCGCGCGCGGACCGTCGAGGCCGACGCGCGGCGCAGGCGTCGACGGCTTGCAGCCCGCGAAGACGAGCGCAGAGAGCGTGGCGGCGATGGAGAGGCGGTGGGAGTTCAAGGCGGAGCGTGCAACCGCCATCGGGGCGCGTCGCTTCCTGCGTGTACTACAGCGACGCCGCCGCGCCGCGCCTCCTCAGCGGAGGCTGTCCGGTCGCCTCGACGACGGAGAGCCACAGCGAACCCTCGGGATCGATCCGCTTTCGACCGTCGGTCGCGACGGGGATGGGCACGTGGGTGAACATCCCGCACCAGCGACCGACGACCATGTCGGTCTTGCCGGCCATCGCGGCGTGCACCGCGGCCCGCGCCAGTCCGTCGCAGAAGATGCGATCGCTCGCGTTCGCCGGGACGCTGCGGATCAAGTACGACGGATCGATGTATTTCAGCGTGAGCGGGAGCTGTCGCCGCTCGAAGTGCGCGATGATCGCGTCTCGGAGGCGCGCGCCGACGTCGAGCCCGCCGCTCGCGTAGCGCACGTTGCCCGAAGCGTCCCGCGCGCCCGTCCCGTCGGCGAACGGCTGCGTGCAGCCCTCGGCGACGACGATCAACGCGTGCTGGCGATCGCGCAGGCGCGCCTCGAGCGCTTCGAACAATCCTCCCTCCCCCTCGAGCTCGACCGGCACCTCGGGGACGAGGCAGAAGTTCGTCTCGAGGCTCGCGCGCGCCGCCGCCGCCGCGATGATCCCCGAGTCCCGCCCCATCAGCTTGACCAGACCGACGCCGTTGAACGCGGACGCCGCCTCGGTGTGGGCGGCGACGATAGCGGCGCGCGCGGCCTCGACGGCGGTGTCGAAGCCGAAGGTGCGGTCGGTCCACAAGAGATCGTTGTCGATCGTCTTCGGCACCCCGACGACCGAGATTTGCAGCCCACGCCGCGCGATCTCCTCGGCGAGCGCGTGCGCGCCGCGCTGCGTGCCGTCGCCGCCGATCGTCAACAGGACCTGGACGTCGTGCCGCTGGAGCGTGTCCACCATCACGGAGACGTCCTGCGCGCCGCGCGAGGTCCCGAGCGCGGTCCCGCCGCGCTCGTGGAGGTGCCGGACGGCGTCGAGATCGAGGCGCACGGGCTCGTAGCCGTTCGCCGGATCGAGCCCCGCGAAGCCGAACCGGAAGCCGAGCACCTCGCGCACTCCGTAGCGATGATGAAGCTGCAGCACGGTCGAGCGGATCACGTCGTTGAGTCCCGGGCAGAGGCCGCCGCACGTCACGATGGCCGCGCGGGTCGCCTTCGGCTCGAAGAACAGCCGCTCGCGCGGGCCTGCCTTCTCGAACGACAGCGGCGCGCCGGGGTCGCCGTCCACGCCCACCTCGGCGTTCGCGATCACCCGTGCGTCGTCGGGCGTGTACTTGCCGGAGGGGATCTCTCCGGTGACGCCGAGCCCGAGCGGAGAGTCGTACCGAGGGGCGCCGAGCGCGCGGACCTGAAGGCTGTCGCGGGATGGCCAGGGCTGCAGCATCGTGGCGCGAAGCTATTGCACCCCTCGTGCCGATCGAGAAGCCGCAGCGCCGCGGGGCGTCTGCACAGCTCCCGCGTGCAGACCATGCGTGTCGCGCGCAGCGGCGTTGCGCGGCCGGCTCGTTCGGGGTCGGCGCTCAGGCGCGCCCGCGGGAGAGGCTCGCCTCGATGCGCTCCGAGAGCGTGCGCAGCACGACGAGGCGCGCGTGGCGCTTGTCGTTGGCGGGCACGATCGTCCACGGCGCTGACGCGACCCCGGTGCGGTCGATCATGTCCGACGCGGCGACCTCGTAGCGCGCCCACTTGGCGCGGTTTCGCCAGTCTTCTTCGGTCAGCTTGTGCCGCATGAAGGGCGTGTTCTTTCGGCGCTCGAAGCGCGCGAGCTGCTCGCGCTGATCGATGTGCAGCCAGAACTTCACGACCGAGATGCGGTGCTCGGTGAGCTGGCGCTCGAACTCGTTGATCTCGTCGTACGCGCGCATCCAGTCGGGCTCGGAGCACAGCCCTTCGACGCGCTCGACGAGCACGCGTCCGTACCAGGAGCGGTCGAAGATCGCGAGCTTGCCTCGGCGCGGCACGTGCCTCCAGAAGCGCCAGAGATAGGGCTGCGCGCGCTCCTCCTCGGTCGGCGCTGCGATGGGCACGACCTGGTACGCGCGCGCGTCGAGCGCGCCGGTCACGCGCCGGATCGCGCCGCCCTTGCCAGCCGCGTCGGGCCCCTCGAAGACCACGACCACCGCGCCCCTCTGAAAACGCCGGTGGCGCGTCGCGAGGTTGAGCCTGCCTTGCAGCGCCTCGAGCTCGGCGTCGTAGCGCGCTTCGTCGACCTTGGCGCTCGCGGTGGTCGCGCCGAGCAGCGTGCGCCCATCGAGCGGGACGTGCAGCGGCGCCGCGGACTTCTTGGGTGTCGACGGCTCGCCCACGAGGCGCGCGCGCAGGCCGTCGAGCAGCGCCTGCGCGACCGTGAGGTCTCGATAGCGCGCGTCGACGCCCTCGACGACGGTCCATGGCGCGTTGCCGGTGCTCGTGCGCATCAGCGCGTGCTCGGAGACTCGCCGGAAACGGTCGTACAGCTCGAAGTGCCGCCAGTCCGTGGGCGTGACCCGCCAGCGCGTGGCCTTGTCCTGCTCGAGCGCGCGGAGGCGATGTCGCTGCTGCGCCTTCGACAGATGAAACCAGAACTTGAACAGCAGCGCGCCCTCGTCCGTCAGCATCCGCTCGAAGCGCACGATGCGCTCGAGGGCCTGGTCCAGCTCGGCCCTGCTCGCGCGCCGGAACACGCGCTCGACGATCGGCGCCGAGTGCCACGACCCGAAGAAGATCCCGGTGCGCCCCTTCGGCGGCAGCGCGCGCCACTCTCGATAGAACGGCGGACGCTCGCGCTCCTCCTGGCTCATCTCCCCCATCGCGTGCGTCGCGACGTAGCGAGGGTCCATCCACGCGTTCAGCAGGTTGACCGTCTCGCCCTTGCCGGCGCCGTCGACGCCGCCGATGACGACGATGATCGGGAAGCGGGCCTCGCGCAGCGCCTCGTACTGCGCGCCGAGCAGCGCCTGTCGAACCTCGGGCGCGCGGCGATCGTAGGTCTTCTTGTCGATCGTGTGACCCAGCTCGGCGGCTTCGAACATGTGCGGATCTCCGTGCGTCGCCGGGCAACGCGGCCACGCGACGCCGATCTAGCACCCGACCGACCGCCGTGACCTGCCAACGCGCGGCGAGGTGGAACCGCGTATGCTGCTCGCCCCCGTGACCCGTCCTCTCATCCTGCTCACCAACGACGACGGCCACCTCGCGCCCGGCATCCGCGCGCTCCGAGATCGCCTGGCGACGTTCGCCGACGTGGTGCTCTGCGCCCCCGAGACCGAGCAGAGCGCGACGAGCCACACGCTGTCGCTCCACCGCCCGCTGCGCCTCCGCGCCGTCGAGGCCGGGGTCTTCGCCGTCGACGGGACGCCAGCCGACTGCGTGTACGTCGCCCTGCACGGCGAGGGGCGGGTGCTGTCGCGCGCGCCGGACCTCGTCGTCAGCGGGCTCAACCACGGCCCCAACCTCGGCGCGGACGTGTTCTATTCGGGGACGGTCGGCGGCGCTCGTGAGGGCGCGCTGCGAGGGATCCCGGCGATCGCGGCGTCGGCCGCCGTCGACGCGGACCTCGGCGCCGCGTCCGGCTTCGCCGCCGAGGTGATCGACGGCCTGTGGGCGCATCGCGCGCGGGGTGTGCCACGCTTGCTGAACCTCAACATCCCCGCCGGCGAGGGCCCGTGGCGGCTTCGCCCCACCGTGCTCGGCGCGCGGCTGTATGTTGAAAAGGTTACATTTCAGACGGATCCTCGCGGTCGCGAGTATCTGTGGATCGGGGGAGAGCCGCCGCAGCACGCGCTGGTCCCGGGC
>CAUJFL010000148.1 GCA_963169165.1 Myxococcota bacterium | reverse complement strand
CCCGATTGCCCCGGCGTCGAGCTGCAGAACGGCTGCGCCGCGGGCTACGTCTCGCAGCGCAGCTTCGTCGATCTGACGCTCTCGGCCGGGGTCTATTTCGTGCAGCTCGACGGCTTCGCGCTGCAGTCGGGCGCCTACGAGCTGTCGGTGTGGGTGCTGCCGCCGTGACTGGCGCTCAAGGCGCGGCCGGGTAGCCTGGCCCGAAGGCCAGCGCCGCGATGTCCTTGGTGGTGATGAGCGGCGTCTTCTTGGCCTTGTCGGCGTAGACCGGGACGGCCGTGCAAGTGTAGCCGCAGGCGGCCTTCTTCACGTGGACGTCAGCGGCGATCCACACGGCCTTCTGGCAGTCGGACGGCTGAAACGTGACGACGCCGTCGTAGCCCGAGGGCTTCAGCTGCCCGCCCTCGCGCACCGAGCCGAGCTCGGCGATGGGCGCGCCGTTGCAGTGCAACGTCAACGACGGATGAGTTGGCAAAGTCTTGGTGCAGACGCCGAAATAGTGCACCGCGACGCGGATCCACGCGCCGTCGGGGAGCTCGTCGAAGTTGACGTTCTCGGGCGCGCAGAACGCGGGGTGGGACGGGTCCGTCTGCGCGGCGTCGCAGCTGTGGTTGTCGAGATCGAGCCGAGGGTTGTGGCAGCCCTTCTTCTGGGCCTTCCACGCGTCGCCGGTGCCGCGGGGCGCGAAGTAGCAAGAGTTCTTGGCCGGGTCCGGGTACAGCGTCCAGTTGTGGGGCGACGTCGTGTCGGAGAACCAGCTCGGCCCGGGCGCCGGATCCCCCGGACCCGTCTGATCGTCGTAGCTGTCGATCGTGCAGTTTCCGAAATAACAGTCGTCGCCGCCGCCCGCGAAGACCCACGGCGTCGTGGTGTTTGGTTTGTGAACGTGGAGATCGAGATCGGGGCCCTTCGCCGAGCCGGGCGTCGCGCCCTCCACGCCGACGTTGTCCCACGCGAGCTCGACCCGCAGCCCCTCGGCCGCGACGAACACCTTGTACTTGCAGCTCTCCGCCGCGCCGCCGACGGTCTTCGAGTAGGTGACCTCGTACTCACCCGACTGCAGGGGCTGGAAGCTGGCGGCGTTGCTGGTCGAAGCGGCGACCGCGGGGCAAGTCTGCACTCCTGACGGGCAGGTGACCGCGTACTTCTCGGAGCCTGGATCGGCGTCGGAGGCGTAGCCCGCCGTGCCCTTGGAGAGCTGCACGGTCGCGAACGGCACCGCCTCGAGGTCCTTGCAAACCGAAGCGCCGCCCACGCACGAGTCGTCGCCCACGCCCTGCTTGCCGCCGCCGCAAGAGCCAAACTTGCCGACCTCGTTGCAGCGCATGACGCCGTCTCGACAGGTGCCGGTGCCGCGAAGGGCAGGGTCGCCGCGGAAGCACCAGTGAGAGGTCCCCGGCGCGCAGTCGCAGCCGTCGTCGACCACGCCGTTGCAGTCGTCATCGAGGCCCAGGTGGTCCTCGTCGCACAGCTCCGTCGCGCCGCAGGTGGTCGCGACCGCGCCGCACAGCGGCTTGGTGCCGCCACCCGCGCCGGCGGTGTTGCCGCCGCCCTGCGCGCCCATGCCCGCCGCGCCGCCGCCGACGAACGGATCGCCGCCGGCGCCGGCTTGCGGGTCGCCACCCTGGCCGAAACCTCCGGCGACCGCGCCGCCGGCGCCGCTCGAGGGCGCCCCGCCGCTCGAAGCGCCCCCGCTGGAGGTCCCCGCGGTCCCGGCGCCGTCCACGCGCGGCGATGTACCCGCCGCCGAGCAGGCGTCGACGACGGGTACGAGCGAGAGCGCGGCGACGAGGACCGACGTTCGCCGCGCGAGGGCGGCAGCCGACCGGACCATCATTTCGTCAGTTGGAGCACATGTCCGCGGCCTTGGTCGGGTAGGTCCCGTCGGCCTTGAACTTCCAGCTGGTCGGCGCGGTCATCGGGTTGAAGCTGGCGCCGCCGTTGTCCATCGGCCCGTTGTTCACGCAGATGAACTGCGAGCCGTTGGACTTCTGGTGCCACTGATCCTTGTTCCACTTGGTGGCGGCCTCGGAGGCCTCGATCGCGCAGGGATCCTTGGGATCCCCCTTCCAGTTGACGACGCCGACCTGCCACATCGAGCCGTAGTCGCGCTGGCCCTCCGTCCAGAGCTGCGGGTACTGATCGGGCTTGCTCATCAGCGCCGCCGGATCGTAGCCGAAGTAGTACTTCAGCTCGCCGTCGCAGTAGATGTTGACGCGGGGGCGCGCGGGCTTCGCGTTCGGGGTGTTGTTGGTACCCTGCACGCAGTTGTAACACTGCACGCCGATCGCGAACCTGTCGCCCGACTTCAGCACCTGGCCGTCGAGGTTGATGTTCTCCGGGCCGCAGAAATTGTGATAATTTTCGCCCACTTGCCCCGGATCCTGCTCGGGCGCGTTGGGATCGGCGATCGCCGAGTCGCAGTCGAGGTTGTCGCGATCGAGGCGCGGGCTGGTGCAGGGACGCGTCGAGAAGCGGCGCGAGCCCCAGCCGTGACAGACGCCGACGCCGCCCGGCTCGTTGGTGACCTCGTTGCTGTACCAGCCGGGCGTCGCGTTGACGCCGGACTTCGTGCGGTTTCCGCAGGCGGAGTTGGGAGAGTAGTAACAGTCGTCGTTGTTGGGCGCGTTGCCGGCCGAGTCGAACCAGCCGTGCTTCCCGTCGCCCGTCGGGTTGCCCTGGAGCCGCGAGACGTGGAGATCGACGTCGTTGTCGACCTGGGGCTTGGTCGGATCGCCAGACCAGCCGACCTCGGGCCAGCAGAGCTCGACGCGGAGGCCGGGCGCGCGCACCTTGACCAGCTGGGTGCACTGACCCTCCTTGTCCTGGCCGTTGACCGGGTCCTTGTAGGTGAACTTGCCGGTCACGTAGTAGTCGCCCGAGAGCGAGAACGCCGGGTAGATCTTGCTCGGCGTGTTGCCGCCCTGCGCCACGTAGCCCTGCTTGGTGCCGGCGGGCAGCGTCGGGTTCGGCTGGCTCTTGTCGGGGATCTGCGGCAGGAGGCTCGTCTCCGTCCCGAGGTGGGTCGTCGCGAAGTCTCCGGTCGTGTCCTTGCCGGGGAAGAGGGCGAACGTGGGGTGCGGCAGGATGTCGTCACACGGGCCGCCGACCACTGTCCAGCGCCAGTTCTTCACGTTTCCGGCGACCTTGGGGTCGAGGATCTTCGGGTCGAACCACGTGGCGCCGTCGACGCCGTCGATGGACTTGGGATCGTTGGGCTGCGCCGAGAACTGGCCGACGTTCTTCGGATCGGGGAACGGTGACGTGTAGATGGGGCCGGTCGGACAGAGGAGCGGATCCTGCGGGATGCACTCGCATCCTGCGGCCGGGTTCTTCTCGAGGCCGTCGCAGTCGCGGTCGCCGCCGGTGCACACCTCGGCGTCGGCCTTGATGCCGCCGATGCACTGTCCTGACCAGACCTTGCCGAACTCGCCCGCGGTGCAGGCGACCTTGCCCGCCTGCTTGCAGATCCCGACCGGGACCTTCGTCGCCGGATCGACCTGCGTCGACGGCACGAGGTAGCAGTCCTTGGTCGCGCCGGCGCCGGGGCAGTCGCAGCCCTCGTCCACGAGGCCGTCGCCGTCGTCGTCGAAGCCGTTGCCAGTCGCGCCCTCGGGGATGCCGGTCCAGCCGGGCGGGAGCTTGGTCGCGTCGCACTCGTTGTCGACTGGGGGCCGCGTGGTCGCCTTGATGGGGCCGGGGGTTCCGGGCTTCTTCACGCAGGCGCCGCCGGAGCCGCCAGTCGACGTGCCGCCCGCCGCGCCGCCAGCGCCGCCGCCGGTCGAGCCGCCCGACTTGCCGCCGTTGCCCGCCGAGACGAACCCGCCGCTGCCGCCGCCCGCGCCGGTGCCGGTGCCGCCGCAGTTGGCGAACGCGCAGCCGCCGCCTCCGCCCGCCGTGGCCTTGCCACCGGTCCCGTTCCCTCCGTTGCCGCTGCCGCTCCCGGCCTTGGCGCCAGCGCCGGTGTTGGCGCCGCCGCCAGCGGAGGTGACCTCGCCGTCTCCGCTGCACGCCGCGACAGCGACCACCGCGACGGTCATCAGGGACAGGATGCTGGCGCCTCGGCGCGCGCTTCGGGCAACGGGGGAGAGGGTCATCTTCAAGCTCCTTCGGGGCGCCGGGAAGAGAGGCGACGCCAGCACCGCGCAGAGTACGCGACCAGGGTGGTCTCGCGCAACCCGCGACCGCCGCCCGCGTCGCGATTTCGTTGCTGGCGACGCAGAACGCTTGCGCGGCGCGGCATGGAGGGATAGTGGCGCTCGATGCGGAGTTGGATGCAAATCTTGGTGCCGGTGGTCATGACCTCGCTCGCGGTCGCGTGCGCGTCCGGCAAGGCTGAGTCGACCGACGAAGAGACCGAAGACGGGAGCGCGGGCAGCGCGCAGGCCGGCTCGGGCGCCGGCGGGGCGGCAGGCGCGTCCCAGGGCGGCGCGCAGCCTGGAGGTGGTCACGCTGGCGCGGGTCAAGCGGGCGCGACGGGCGGCAAGTCGGGCGCGTCGGGGAGCGCTCCGGGCGGCAAGGCAGGCACGAGCGCGGCCGGTGACCCCGCCGGCGGTGGAGGGTCCGCGAACGCGGGTGATGGCGGCGCGGCGGGAGACCCGTTCGGCGGCGGAGGCGCGGCGGGAGATCCCTTTGGCGGCGGAGGCGCGGCCGGCAGCGCGACCGGCGGCGCTGGTGCCTGCGGCCCGCTCTGCAAGATCGGCGGCGCCAAGGACGCCTCGTGCGATCCGTGCGTCGCGAAGGTGTGCGCGGACGATCCGACCTGCTGCAAGTCGGGCTGGGACGCGTACTGCGCCGGTCGCGCCGCCGAAGCGTGCCCCGCGTCTCCCGGTTGCCTCGCGCCCAGGCCCGCCTGCGTGGCCGCGCAGGGGTTCAAGAGCAGCTCGAGCGCCGCGTGCAGCGCCTGTATCAAGACTGACTGCGCGACGCCGTTCAATTTCGTCTCGGGCAACCTCGACTGCAGCGACACCGCGGATTTGTGCGACTCCGCGTGCGTCTCCGACGAGTGCTTCTGCGACTGCATGGTGCTGGACAAGCCGACGGCGTCTTGTGACAAGGCGTTCGCCGATCTCTACCTCTGCATCGCCAGCAACTGCGAAGCAGAGTGCGACTGATCACTGTGTGCGTCGGATGATGTGAAAGCCGAACGGTGTCTCGACGACCTGGCTCACCTCGTTCTCTTTCAGGGCGAACGCGGCGTCGGCGAACGCCTTGTCGAGATCCTCGCGCTTCACTTTGCCGGTCGAGCCGAGGCGCTCGATCGCGGCGGGATCGTCGCTGTGCTTCTTGACCATCCCGGTGAACGCCTCGCCGTCGGCGCCGACGAGCGCCTTTCGTAGCTCCTCGGCGAGCTTCTTCGCCTCGGGCTTCGAGCGCTTGACGCTCGGCTGAGCCCGCTTCGCGCCGCGGTAGGCGATCAGGACGTGCTGGGCGACGATGGTGGTCGGCGGGGCCTTCGGTGCGCTCGCGGCGGGCGGCGCCGCGAACGGGCTCTCGGCGACGGGGCGCGCCGGCTCGTCGGTCTTCTTCGGCGTCGGCTCGAGCTTCGGGGGCTCTTTGCAAGCGGCGGCGAGGAGCAGCGCGGGGAGCAGTCGGCGGATCATGGTGTCTCCGGGGTCACATGGTCGGCGCGGCGACGTTGGGCGGTCCTCCCGCGGCGATCTCGCGAGCTTGCGCGCCCCCCGGCGCGAGCTGCCAGGTGAGATCCTGGTGGCCGAGGGCCCCCGCGAAGCGCAGGCCGAACGAGCTCGAGCCGGGATCGATGGTGGGGCGGCCGTCGTCGCGCTTGACGGGGAAGCTGACGCGGAACGCCTGCCGCCAGATGTTGGTGTAAGGAAAATAAGTTCGCTCGACCGCGCCAGGCTTCCGCACCGCCTCGATGCGCGCCGGGGCCGTCTCGTTGCCCTCGCTGTCGACGAGGCGCAGCACCCACGCGCTCGAGCGCTTGGTGAGCTCGTTCCAGCGGCGGTTGGGGCCGTGCAGCGTCACGTAAAAGCGGTGCTGCTCGCGGGTCTCGCGCAAGGAGCGCTCGAGCAGCTCACGGCGCTGTTCCATCGTCAGGCGGTAGTCGTCGGCGTAGCGCACCGCGTAGGCCCAGCGAAAATCCCACGACTCGAACGTCGTCGTCACCGACAAGAGGTCGTCGAGCTCGGCCAGCGCGACCAGCGAGCCGCTCCGCGTCCAGCGCCTGAGGATCTGGTCGTAGTCGAAGGGCACGTACTCGCGCGGCCCCTCGACGAGCGTCACCTTCGGCGGAGCGCACGCCGCGAGGGCCGAGGCCGAGAGCGCGACCGTGGCGATCGCGGCGACGAAGGATCGGGCGTTCGACAAGCGCGCGGAGCATAGGCCGCGCGCCGCCGGGACACCAGCGCTTCGGGCCTCGCCGACGCTTGCGGCGGGGGCGCTGACGGTGTTTGGGTCCGCGTCGAGATGGGCTCGTCGAGGGCGCTCGTCGCGGTCGCGGTGGCGGCGTTCGCGTTCGCGTGGAGCGGCCCGCTCGCGCGCCTCGCGGCGCCGGCCCACCCGCTGCTCATCGCCGGGGGGAGGTGCGCGCTCGCCGCGTTCGTGCTCGCCGCGGCGCGTCCGCGCGCGATCGTCGGCGAGCTCTCGCGGGCCTCCTCGGGCGGCGTCGCGCGCGCGCTCGGGGCGGGCGCGCTGCTCGCGCTCCATTTCGGGTTCTTCCTCGTCGGCCTCGAGCGCACCAGCCTGCCGGCGGCCGTCACGCTCGTGTCGCTCGAGCCGGTCGCCGTCGTGCTGACCGCGTGGGCGTGGCATCGGGTGCGCCCGACCCGCGGAGAGGCGCTCGGCGTCGGGCTCGCGACCCTCGGCGCCGTGGTCGTCGCGCGGGGCGCGGGCGGCGGGCGTCACACGCTCTCGGGTGACCTGCTCGTGATCGTCGCGGTCGCGCTCTATGGACTCTACCTGGGGGCGGCCAGGGCGGCGTCGCGTGCGCTGGCGCCCGCCGCTTACGTCACCGTCGTCTATGCGTTCGCCGGCGCGCTGCTCGCGGTCGCGTGCGTGGTGGTCGACGCGCCCGTCGCCGAGGTCACCGCGAGCTCGTGGATGATGATCTCCTTGCTCGCGCTCGGCCCGACGCTCGTCGGTCACTCGCTCGTGCAGTGGGCGTCGCGCGGCGGCGTGTCTCCGTCGGTCGTCGCGCTCGTGTCGCCCGGCGAGACGCTCGGCTCGATCGCGATCGCCGCCGCGTGGCTCGGCGAGGCGCCGTCGGGGGCCGAGGCGGCAGGCGCGGGGGTGGTGGTCGCGGGTGTCGTCGTCACCGCGCTCGCCGCGCGGGCGTCGTAACGGGTTGTCCTTCGTGCCCTTGAGCTTCTGGCAGGCGTACGGCTTCACGTCCCGGATCGACGCGGTCGCGGCCTTGTATTTCTCCAGCAGCGCCTTGTGGAGCGCCTTGTCCGTCTTCGCGAGATCGACCTTCTCGTCGGGGTCGGCGACGACGTCGTAGACCTGCTGGTAGGCGTCGTCGCCGTACGAGATGATCTTGTGCGAGCCGGTGATCAGCGCGCGGCGGCGATCGTTGTCGCTCGTGCGAGGCAGATCGACGATCACGTCGCGCGCGCCCGGCGTGACCTCGCCGAGCAGCTCGGGCACCAGGCTCTGACCGGGCAGCGCGGGATCGGCCGGCGCCCCCAGCAGCTCGAGCATCGTCGGCGCGAGATCGAGGTGGCTGCGCGCGTGCTCGACGCGGCGGGGCGTGACGCCCGGGACACGGAAGAACCACGGCACGCGGACCAGGTTCTCGTAGATCTCGAAGCCGTGGCGGTAGACGCCGTGCTCGCCGAACGACTCGCCGTGATCGGCCGACACGACGATCGCCACGCGCGACGCCCACGGCTGCTTCGCCACGAACTCGAGCAGCTGCTTCACGTGCTTGTCGGTGAACTCGATCTCGCCGTCGTAGAGGTCGCGCGCCTTCTTGCCCCAGGCGGTGCCGTCCTTGTGCGGCATGTATTGATCGTGGGGATCGAGGAAATGGACCCAGAAGAAGAAACGCCCGCGCGTGTTCTCCTCTCGCGACAGCAGCTCCTCGGAGAGCGCCAGCATCTGCGGCGAGGTGACGTTCTCGTCGGTCTGCGCGTTCCACTTGAGGTTCGGGACGATCTTCCACTCGTCGAAGCCCTGCGACAGGCCCGTGCCCGGCTTGAAGTAGCCGTGTCCCTGCACCGCCATCGTGCGGACCCCTGCGGCCTGGAGCCGCTCGGGGAACATCGTGACGTCCTTCGGGTAGGTGCCGAAGAAGTATCCATCGCGCTTCACGGCGCCCGGGTAGTTGCCCGCGAGCGCGCCGCCGAGGCTCATCGACGTGTACGACGAGAGCGCGTAGGCGCGCGTGTACGAGACGCTCTCCTTCTCGAGCGCGGTCAGCGTCGGCGCGATCTGCCGCGGGTAGCCGGCCCACGGCATGTCGGCCCGCATGCTGTCGAGCGTGATCAGGATGACCGAGAGGTTTTCCGGCAGCTTCGCGGCCTTCTGCGGCGCGGGCGCGGAGGACGCGGCGGGCGGGGCCGACGGGGGCTGCGCGGGCGCGGCGAGCTGCGACGTCGAGGCCCTCGGCGCGGGGGGAGGGGAGCGATCGCAGCCCGCGGCGCACGCGAGCAACAACATCGGGGTGGAGAGGAGCGCGCGTCTCACGGGCACCCTGTCGCCGATAGTGCGGCGCGGCTCGTGGGGCGAGTTTTCAGCGCGCGCGACGGCTCGGTTCGCCACAAAACGACAGAGGCACCGGTCGAAACCGATGCCTCTCTCGTCTCACGTTGTGACCCCGACGGGACTCGAACCCGTGTTACCGGCGTGAGAGGCCAGTGTCCTAACCGCTAGACGACGGGGCCTTGCTCCACGAGACTGCGCTGCTGATGTCACCCCGGGTGGTCCGGTGTGGCTGGGGGACAAGGATTCGAACCTTGATAGACGGAGCCAGAATCCGTCGTCCTGCCATTAGACGATCCCCCAAGGGTGGGTACGATTGTCACCCGGTCGCCCTGTCAGGCGAACGGGACGCGGCTTTTGACT
Source organism: Myxococcota bacterium (assembly GCA_963169165.1). Lineage (GTDB taxonomy): Bacteria > Myxococcota_A > Polyangia > Polyangiales > Polyangiaceae > JADLFU01. The sequence continues at coordinate 30,709 of CAUJFL010000148.1, read as the reverse complement.
CGTCTCGGGCCGCTTGTCAAGTCAAACCGATCTGGTCGCCGCGACGAACGCGCGCCCGCGCGGGGACAGCTCGTAGCCTACCTCGAAGCTGATCGTCAGCCCGAGCTTCTTCAGCTTCACGACGTTGGCCTTGAACGGCGCCGTCTCCCAGCCGAGGCGCTTCGCGAGGCGCGAGGCCGCGACGCGCGGGTGAGCCTCGACGAGCGCGAGGGTCGCCGACGTCCACGCGCCGGCGGGCGAGCGGGCATCCATCGCGGCGAGCTTGGCCGAGAGCGCGGCGACGTCGTCGGGCGAGAGGCGCGCGTCGAGCGCGAGCTCGCTGCGATCGCCGTCGCCCTCGTGCGCGAACACCACACGAGTCACCTCGGTGTCGGGGGTCGCGCCGAACCTCGCGAGGTACGTGACCAGCGCGGCCGCGTCGTCGAACCCCGCGCGACGCGCGTCGTCGTCGGTGACGGACGACAGCACGATCCTCTCGGCGGCGTCGACGCGCAGCACGCCGATCGGGTGGCAGCGATAGCGCCCGCCCGGCTTGACCTTGGGCTTGTCCCACTTGCGGAACGTCACCGTGAGCTCGCCGCGGACGATCGGCCCGTGGAACCGGCTTTCGAAGAGCAGCATCCCGGCCGTCACCCCTACCACCCGTGTCGGGGTTGTGGCACGCCTGTTCGTTGGAACATGTTCACGGCACGAAAAGCAGCGGTCCTCGCGGTGCTCACGTCCCTCGTCGCGTGCGGAGGCTCCACCGACGACTCGGCCGGGGCGCCGGGCGCGGCGGGGGCCGGCGGCGCGGGCGCGGCGGGCTCGGCCGGGACCGGAGGCGCGGCGGGCGCGGGGACGTCGGCGCTCGCCTGTCCCGACGGCCTGACCCTCGTGAAGGGCATGAACTCCGGCGTGAAGATCGGCGAGTTCGAGCGCGCGTTCCAGCTGGATTTCCCTGCGTCCGCGTCGAAGGCGCCCGCGGTCATCTTCCAGTGGCACGGCTTCGGCGACACCGTGTCCAACTTTCACGGCGCGCTCGGGCTGACGCCTGACATGGATCCCGGGTTCCCGTTCGTGCTCGTGACGGTCGACGACCTCGGCCTGATCCCTTCGCGGGGCCTCGACTGGGCGCTGTTCGATCACGGCGCCCCTGACGATCCGAACCCCGATCTGTCGCTGTTCTCGGCGGTCGCGGGGTGCTTGATCCGCGACCACGGCGTCGATCCCGACCGCGTCTACTCGGTCGGCTTCTCGGCGGGCGCGGTGATGACCAACCTCGTGTCGTCGATGTACCCGAAGGACGTCGCGGCGACGATCGCGTTCTCGGGCGCGTGGTTCAACGACGAGGTCGAGGCGAAGGCCGTCAACACGCTGAACTTCAAGGTGACGTTCGACTGGCCGAAGCTCGAGCCCTCGGCGCCCGTCCCGTCGATGATCACGCACGGCGGGCCGACCGACACGTACTCCAACCTGGGCAGCGAGATCATCGACTTCGAGACCTCGGCGGCCGCCGCCGCGCCGTTCCTCGTCGCGGCCGGGCGCGAGGTCGTCGACTGCGCGCACAAGCTCGGGCACACGCCGCACCCCGACGTGACCGGCGCGGTCATCCTGTCGTTCTTCAAGGACCACCCGCGCGGCGCCGCCTCGACCTGGAAGACCAGCCCGCCCGCCACGCTGCCCGCGTCGTGCAAGGTGCTGTAGCGCGCGCCGCGGCGAGGGATCTCGGCTAACAGGCCGCGCGTGGCGCCCACCGTCTCGATCGTCATCCCGGTCTACAACGAGGAGGCCATCCTCCACGCGGCGTGCGTCGATCTGCGCGAGCGGCTGCGCCCGTACGGCTGGGACTACGAGGTCATCCTCGCCGAGAACGGCTCGCGCGACGGCACCCTCGCGGTGGCGGCGGCGCTCGGCGAGGCCGATCCTCGCTTTCGCGCGCTGTCCCTCGGCGAGCCCAACTACGGGCGCGCGCTGCGGATGGGCATCCACGAGGCGCGCGGCGAGCTCGTGATCTGCGACGAGATCGATCTCTGTGACGCCGCGTTTCACAAGGCCGCCGTCGCGATCCTCGAGGCGGGGCTCGCCGAGCTCGTCGTCGGCTCGAAGGTGCTCGCGGCCTCGCGCGACGAGCGGCCGCTGTACCGGCGCGTCGCGACCCGCGCCTACAGCGGCCTCTTGCGCACGGCGCTCGGCTTTCGGGGCACCGACACGCACGGCCTGAAGGCCTTTCGAAAGCGCTCGCTCGCGCCGATCGTCGACGCATGCGTCGTCGACAAGGACGTGTTCGCGAGCGAGCTCGTGATCCGGGCGCAGCGCGCGGGCGTCCCGTGGTGCGAGATCCCGGTCCGGGTGATGGAAAAGCGGCCGCCGTCGATCGCGCTCTTCTCGCGCGTGCCCGCCGTCGTGCGCCAGGTCGCGACGCTGACCTGGGCCATCCGCGTCGCGCGGCCCGACGACGTGGTACGGTCGCGGCCGCGATGAACCGCGGACTGTGCGCGCTGCTGGGCCCGCTGGCGGTCTCCGCGCTCCTCGCGTCGTGCACCGAGCGCCCCAAGCCGTCGCCCGTCACGTCGGCCTCCGCGGCGGCGAGCGCCGGCCCGCCTCCCGCGGTGTGGGCCCCCGCCGCGCGCGACGAGGCCCTCGCCAGCGGCCGCGCGGTGCTCGAGAAGCACGAGTGCGTCAGGTGTCACAAGATCGACGACCTCAAAGAGGCCGCGCGCCCGCTCGCTTGCACCAGCTGCCACGTGTTCTTGACCGGGCTGCGCCCCGAGGATCGTCAGTACAAATCGATCGCCGACAAGTACGGCGACGCGGTGATGAAGCGCTACCAGCGCAACATCAAGCACCTCGTCGGCGCGCCCGATCTCACGATGATAGCGAGGCGCGTGCGCCCGAGCTTCCTCTCGGCGTTCCTGACCGAGCCGTTCGATCTGAGGCCGACGCTCGAGGAGAGCATGATCCGCCACGCGCTCTCGCCGGCCGAGGTCAAGGCGGTCGTGCGGTACTTCGCCGCGAGGGCCGACGCGCCCGAGCCGTCGACGACGCCCGACGCGGCGCTTCCTCCGGCCGATCCGAGGCGCGTCGCGGCGGGGCAGGCGCTGTTCCTGTCGCGAGGATGCGCCGCGTGTCACACGTTCGGCAACCTCGAGACGGGCGTGACGGCCGAGGCGCTGAAGAAGGCCGGCCTGGCCGCCGCGCTCGCCCCGAACCTCCGCTTCGTTCGCGAGCGCACGCGGCTCGACGCGCTGGTGCCGTGGATGATGGAACCTAACAAAATCGCGCCTGGCACGCTGATGCCGACGCTCGGCTTGACGCGCGCCGAGGCCGAGGATCTCTCGCAATTCCTGCTGCACGGGGACCCGAAGCTGCTCCCCGCCGCCCCCCCGATCGAGGTCGCGGCGCCGAAGGTGCTCACCGAGCGCGTGACCTGGGAGGTGGTCAAGGAAGAGGTGCTCGGCAAGGTGTGCGTGCATTGCCACATGAATGACCACGAGAAGGATCCCGGCCCCGGCAACAAGGGCGGCCTCGGCTATCCTGGGGTCGGGCTGCGCATGCGCACGTACGAGACGCTCGTCTCGGGCGCGCTCGGGCCCGACGGAAAGCGGTGGAGCGTGCTCGAGCGGCGCGCTGGCGAGGCGCTCCCGCGGCTGCTCTCCGCGATGCTCGACCGACGCCACGAGGAGGCTCGTGATCAGGTGCCGGCGTTCGCGGATCGTCCTCGTCCGCCGTATCCGAAGGCGCTCGGGATGCCGCTCGGGCTGCCTTCGATGACCGAGCGCGAGGTCTCGCTCGTCGCGACGTGGATCGCGCAGGGGTGCCCCGGCCCGAAGCGCGTCACCGGGATGGTCGGCGTCGACGACGGCTACCTCGTGCCCGACGGACCCATCAAGAAGAACAAGGGCTGCGAGGTCCGCGCGCCCGAGTCGAAGCGCCCCGCGTGGGCGGTCGACGCCGCGAAGCCGTGATCGCCGGCGCGCCGTTGGGCACGAGGTTCCGGGCCTTTCTGGGGCTGTCCGAGGGCGAGGGGCCGCGGGCGCTGCGCCTCGTGTCGCTGATCTTCGTGATGTCGCTCGGGCTGGTGCTGCTGAAGGCGGCGCAGAGCGGGATCTTCCTCGTGGCGTACCCCCGCTCGATGATCCCGTGGGCGTTCGCGGCGTCGGCCGTGTTGCTCGCGACGCTGTCGATGGGCACCGTGCCGCTCGCGGCGCGCCTCGGTCCGTCGCGGCTCGCGGGGCGCACGCTGATCGCGTCGGCCGCCGCCGTCCTCGCGCTGCGCGCGGCCCTTCACCTGCGCGTCCCGCACGCGAAATTCGCGCTGTACGTGGTCATCGAGGCGCTGTGCGGCGTGCTGCTGATCCAGGTGTGGAGCGTCGTCAGCGAGGCGACCAACGCGCGCAGCGCCAAGCGCCTCTTGCCGGTCGCGGGCATCGGCGCGTCGACCGCGTGGACGCTGGGCGGGCTGCTCGTGCCGCTGATCACGCGGCTGCTGTCGGCGAGCGCGCTCCTCGTGCTGGCGCCGGCGCTGTTCTTGACGGCCTTCGCGATCGTGCGGCGCGTGATGGCGCTCGATCTCGGCGAGCAGCGCGAGAAGGGCAGGGCGCGCGCGGGCATGGTGGCCGAGTGGCGCGCGGGGCTGTCGTTCGTGCGACGCGTGCCGCTGATGCGCGTCGGGGTGATCCTCTCGGTGCTCGCGCTGCTCACCGAGCAGCTGATGGATTTTCAGCTGATGAGCGCCGCGCGCGAGCGCTATGGCGCGCCGGGCGACTGCGCGGCGTTCTTCGGGACGTACTACGGCGTGACCAGCGCGGTGAGCATCGTGCTGCTCATCGGGCTCTCGGGGCGCCTGCTCAGCACCCTCGGCGCGACGAAGGCGCTCGCGATGACGCCCGGGCTCACGGTCGTCGCCGCGCTCACCGCGGTCATCACGCCGATCTTCCCGGTGATCGTGGCGCTGCGCGCGACCGATCGCGTGCTGAAGCAGTCGACCTGGAGCGCCGCGATGGAACAGACCCAGACGCCGCTGCCGGTCGTGCGCCGGACGCAGGCCCGCGCGCTGACCCGCGGCGTGCTCGCGCCGCTCGCGTACGCGCTCGCCGCCGTCTGCCTCGCGATGGTGCCCGAGCACGTCGAGCTGAGGTGGCTCGCGCTGGTCACCGCGTCGCTGTGCCTGGTGATGACGCTCGCGATCGCGGTCGGCGTGCGCAGATCCTACGAGTCGGCGCTGCGGCGGGCCATCGACGATCGCAGCCTGGATCTCGATCGCGCGCCTGCCTCGACGCTCGACGCAGACGCCTGCCGCGCCGTGGCGCGCGAGCTCATGAGCGCGGACGAGGGTCGCGCGTCGCTCGCCGCGGAGGTGCTCGGCAGCTCGCGGACGCCGCTCGCGATCGGGGCCCTGCGCGCGGGGCTCATGTCCCCCTCTCCCGCCGTCCGTGGCGCCTCGGCCGAGGGGCTCGCGCAGCTGACGGCGACGGGCGCGACCGACGCGATCGCCGCGCTCGCTTCCGAGGATCCCGACGCGCAGGTCCGGCGGGTCGCCTGCGAGGCGCTGCGGCGGCTGACCCCGCTTCCCCCCCGCGCGCGCGCCGCGCTTGCGCGCGCGGAGGACGATCCCGACCCCGAGGTCGCCGCGGCGGCGGTGGTCACGGCGCTGCTCGATCGGGGCGAGGACATGCTTCACCTCCTCGACGCCGAACCACGCGCGGCGCAGGCGGCGCTCGCGGCGCTCCCTCCGGCGATGGGGCAGGACGTCCGCGCGCACGAGCGGCTCGCTCGCGTGCTCGCCCCCGACGTCGACGTCGGCGTTCGCCGCGCGGCGATCGCGGCGATCTCGCGCCTCCGCGTCACGCCGCTGTTGCCGCGCCTCATCGCGCTCGTCGACGATGCCGACGTCGGGGCCGACGTCGCCGTCGAGCTCGCCAACTGGGACGGCGCCGGCGATCCGGCCGCGTCGGCGCGCGGTGACGCCGACGTGGCGTCGCCCGGTCGCAACCCCCGCGCGCGCGGGAGGGTGCTCGAGCGCGGAGATCGCGCGCCGCTCGGGAGAACGCTGCTCGATCCGCTGCTCGAGCGAGAGGTGTCCCAGGCGTACCGGCTCCACGCGGTGCTCGCGGGCGTGGCGCACGACGACGGCAAGCCCGACTGGACCGTCGATCCGGCGTTCGCGTTCCTCGGCGGCGAGCTCGAACGGCGCATCGGAGAGGCCAAGCTGCGCATCCTGCGGCTGCTCGCGTTGCTCGGGCGGCGTGACGTCGTCCGCGCGGTCGAGTTCGGGATGCGCGAGGACACGGCCGCGATGGACGCGCGGGTCGCCGAGCTGCTCGAGCTGTCGCTGGACGCCGATCTCGCGCGCCGGGTGGTGCCGCTCTTCGATCGCATCACGCTGCGCGAGCGCGCGAGCCTCGCGCGGCGCCTCGGCTACGGCTTCTCGGCCGAGGTCGGCGATCCGCTGCACGCGCTCGTCGAGCTCGACGATCCTCACCTGCTCGGCGCGGCGGCGGTGACGTACCGAGAGCGCTTCCGGTCGCGGTTCCCTTCGGTGTACGACGCGCTGTCCCCCGTGATCCCGCTGTTCGAGCGCATGACCTTTCTCCGAACGGTGCCCCTGTTCTCGGGCCTCTCGGGCGACGATCTTCGCCTGATCGCCGAGCGCGTCGCGGCGCTCGAGGTGCACGACGGAGACCTCGTCTTCAAGAAGGGTGACCCTGGCGACGATCTCTACCTCGTGCTGCGCGGCGAGCTCGTCGTCCGCGACGGCAACACCGAGATCGCGCGCGTGGGCGAGCGAGAGTTCTTCGGAGAGCTGTCGGTGCTCGATCACGAGCCGCGCTCCGCCGACGTCGTCGCCGAGCGAGACGCGACGCTGTTGCGGCTACGCCGCGCCGATCTCGCCGAGCTGATGCAGCGCCGCCCGCGCATCCAGGAGGCGATCCTGCTCGTGCTCGTGCGCCGACTTCGCGCCGTGAACCAGCGCGTCGCGCAGTGAGCCGCTTCTCGGCGGCCGCGCGCCGTGGGCGAGGGTCGGCTACACTGTTCCTCATGGCTTCTCATCGTGTTCGCGCGTGCGTCGCGCTTGGGCTCTTCGTGCTGTGTCCTGTCATCGCGTGTGGAGGGAGCGACGACTCGACGCCGACCGGCACGACCGGCGGCAGCGGCGCCGCGGGTGCAAAGGCTGGCGCCGCCGGCTCGAGCGCCGGTGGAGGCGCCATCGCCGGCACGGGCGGGAAGAGCGCGGGCAGCGGAGGCGCGAGCGCGGGCAGCGGAGGCGCGAGCGCGGGCAGCGGAGGAGCGAGCGCGGGCAGCGGAGGCGCGTGCCCGAACACGCTGCCGAAGCCGGGCTCGCCGTGCTCACCCGAGGGTCTGTCCTGCGCGTTCGGCGCGTGCTGCGCGCCCGTCGGAGCTTGCGTGAACGGCGTGTGGCAGATCGCCCAGCCACCGTGTCAACTCCCGAAGTGCCCCGATACTGTGCCCCTCGACGGCAGCTCCTGCGATCCGTGCTCCGTGCCGGCCACCTGCACGTACGACACCTGCACGCTGCCGAACGGTGAGGCGGTCTCGGCGGCGTGCGAGGGCGACGCCTGGAGCGTGGCCAAATCGTCTTGCGACGGCACGTTCGCGTGCGGCCCGGACACGTGCAAACCGGGTGAAGTCTGCGTGCGGACGGCCGGCGGACCCGGCTTCTCGTACGCCTGCCAGAAGAACCCCTGCGTCGGAGCGCCGCTGTCTTGCGCGTGCGCGGCGAGCCTGTGCGGGGCGGCGCCGTTCGAGTGTCAGGCCGCGAGCGGGCACGACGTGTCGTGCGTTTGCCCGATCTGTCCGTGAAGGCGGCGCTGGTCGTCCGTCGCGTGATGCGGTAGCCGAGCGCGCGCGTGAGCGAACCACCGCCGGGATCGCGCGTCCCCTTCTTCGACCTCACGGCCCAGCACGCGGCGCTGCGCGACGAGCTGCTCGCGGCGATGGCGCGCGTGCTCGACTCGTCGCGCTTCATCCTCGGCGACGAGGTCGAGGCGTGCGAGCGCGACGTCGCGCGGGCCGTGGGCGTCGCGCACGCCGTGGGGGTGTCGTCTGGCACCGACGCGCTGCTCGCGTCGCTGATGGCGCTCGGCGTCGGACCGGGAGACGAGGTCATCACCACGCCGCTGTCGTTCATCGCGACCGCGTCGGCGATAGCGCGGCTCGGCGCCCGGCCGGTGTTCGTCGACGTCGAACCGGACACGCTCTGCCTCGACCCGGCGAGCGCGCGGGCGGCGATCGGTCCCGCGACGCGCGCCATCGTGCCGGTGCACCTGTTCGGGCGCTGCGCAGCGCTCGACGCGTACCTCGACGCGGGTGTGTCGATCGTCGAGGACGCCGCGCAGGCGCTCGGCGCGTCGCTCGACGGCGCCCGCGCGGGCAGCCGCGGCGAGCTGGGGTGCTTCTCTTTCTTTCCGACGAAGAACGTCGGCGCCCTCGGTGACGCGGGGATGGTCACGACCGATGATCCCGAGCTGGCTCGTAAAGTTCGTGAGCTTCGAAGTCAGGGTCAACGCGAGCGGCATCACGCGGCGCGGCTCGGCGGAAACTTCAGGCTCGACGCGCTGCAGGCGGCGGCGCTCCGCGTGAAGCTCCCGCACCTCGCTCGGTGGAACGACGCGCGGCGCGCCCACGCGCGGGCCTATCGAGCGCACCTCGACCGCGCAGGGATCGTCACCTCGCTCGAAGCGGCGGGGCGCGGCCAGGGGCTGGCGCTGCCGGACGAGGGGCGGGGCGAGCACGTCTTTCACCAGTTCGTGGTGCGCACCTCTCTCCGGGACGAGCTGCGCGCGGCGCTGTCGGCGCGCGGGATCGGGACCGAGATCTACTATCCCCTCCCGCTCCACCTTCACGGCGCGTTCGCGTCCCTGGGTCACAGGGTCGGGGAGTTCCCCAACGCGGAGGCCGCGGCGCGCGAGGTGCTCGCGCTGCCCATCTACCCCGAGCTGCCGGGTGAAGCGCTCGCGCGCGTGTCCGACGCTGTCGTCGAGTTCTTCGAGCGGCGCTGAGCGCTCAGGCGTCGCCGAGGTCGGCGCGCCCACGCAGCGCGCTCTCGAGCACCTGCAGCCGAGCGTCATCGCCGCGCAGGCGTAGCTCGTCGAGCAGGAAGCGCAGCGCGTCGGTCGGCGCGGACGGCGCCGCGTTCGTCGCGGCCTCGACCGCGTCGTCGAGCCGCTCGGTCGCGACCAGCCCGCGGAGCAGCGCGCCCAGCGCCGGGCCGCGCGGATCGGAGGCGGCGCGCGCCGCGAGCAGCGCGAACGCCTCGTCGCGCCTGCCAAGCAGATCGAGCGCCTGGGCGCGGGAGACGTCGTCGTCGAGCGCTGGCGCCTCGAGCGCCGCCAGCAGCGCGAGCACACGGCGCCCGTCGTCACGCCGCAGGTTCACGGCGATGAGCACGCGCCGCGCGCGATCACGGAGCGCGGCCGAAGGGGTCATCGGGAGCACCGAGAGCGCGTGGAGCTCCGCCTCGTCGTCGTCGCCGCGGGCGGACAGGCGCTCGGCCTGCTCGAGCGCCCGCTCGACGACGTGCTCGGCCGCGAGCGCGTGGGCCCGCGCGCGTGGGTACGCGACCACCGCCTGCACGCTGCGCAGGCACATCACCGCGAACAGGATCCCCGCGAACAGCACGCCCAGCTTCAGCATCAGCGCGGCGAGGGCGCCCGCGACGACCGCCGAGATGACGAAGGTGGCGCGCTCGCGGTCGGGCCCGAGCAGGCTGCGCAGCACCTGGCCGCCGTCGAGCGGCCACACCGGCACCAGGTTGAGGATCCCCCAGCCGAAGGTGGTGACGAAGACCTGCTGGAAGACCAGCTTGGTCACCCCGACCGGCCCCATCAAGCGGTAGGCGCCCAGGGCGACGAACCCGAGCGCGAAGCTGGCGAGGGGTCCGGCGAGCGCCATCGCCAGGTGACGGAACCTCGGCAGCGCCTGGCTGGTGGTCTGGCCCCCGAACGCGATGAGCTCGATGGCTGGCGAGCCGCCGAAGGCGCGCGCGATCAGCGCGTGGCCGAGCTCGTGGACCAGCACCGCGATGAACACGACCGCGGTCCACGACGCGAGCAGGGTCGGGGTCCGGTATCCGAAGCCGAGCAGGAGCGCCGTGACCCAGAACATCAGCCGGACCTGCACCGGGATCCCGAACACTCGGAAGCTCACGGCCGTCTCCGTAGCACCAATCGAGCCCGGTGGAGCCCGACCTCAGGCGCGGCGATACGCGCCCGGTGACGCCCCGGTCCAGCGACGAAACGCGCGGGTGAAGTTCGCGACGTCGCTGTAGCCGACCATCCACGCGATCTCGGCGACCGACAGCGAGCGATCGTCGGCCAGGAGCAGCGCGCGCTCGCGCCTCGACGCGTCGACCACCGAGGAGAACGTCGTCCCGTGCGCGGCGAGGTGCCGCTCGAGCGTGCGCGGTGAAGCGTGCAGCGCCGCGGCCACCTCGTCGAGCGTGGCGAAGCCGCTCCGTGGCGCCTCGAGCGCCGCCCGTACGCGCGCGAGCAGGCTCCCTGTCGCCGCGATGGCCGTGAGCTCGCGCTCGCACTGGGTTCGAGCGAGCTCCATCGCGACAGGATCGGCGGTCAAGAGGGGGAGCGTCAGGACGTCGCGCGCGAACACGAGGCGATGCGACGAGCAGCCGAACCGCAGCATGGCCTGCTGCTCACCGACGAGCGCCGTCACGTAGTCGGGCTCGGCGAAGCCGCACTCGGCTCGCCCGGTGAGCGCGCGCCCCGTCAGCGCTTGCCCTATCGTCTGCAGGCCCGACACGAGGCTCAGCACCGCGAACTCACGCAGCTCGCCGAGCGGCGCGCGCTCCTCGATCACGAGCGACGCGGCGTCACCCTCTTCGTAGAGCGCGAGCGACAGCGCCGTCGTGCGCGTGACGCAGTAGCGCTCCGCGAGCAGCAGCGCCTCGCGCACCGTCCCCGCCGTCATCGCCGCGAACCCGAGGAACCCGTGCTGCGACACGCGCATCCTCATCCCCATCATCAGCGCGAGCGCCGGCTGGCCGGTGCGCCTCCGCGCCGCCACGACGAGCGCCTCGCACACGGGGATCGACAGCCGCGCGAGCGGATCGGACAGCGCGTCGAGCGTGAGCCCGACCTCGGCGACGAGCTGGGCCCGGTCGACGCCGAGGTCCGCCGCGAGCTCGACGACCTCGCGCGCGTAGCCCGCCGGGATGGACGGAGCAGGCAGAATGGCGGGCGATGACAACAACTCGGCGCAGGCTAACCTGGTGCGTCGTCGTGACGCAACGCACCCTGTGACGCATGCAGACAGCGACCGAAACCAGCCCGAATCGCCCTGTCATCCGCCCTCGTCGCCTCGAGCTCCCGCTCGATCCCGCCGTAGTCCCCGCGGCGTGGTGGGACGACGATCTCTTCCTGTCGCTGTTCGGCGACTCCCTGTCGCTGGTGTTCCCGGTCGGCGAGAAATTCTTCGTCGACTCGGTGCGGCGCTACCGCAAGGACATCACCGACGCGCAGCTGCTCGACGACATCAACGGCTTCGCCGGGCAAGAGGCGCTCCACAGCAAGGCGCACGCGGCCTTCAACGAGCTCTTCGAGGCGCACGGGTTGAAGTCGGCGAAGGCTCGCGAGGCCCACGTCGCCCGCCTGCTCGATCGAGTCCGCAAGCTCCCGCCCATCCTCCAGCTCGCCGCGACCTGCGCGCTCGAGCACCTGACGGCCATGCTGGGTGAGCAGCTCCTCAGCGTCTCGGACGAGATCGGCGACGTCCACCCGAGCGTGCGCAAGCTGTGGATGTGGCACGCGCTCGAGGAGAGCGAGCACAAGGCCGTCGCGTTCGACGTCTACCAGGCCGTCGGCGGCGGCTACACCATCCGCGCGGGCGTGATGCTCGCGGCCACGGTCATCTTCATCGCCGAGATGGTGCACATCCACGGCTGCTTCGCGCGGGACAAGGGCATCCTGCTGAAGCCTGGCCGGTGGGTCCACGCCGTGTCGTACCTCTGGGGGAAGCCCGGGCTGCTGCGCCGGATCGTGCCAGGCTATTTCGACTATTTCCGCCCTGGATTTCACCCGAACGATCGCGACACCGACGCGCTGCTCGAGATCGGGCGCGCCCACCTCGCGGCCTCGCCCGCCTGACGCTCGCGACCCACGGCGAGCGTCGCGCGGGTCCGTGGTAGACACCGCGTGATGGGCCGAGGCGAACCGTCGTGAACGACCGCGGCGATCTCGCGCTCGTCTTGCACACGCACCTTCCGTACGTGCGGCACCCGGAGCACGAGCGGCCCATCGAGGAGCGCTGGCTGCACGAGGCGATCATCGAGTGCTACCTGCCGCTGCTCGACGCGCTCGCCCGCCTCGAGCGTGACGGGGTGCACGCGCGGCTCACGATGTCGCTGACCGCGCCGCTCGCCGAGATGCTGCGCGACGCGCTCCTGCGCGCGCGGTTCGACGATCACCTGACGCGGCTCACGCGCTTCGTCGACAGGGTCGTCGCGGCGTCAACGTATCCGATCGGCTTCGACGCGGCGCTCGCGCAGGCGCGCGCCGCGCTGAGAGCGGCCCGGGCGCGCTGGGACACGATCGGCGGAGACGTCGTCGGCGCGCTGGTCGCGCACGCGCGCCGGGGCACGCTGCAGCTGCTCGCGTCGAGCGCGACGCACGCGTTCCTGCCGGGGCTCGTCCCGCGGCCCGCGTCGCTGCGGGCGCAGCTTCGGCTGGGCGTCGCGGCGTTCGAGCGCCAGACGGGCCTGTCCGCCGCGGGGATGTGGCTGCCCGAGTGCGCGTACGATCCGTCCTTCGACGCCGACCTCGCGGGCGTCGGCGTCCGCATGACGATAGTCGACGGGCACGGCCTGCACCGGGCGACGCCGCGGCCGCCGTTCGGCGTGCACGCGCCCGTCGTGTCGCCGTCGGGGGTCGCGTTCTTCGGGCGAGACGAGGCGTCGTCGCGGCAGGTGTGGGCGCGCGAGATCGGCTATCCGGGCAACTTCGGCTACCGCGATTTCTACCGCGACGCCGGCTTCGATCTCGACGAGGCGCTGCTCGACGATCAGCTCGGCCCCTTCGGCGCGCGCCTGATGTCCGGCCTCAAGGTTCACAAGATCACCGGTCCCTCATGGCAGAAGCAACCTTACGATCCTGACGAGGCGCGAGCGCAGGTGTCACGCGACGCGTCGCACTTCGTGTCCGAGCGCCGACGGCACCTCGCAGACCTCTGCGCGACGATGCCGGTGCGTCCGGTGATCGTGGCGCCCTATGACACCGAGCTGTTCGGGCACTGGTGGGCGGAGGGGCCGTGGTTCGTCGAGGGCGTGCTGCGCGAGGTGGCGCGCGCACCCGACGTCGACGCGGTGACGCTCGCGGACCTCCTCGAGCGCCGCCCCGCGGTCGCCGAGTGCACCCCCGGCGCGTCGACGTGGGGCAAGGGCGGTCACGGCGAGGTCTGGCTCGACGGCGACAACGCCGAGCTCTGGAGGCACGTCCACCACGCGAGCCGCGAGGTCGAGGTGCTCGTCTCGACGCACAGGCGCGCCGAGGGGCTCGAGGGGCGCGCGCTCGATCTCGCGGTGAGAGAGGCGCTGCTGCTGCAGTCGAGCGATTTCCCGTTCATCATCCACACAGGCTCGATGGTCGACTACGCGTGGGCCCGCGTACGAGCGCACGCCGCGCGCGTGTGGCGGCTCTCGGGGATCGTCACCGGCGCGCGTCGCGGGCCCGACGACGAGGGGTGGGTCGAGGACCTCGACCGCCGCGACGCCTTCTTGCGCGGGCTCGGCTCCGAGGTGCTCCGGGGCGCCTTCGACTGACCGGGGAGGGGAGAACCTCCGCGCGAGATCGTATGCTGCCCGCGATGGCCACGCTCTCCTCACGCTCACTCCTCCCGCTGCTCCTCGCCTCGGTCGCGCTCGGCGCTTGCACCATCCGCATCGGGAGCGACACCGGCGGCGACGACGATCCGTCCAGCCAGATCTACGGCTCGCAGGGCGGCTCGAGCAGCGTCGCGGGCGCCGGTGGCAGCGCGCAGGCCGGGCAAGCCCAGGCGGGACAGGCCGGGCAAGCGCAGGCGGGACAGGCCGGCCAAGCGCAGGCGGGGCAAGCGGGACAGGCCCAGGGAGGCGCGACGCAGGGGGGCACCGCGTCGCTCCGGTTCGCTCACCTGTCGATCCCCGCCTCGGGCAGCGCGTTCGAGGCCGATGTCTGCTACCGCCCTTGCACGGACGTCAGCTGCCTGGCGGGCTCCTTCTCCGACGGCAACGTCGTGGGGCCGATCTTCGCGAACGCGCGCGCCGCCGCCAAGCTGCCGGCCGACACCGAGTTCTACTACCCCGGCATCAGCACGTTCGTCGACATCCCGACGGGCACGTACGAGTTCCGGCTCGTCAAGGGCGGCGCGACCGACTGTTCGACCGGCTACGGCCCCGGCTGGAACGATCAACCTCGCCAGCTCGTGGAGTCGTACGCGACGATGATCTTCGGCGGCTCCGAGGCGGGCGTCACCGCGACGCTCTCCAATGAGCCCGACTTCACCGACGCGACCAAGGTCGGGTACCGCGCGTACAACCACACGAAATCGGGTCCGCTCGAGTTTGGTTTGCTGTCATCGCAGGGCTTCCTGTCACTGTTGCCGTCGGTGGGCACGACGGTCGGGCAGGCGTCGACCGACAGCGTCGGCTCGTGGAGTCCCGCGTTCGTCGTGCCAGAGGCGAGCCCGGTGGCCGTCGTGACCAAGGCGCCGGCGCGCGACACCAAGGCCGGCGACTCCTACACGGTGTTCGCCTTCGGCACGACGGTGACCGATGCCAAGCCCGAGCTCCGCCCCGGGACGGCGTTCTGCATCGACTCGGATCTCTCGGTCGCGTCGGGCACGGGGTTGATCGCGAACGGTTGCACCTACGGCAACTGACGGCGTCACCCCAGGACTCTCGGCTCGGGTACCTCGCCCTCTACACGGGCGGGCTGGTGCAGGTCGGGCCGGCCCAGCGCTTGGCGCTACGGCACCTTGACCGTCACGACGCGCTGGCTCGTCGACGCGGGCACCTTGACCCAGGCCATCTTGCGGGCGGCGTCGTAGGCGAAGCCCTGGGCCGCCGAGGTGTCGGGCGCCGCCAGCTTGGGCAGCGGGACGCCGTCGACCGACGCGCCCGACGCGCCCTCGTCCACGCGGATCCACGCGATCAGGGGGCGGAGCGCGCGTGACACCGACAACGACGCCGAGCTCGCGTCCCGCCCTGTCAGGTAGATCGTGGTGCCCCCGTCGTCGTCGAACTCGGCGAAGCGTATCGTCTTGGGGCCAGGGAACGCGAGCAGCGTTCGCGCGCCCTTCGAGCCCGCGTCGCCCCAGCCCGTCAAGGATGACGTGACCTCCATCGGGATCACGCCGCCCTCGCGGAAAAACACCGGTTGGTCAGCCCATTTGTCGAGCTTGTAGCCAGCGAGCTTCGTGCCGCCCTCGTGCGGCGGCTCGCCCATCCGGTGAAAATCCCAGTACTTCGCGCCGGCGGGGAGGACCACGTCGACCACGCCGCCCTCCTCGGTGATGGGCGCGACGAGCATCGACTCGCCGAGGTGATAGCGATAGTCGCCAGCGTCCCACGCCTCGTCGGTCGTCGCGACGGGGCGCGTGATCGACACATGCAAGTCATGGCCCGCCTCGGAGAGCGAATAGAAGAACGGCACGAGCTCGCGGTGCAGGGTGCCCCAGTAGCGCCACGCCTCGACCGACTCGTCGACGTGATCGGGCACCGTCCACGGCGCGAGGTTCGCGCGGCCGTGGAGCTGAAAGAATGGCGTCAGCGCGCCGAGCGCGGTCCACCGCAGGAACGCCTCGGTGTTGGCCGGCACGGGCTTGCGGGTGACGTCGTCGAGATCGAGGTAGCCGCCGACGTCGCTCCCGAGCACCACGTAGCCCGCCACGGCAGATTTGTGCATCGAGAACAGGGCGTCGCGCAGCCCGACGAAGTCGCGGCGGTTGTCACCCATCCAGGCGACCGGCGCGTGCTCGCGCCGCGCGAAGAAGCGGCCCGAAAAGTCGTAGGACTTGTCCCACGCGCGCACCATCGTGAGGAAGTTCTCCTTGCCGAGGCGCCGCTGACCGTAGGCGAGAAAGTCTTCATAGTACCGCTCGGACCACTCCTGGTGGGGGACGGTGCCGGCCTTCGTCTCGATCTCGGCCGCGCGGACGTACGAGTCGCCGAAATCGAGCTTGAAGCCCGCGACGCCCGCCGAGAGCACGCGCTCCTGCTGCTGGTGCCACCAGGCGCGGGCGCGCGGATCGTAGAAATCGATCGCGGCGCCCTTGCCCTTCCACCACTGATACTGCTTTCCCTGGTTGACGTAGTAGCCACAGCGCTCGCCCTCGGCGTAGTTGGCGGCGTCCTCGGGGTAGGCGTCGCCTCCGGCCTCGAAATCGAAGCTGTTGGTGTTGACGAGCGGGGTCATCCACAACACGACGCGGATCCCCTTGGCCTTCAGCTCGCTGACAAGTTTGTCAAAATCGTGGTAGCGGACAGGGTTGGGTTCGAACGTGTTGTATTGTGTCTCCCACGGGCTATCGAGCACGACGACGCCGACCGGGATCCCGCGCGACTCGAAGCCGTCGACGAACGCGTAGGTGTCGTCGGTCGACGAGATGTCCTTCGAGATCCACGGCTCGAAGGCCCACCGCGGCGTGTGCGCGACCGGCTTCGGCACCTCGGGCTCGCTGCGGTCACACGGATCCGCGGTCGAGCCCGCGGCGCCGGACGCGCCCGGGCTGCCCGCGACCGCGCCGCCGGGAGAGGGCGAGGTCGGGGCGCCCTCGAGCTCACCCCCACCGCACGCCGCGAACCAGGACGCGGCGAGCAGCGCGGACAGCGCCCGGGCGCGCCTCACACCGGCACCGCGAAGTCGCGGAGCGCCGCGTTGAGTGACACCTTGCGATCGGTCGACTCGCTGCGCTGTCCGATGATCAGCGCGCACGGTACGCCGAACTCGCCGGCAGGGAACCGCTTGCTGCGCACGCCGGGGATGACGATGCTTCGCGCGGGCACGCGGCCCCTGTGCTCGACCGGCGCGTCGCCAGTGACGTCGAGGATGACAGTGTTGGCCGTCAAGACCACGCCCGCGCCCAGCACCGCCTCGCGCTCGACGACGACGCCCTCGACGACCACGCAGCGGGAGCCGACGAACACTCCATCCTCGATGATGACGGGCCGCGCGCCGGGCGGCTCGAGCACGCCGCCGATCCCGACGCCGCCCGCGAGGTGGACGTCGCGCCCGATCTGCGCGCAGGAGCCCACCGTCGCCCACGTGTCGACCATCGTACCGGCGCCGACCCGCGCGCCGATGTTGACGTAGCCGGGCATCACGATCGCGCCGGCCTCGAGGAACGCGCCGTAGCGCACCACGCCCGGCGGCACGACGCGCACGCCGGCCGCGTCGAGGCCCTTCTTCAGCGGGATCTTGTCGTGAAACTCGAACGGGCCGAGCTCGATCCGTTCCATCTGCTGAAGCCCGAAGTAGAGCAGCACCGCCTGCTTCACCCACGCGTGAGTGATCCACCCGTCGCCGCCGGGCTCCGCCACGCGGACCTCGCCGCGATCGAGCGCCGCGAGCGTGGCCCGCACCGCCTCGGCGTGGGCCGCCTCCTTCAGCTTCGCGCGATCCTCGAACGCCTCCTCGACCAGCCTGCGCACGTCGTCCATGGGCCGACGCGAGTAACGGGCGGCCGCGGCCGCGTCAAACGGGGATGACGCCGCGCTTCTTGGCGGGGCGCTCGAGGTGCTTGTTGCGCGACAGCTCGAGCCCCCAGGCGATGACCCGGCGCGTGTCGCGAGGATCGATCACGTCGTCGACGTAGCCCCAGCCGCCCACCTTGTAGATGTCGATCGAGGACTGGATCTGCGCGACGATCGCCTGCTTCATCTCGGGGGGCGGCTCCATCCCGCCGAACAGCTTGCGCGCCGCGATCCCGACCATGCCCTCGGCGCCCATCACGCTGATCTCGCCGGATGGCCACGACACCAGCAGATCGGGCTCGAACGCGCGGCCAGCCATGACGTAGTAGCCGGCGCCGTAGGCCTTGCGAACGACGACCGTGATCTTCGGCACCGTCGCGGCGGCCATCGCGTGGAGCATCTTGGCGCCGTGGCGGATGATGCCCGCGTGCTCGACCTTGGAGCCGACCATGAAGCCGGGCACGTCGACGAGGAACACCAGCGGCACGTTGAACGCGTCGCAGATCTGGATGAAGCGCGCCGCCTTGTCAGAGGAGTCGTTGTCGAGGATCCCGCCGAGGTAGCTGGGCTGGTTCGCGACGATGCCAACAGGCTGCCCGCCGACGCGCGCGAGGCAGGTGATCATGTTGCGGGCGAAGCGCGGCTTGATGTCGAGGAGCTCGCCGTCGTCGACCAGCACCTTTATCAGCTTGTACATGTCGTACGCCTTGCGGCTGCTCTCCGGCAACAGATCGAGCAGCGCGTCGTCGCGGCGATCGATGGGATCCGTGGTCACGCGCAAAGGCGGACGTTCGTCACAGTTGGACGGGAAGAATGACAGGTACCTCTTGACGAGCGCGAGGCATGACGGATCGTCGGGCACCTCGCCGTCGCCGACGCCGGAGACCTCGCTGTGCACCTTCGAGCCGCCGAGCTCTTGCTCGGAGATGTCCTGGCCCGTGACGGCCTTGACGAGCGGCGGACCGCCGAGCGCGAGGCTGCCGATGTTCTTCACCATCGGGACGAAGTCGGCGAGGCCGGGGATGTACGCGGTGCCGGCGGCGCCGGGGCCCATCATCGCGGCCACCTGCGGCACTACGCCGGACATGTGGACCTGCTCGCGGAAGAGGTGCCCAGAGGCGGCGAAAAGGCTGATCGCGTCGGCGTGCGTCGAGCCGGGATCGATGCGCGCGCCGCCCGAGTCGATCATCCACACCATCGGCCAGCGCCCGCGCAGCGACATCTGTCGCATCCGGGTGACCTTCTCCTCGCCGGTGTGGCCGATGCTGCCGCCCTTGACCGTGAAGTCGTAGCTCGCGGCGCACACCATCCGGCCGTCGACCTGGCCGAAGCCGCAGACGACCGCGTCGGCCGGCGGGCGGTCCTTGCCGTCGCCGCCGGCCGAGAGGCCCATCTGCGTGCCGTGCATGCCGACCTCGAAGAACGCGCCGCCGTCGAAGAACTGCCCCATCCGCTCGCGCGCGGTCAGCTTGCCGCGCGCGTGCTGCTTGTCGATCTTCTCGGCGCCGCCCATCAGCTGGATCTGGGCGCGACGGCGCTCGAGGTCCGCCACCAGCTCTCGCATGTTCATGTTCGTTCTCGCTCCTTGACCTTCACTTGCCCGTCCACCTGGGGGGGCGCTTCTCGAGGAACGCCGTCAGCCCCTCCCTCGCGTCGTCGGTCGCGAGGCATTGGCCGAGGCGCGCTTGCAAGAGCGGCAAGGCCGTGGCGACGTCGAGGTCGTCCTGGTCGAAGAACGCCTCGAGCCCGAGCCGCACGGTGATCGCGCTCTTCGTCGCCACCTTTTCCGTGATGGCCGTCACCGCCTCGTCGAGCTCGGCCGGCGCGACCGCGCGGTTGACGAGGCCGAGCCGGGCGGCCTCGTCGGCCGTGATGCGCTCGCCGAACACCATCATCTCGACCAGCCGCCGCCGCGGCACGTGCTTGGCGAGCACCGCCATGATCATCATGGGGAACAGGCCCACGTCGACCTCTGGCGTGCCGAGAGAGGCGTCGGTCGACGCGACGGCGAACGTCGACGCGGCGACCAGGCCGAGCCCGCCGCCCATCGCGTGTCCGTTGACGCGCGCGATGACTGGCTTCGGCGCCCGCAGCAGGGCCAGCAGCAGGGCAGGGTAGTCGCCGATGACTGGCAGCTCGTCGCCGTCGCCGCCCGCCTGCAGCTGCGCGAAGTCTCCTCCGGCAGAGAACGTCTTGCCCGCGCCGGTCAGCACGACGGCGCGCGTCTGCTCGGCGTCGAACGCGTCGCGGAGGGCGTACAAGAGCTCGTTGATCATCTGCGGCCCTATCGCGTTGCGGCGCTCGGGGCGGTTCAGCGTGACGTGGCAGACGGCGCCCTCGTCGCGCGAGACGATCGTTCTGTACGCGCGCGCCATCGGGCTAGCTCGCCGGCCCGAGGCTCAGGATCTCGCGCGCCTCGTCGACCGTGGCCGGGCGCCTGCCGACGTCGCGGGTCAGCCGCGCCGCGACCTCGACCAGCTCGGCGTTGGATTTCGCCATCGTGCCGTTTGGCAGGTAGAGGTGGTCCTCGAGGCCGCAGCGGATGTTGCCGCCGAGCACGAGCGCGGTCGCCAGCATGCGCCACTGGCAGCTGCTGATGCCTATCACCTCCCACTCGCTGCCGAGGGGCATGATCTTGGTCTGGAGCTGCAGCGACTCGACCGTCGGAGGCACGCCGCCGAGCACGTTGACGATGAAGGAGAACTGCAGGGGGCCCCGGAGCACGCCCATGTCGAGCAGGGGCTTGATCCCGGCCGTGTGCCCGGTGTCGAAGCACTCGAGCTCGGGCTTCACGCCGGCCTCGTTCATGGCCGAGAGGAGCTTGATGATCTTGTCGTAGGTGTTGGGAAACACCATGTCGAACACGAAGCTCTTTCGCTTGTCAGAGTATTTCGCGTAGTTCATCGTGCCCATGTTGAGGGCGCCGATCTCGGGGCGGACGTCGCGCAGGTAGGCCACCTGCTCGGAGACGTCGTCGCTCAGCGTCCCGGTCGAGAAATTGAGGATGATGGGGGAGCGCTTTCGACACTCTTCCTTGATCCTGGCGAAGACGGCGGGCGACGCGGTCGGCGTGCCGTCGTCGTTCCGGGCGTGGATGTGCACGACCGACGCGCCGGCCTCGTACGCCCGGCGCGCCTCCTCGGCGATCTCGGCCGGCGTGTACGGAATGGCCGGACACTGGCTGCGGTTGGCGAGCACGCCCGTGAGCGCGCACGTGATGACTGTGACGTCGGGATCGCGTTGCTTCTTGGTGGCTTCGGTCATGGCTCTTCTCGGGTCTGGGTGTCGTCGACCATCTGGCGGACGCGGTTGGCGAGCTTGGTGAGGATGCGCAGGAGGTCCTTGGCGTCGTCGCGCGAGAGCCCGACCAGCGCCTCGCGGAAGATCTGGATCGGCTCGACCTTGACCTCGCGCGCCAGCTCGTGGCCGCGGCGGGTCAGCGTGATCTGCACCACGCGCCGGTCGACCGTCGAGCGCGCCCGCGCGACCAGCCCCTCGCGCTCCATCCTGTCGACGATGCCGGTGACCGTGCTGTTCTGCGCGCGGATCTTCTCGGAGAGGCGCGACAGCGACAGCTCTCCGAGCGTCTCGAGCATCTTGACCACGGTCAGCTGTGGGCCCGTGAGCCCGTGCCGCGACGCGACCTCCTTCGTGAGGCGGCGGCTCTCCGTGTAGAGGTACACGATCGCCTCGACGATCGCGTCGACCTCGGGCTTCATCTCGGGGGGCACCACGCTCTTCGGCATCGATCTTTCGCGCGCTGAAACTTTCGTGTGCGAAACAACTACCCGATGCGCGCGCTCCGTCAAGGGTTTCTCGGCTAGCCTCCGTCGACGTGAGGCGCGTGTGGTGTCGGCTGGCGGGGGTGTCGCTGTGCGTGGTGGCTTGCGGGGGGGAGGGCGCGCTCGAGCCTTCGCCTCCCGCCGGGCGTCCCACCTCGCCCGACGCGCTGTGGCCGACGCCCGTGCTCGGCGAGACGCGGCAGATCGCGCCGGGGCAGGGGATGCCGCCCGAGTACGTGGCCGAGCATGGGCTCTCGAACAACAACCTCGACGTCGTGCGGCACGAGGGGCGGGTGTTCCTGGCGATCCGCAACGGCGAGTTCCACTTCGCCTCGCCCGACACGCGCCTCTATGTCTTCTCCTCGGTCGACGAGCAGACGTGGGATTTCGAGGCCAAGCTCGAGCTCGATCGCGACGTGCGCGAGCCGCGCTTCTTGTCGCTCGGCGGGCGGCTGTTCCTGTATTTCGCGCTGCTCGGTCGTGACCGGTTCGATTTCGAGCCAGGGGGCATGCGGGTGGTCGAGCGGCTCGGGCCACGCCAGTGGACGGCCCCGGAGGGGTTCTATCGCCCCGAGGAGGGCTACATCCCGTGGAGGGTGCGCATGCTCGGCGAGCGCCCCGTGATGCTCGCGTACAACCACGGCGAGCACGAGTACGATCTGTCCGGTCTGCCGATCGAGATCGAGCTGCTGACCACGGACGACGGCCGCGCGTGGCGCCCGCTCGATCCCGCGCGGCCCGTCGTGTCGCGCGGCGGCGGCTCCGAGACGGACGTCGCGCTCGACGATCGCGGCGATCTGTACGCGGTGATCCGCAACGAGGCGGGCGACGCGTCGGGGTGGGGCTCGAAGCTCTGCTACGCGCCGCGCGACCGCCTCGCCGAGTGGACCTGCAAGCACGATCCCAGAAAATACGACTCACCCTGGGTGTTCGCGCGGGGCGGGGCGATCTTCGTCATCGGTCGGCGCAACGTGACGGATGACGGCGACTTCGAGCTGACGCCCGGCGCGCCGTGGAGCGGCGCCGAGACGTTCAGCAACCTCGCGAGGTACAGCGGCCAGCCGAAGCGATGCGCGCTGTGGCAGCTCGAGCGCTCGACGTTGACGATGCACCACCTGATCGATCTGCCGAGCCGCGGCGACACCTGCTTCGCGTCGGTGCTCGACGATCCGACGACGCCGGGGCGGATGTTCGTCTACGACTACAGCTCTCCGCTCGAGCCTGGGCTACCCGAGCTCTCGTGGTCGGCCGGCCAGCTCGGTCCGACCAACATCTACCGCACGGTGGTCGACCTGTCGCCGCCCCGCTGATCAGCCCCGTCGCGCCGCCGCGCGGCGCGCTCGCTCTTCCTTCACGAGCGCAGAGACGGCCGCGGCGAGGCCGTCACCCTTCTGGATGAAGCTGTGGATGCCGAGGGTGCCGAGCAGCGAGCGATCCTCGTCCTGCGCGCCGGCGCTGACGACCGTGATCGACATCTTCTCGGCGATCCCTTCGCCGCGCAGGTACATGCAGACCTCGACGCCGCTCATGCGGGGCATGTGGAGATCGAGCAGGAGCAGGTGAGGCTCGCGCTCCTTGATCGCCGCGATGGCCGCCTCGCCGTTGTGCGCGACGCGCACCTCGGCGTGGGGGGACGCCTTCTTCACGTAGAACGACAGGACCTTGGCGAGGTCCTTGTCGTCGTCGACGACCAGCACGTCGAGCGGCTCCTCGCGCGGCTGCGCCGCCGCCTGCGCCCGGAGCGCGCGGAGGCGAAAGAGGACGGCCTCCGCGTTCTGAGGCCGCTGACCTGGATCCTTCGCGAGCAGCTCGGTGACGAGCCCGGAGAGCTCGCGCGGGATCTCGGCCCGCAGCGCGCACGCCTCGGGCACGTCCTCGTAGAGATGCTTGTCCCACACCTCGTCCGGCGTCCTGCCTCCGTACGGCGGATGGCCCGTGAGGACCTCGAACGCGACGACGCCGAGCGCGTAGAGATCGACGAGGCCGCCCGCGCCGGGCTCGACGGAGTTCGTGATCGCCTCGGGCGCCATGTACTGCGGCGAGCCCGCGATCGTGTCCTGCGCCGCGACCTCGAATTCGGGCAAAAATAGGCCAAAATCCATCAAGACCGCGCGCCCGCCGGTCGCGAGCATCACGTTGCCGGGCTTGATGTCCCGGTGCGCGATGCCGGCGCCGTGCACCGCGACCAGCGCGTCGGCGATCGGGATCAACAGATCGAGCGCCTCCACGATGTCGAACCGCTCGCCCTTCGCGAAGCGTCGCTCGAGGTGGGTCTCGAGGCTCACGCCGACCACGCGCTCCATCACGACGTACTCGATCCCGTCGTGGTGGCCGACCGCGTGCACCTGCACCATCCCCGGGTGGCGGATGGCCGCGAGCGCCTGGGCCTCCTTGCGGATGGGGGACTCCTGGACCTCGGGCCACGCGGCCTTGATCGCGACCTTGCGGTGCAGCAGCAGATCGTGCGCTTCGAACACTTGACCCATCGCGCCGGCGCCGAGCACCGCGCGGATCTCGTAGGTGTCGCTGAGCACCTGCCCGACCTCGAAGATGTCGCTCGGTTCGTCGGGGGGGACGCTCTGCACCGGGACGCTCACACCATCGTCAGGAGGTTCAGCAGCGGCGGGTACCGCAGGATGAGATCCTGAACGGACTTTCGTTCGGCGAACAGCACGAGAGCGCCGCCCTCGCCGCCGCGCGCGCCGCGCTGCGCCTTCGCGCCGCCGAGCACGTCCATCGCGAACAGGAACTCGCCCGGCCCGACGGCGCCGTACACGCGATCGTCGGCGAACAGCTCGAGCGTGCCGACCCCCGGGACGAAGACGCCCGGCACCGTCTCGCCTGGCGCCGCGACGATCTCGCCCGCGGCGACCGCGCGCACCGCCATCGCCGAGACGAGCGCCGAGCGCAGCGCGGGATCGAGGTGCTGCGACATCGCGCCCGCGGTGGCGCCCGCGACCGCGTGCACCGCGTCGGAGAGGCTCGCGAGCTCGAACTCGACCCACGGGCAGGTCTTCAGCAGCTCCTCGAGCTGCGCCTCCGTCCACACGGCGACGTTGCCGCCCTCGGCCGTGCCGGTGAGCTGCAGCGGCGGGGTCGCGCCCAGGGACGAGCGGGCGCAGAGCGACCGACCAGGCGACAACCGCGTGCACGGCCCGCGCCCCGCCGACGCGACGTCGACGCTGCCGTCGACCACCCACGCGAGGCCGAACCCCTCGTGCTTCGCGCCTGACGCCAGGTGGACGACCTCTGCGCTCGCCTCGAGCGACTCTCGCGCGGCGTCGGGCAGATCGACCGCGTCGGCGAGCGGGCCGAGCGCGGGGCGGCCCGTGAATTCCGGGATGACTTGCACCATCGAGCCGGAGGCGCCGCGCGGAGGCGGTGGCTTCGGCGGCTTCGGCGGCTTCGCGGAGGTCGTCGGGGGCGGCGGGGGCGTGCTCGCGACCTTCGGCGGCGGAGGCGCGCTCGCGACCTTCGGCGGCACCGGCGGCGGAGGCGCGCTCGCGACCTTCGGAGGGGCGCTCGCTGCGGCGTTTGGCGCGCTCGCCGTCTCGTCTGGTGGTCGGGGATCGCCGTCGGTCGGCGCGGGCGGCGACGGAGGCGCCGCGTGGAACGGGCTCTCTTCGTCTGCGCTGCGCGGGGGCGCGGCTTGCACGGAGACGCGCTGGCGAGGGGCTGACGGCGGTCGCGCGTCGGCGGGCGGGCCCTCGTCGAGGAGGTCTCCGTCGACCGTGATCTCGACGCGCCGCTTCGGCTCGCTCGCGGGCTCGGCGCGGACGGTCGACTCGACGGGGTGCGTGCCGAATCCACCGGGGACCGTCTCCGAGGTCGAGCGCAGCGCGTAGGTGAGCGGCGCCGATGGCGTGGACGCGAGCAGCGGACCCTCGTCGTCGTCGTCGCCCGTCGGCGGCGGGGCGGGCGGCGCGGCGAGCGGCGTGACGGCGGCGGGCGTCGGCGCGGAGCTGATCGGAGCCGACGGCGGCGCGCTGGGTGGAGCGAGCGACACGGGCTGCAGCGAGTCGAACGCGCTCGGCGGCGGCACGCTCGCGGTCTCGCCGAGCGCCGGCGGGGCGGCGCTCGCCTTGGGTCGCGGAGGGGGCGGCTTGCGCGGGGGAGGGGGCTTGGCCGGGGCGGGCTCGTCGATCAGCTCGATCTCGTCGACCGGCAGCATGCTCGGCGGGGGCTCGTCGAGCTCGACCTCGACCTCGATCGCTGCCGGAGGTGCGGCGGTCTCGAGCGCGTCGGCCAGCGAGGCCGCGGCGCGGGCGAGCTCGATCGCGCGGTCGTCGTCCTGAGCGAGCGCGGCGGCCTTCGACGCGCGCTTCACCCAGACGACCGCGTCAGCCCGCTCGTCGCGGTTCCACAGCGTGACAGCGGTCGAGAGGGCCCAGGACACGTCCTCTGCGTCCGTCGGGAGCGGCGCGGGGATGCTCATGCGAAAGGACGGGGAGCATACGTGCCTCGCCGCCCCGTGGGAAAGAGTTCGTTCGTCAGCGAGGGCGCGAGGTGCCTACTGCGCGGCGCACCTCGTCGATCACCGGCGCCGCGATCGCGCGCGCCCGCGCCGCGCCGTCCACCAGCACCGCCTCGACGTGGCCAGGATCTCCCGCGAGCTCTCGCCGCCTCACGCGCGCCGGATCGAGCGTCGCGTGGAACAGCTCGAGCAGCTTCAGCTTGTAGTGTCCCCACCCGAGGCCACCCTCGCGGAACGTACGCTCCAGCTCCGCGACGTCGTCTGGAGAAGCAAACAATCGCAGCAATGGAAGGAGCGGCGTCGCGGCGGGATCCTTCGGCGACTCGACCGGCGTGGAGTCGGTCTTGATGCCCATGATCTGCTTCTTGACCGTCGCGTCGTCGGCGAACACATCGATCGTGTTCTTGTAAGACTTGCTCATCTTGGCGTTGTCGGTGCCGGGGACGACGGCGGTCGACTCCTCGAGGCGCGCCTCGGGGAGCTTCAGCACGCCGCGCGGGGCCCCGGTCTTCTCGCCGGTGGGGTCCTTCGGATCGTAGCCGGGGACGAACGCCGCGTTGAACTTGGTCGCGAGGTCGCGCGTGATCTCGAGGTGCTGCACCTGGTCCTTGCCGACCGGCACGACGTCCGCGCCGTAGAGCAGGATGTCGGCGGCCATCAGCACGGGGTACGTGAAGAGCCCGAGCTCGGGCGTGAACCCGCGCGCGATCTTGTCCTTGTAGGAGTGCGCGCGCTCGAGCAAGCCCATCGGCGAGATCGCGGACAGGTACCAGAACAGCTCGGGGAGCTCGGGGATGTCCGACTGACGAAACAGCACCGCACGCGCCGGATCCAGCCCGAGCGCGAGGAAATCGAGCGCGACGTCGAGCGTGAGCGACTGCAGCTCGGCGGCGCTGCGGACGCTGGTGAGCGCGTGGTGGTTCGCGATGAAGAACAGGCTCTCGCCCTGGTCCTGCAGCGCGATGAACTGCCTCATCGCGCCGAAGTAGTTGCCGAGGTGGATCTTTCCCGACGACTGGATGCCCGACAGAAAGCGCATCCACGGCGTCTACCAACGCCCCCCGCGCCGCGCGATCCAAATTGTCGCCGCCGCTTTTGGCCCGCGCGGGATTCCGCTAAGCCGCCGCGCCATGACGTCGCCTGCCTTCTCTCACGACGCCGTCCGGCGCCTCGCGCGCCTCGCGCGCCTGTCGATCGGCGACGACGACGCCGCGCGGCTCGCGGGCGAGCTCGAGAAGATCCTCGCGCACGTGCGCGCGCTCGAGGCGGTCGACACCGAGGGCGTGCCGCCGACGACGCACGTGTCGGTCGACCGGCTGCCGCTCCGCGCCGACGAGCTCGTCGTGAGCCTCGACCGCGAGGCCGTGCTCGCGCAGGCCCCCGCGCGCGCGCAGGAGGGCTTCGTCGTGCCCGCGTTCGTGGACGAGGGTTGAGCGCGATGCTGAAGCAGCCGATCGCAGCGCTGGCGGAGAAGGTCCGGTCGGGAGAGCTGGCCGCGGCCGAGCTCGCCGAGGCGTCGATCGCGGCGATCGAGCGCGACGACGCGCGCCTCGGCGCGTACCTCACCCGCTCGTTCGACGCGCTGCGTGCGCGGGCCGCCGAGCTCGACGCGCGGCGGGCGCGGGGTGACGATCTGGGGCGGCTCGCGGGCGTGCCGATCGGCGTGAAGGACGCGCTCGCGACGCGCGGGCTCGCGACGACGTGCGGCTCGAAGATCCTGGTCGGACCGCGCGGTCAGCGGTGGCTCCCGCCGTACGACGCGACCGCGGTCACGCGGCTGCTCGCCGAGGGCGCGGTGCTCACGGGAAAGTGCAACATGGACGAGTTCGCGATGGGCTCCTCGAACGAGAACAGCGCGTTCTTCCCCGCGAGGAACCCGCGTGATCCGTCGCGCACGCCGGGCGGATCGTCGGGCGGCAGCGCGGTCAGCGTCGCCGCGGGGATGACCCCGGGCGCGCTCGGCAGCGACACGGGCGGCTCTGTCCGCCAGCCCGCGGCGTTCACCGGCGTCGTCGGCGTGAAGCCCACGTACGGGCGCGTGTCGCGGTACGGCCTCGTCGCGTTCGCGTCGAGCCTCGACGTCGTCAGCCCGTTCGCGCGCGACGTTCGCTCGGCGGCGCTCTTGACCGAGGTGATCTCGGGGCACGATCCGCGCGACTCGACGTCGGCGCCGCGGCCCGTCGGCGCGTTCGTCGCCGCCTGCGAGCGATCGATCGAGGGGCTGCGCATCGGCGTGCCTTCGCAGTACTTCGCGGCCGGGCTCGCCGCCGAGGTCGAGGACAGCGTCCGGCGCGCGCTAGACGCCGCCGCGAAGGCCGGGGCCACGCTCGTGCCGGTGTCGCTGCCGCACACCGAGCACGCGGTGGCGGTGTACTACGTGCTCGCGGCGGCCGAGGCGTCGAGCAACCTCTCGCGCTTCGACGGCGTGCGCTTCGGCGCGCGGCGCGACGGCGCCGACCTCGCCGAGCTCTACGAGCGAACCCGGGCCGAGGGCTTCGGCCCTGAGGTCGAGCGGCGCATCATCCTCGGCGCCTACGTCCTGTCGCACGGCTACTACGACGCCTATTACCTGAAGGCGCAGCGCGTCCGCACGCTGCTCGCGCGCGACTTCGACGCGGCGTTCGCCGACGTCGACGTGATCGCGGCGCCCACCACGCCGACCACCGCGTTCTCGCTCGGCGAGAAGCTCGACGACCCGCTGACGATGTACCTCAGCGACGTGTACACGCTCCCCGCGAGCCTCGCGGGGCTACCTGCGATGAGCTTGCCGTCGTTCGACGCGCCGCCCGTCGACGGTCGGCCGTCGCTGCCGGTCGGCCTGCAGCTGATCGCCCGCGCGTTCGACGAGGAGACGATGTTTCGCGCGGCGCGCGGCGTCGAGCGGGCGCTCGAGGAGCGCTGAGCTCGACGCGCCCGCCGGGGCCCAGCGCGCTCAGCGCTTCTTCAGGAGATCGGCGAAGGTGCCGAACTTGGCCTCCTTCGCGACCTGCTTCTTGTAGTCGCTGTAGGCCGCCTTCTCGGTGTCCTCCTTGAGGCCCTTGATCGACAGCTTCGCGTCGCCGCGGCGCGGATCGATCTCGACGACCTTGACCTCGTGCTCGGAGCCGACCGGGAACAGCTTGCGAAGATCGGTGCCGCGCGGCGTGCCGGTCTGACCGGCGGGGATGAACCCCCGCGCCTTACGCCCACTCATCCCAATGATGCGGACGAGCAGGCCGCCCGTCTCGTGCAGCACGATCTTGACCTTGATCGATTTGTGCGGCGCGACCTTCTGGTGGATGTCGGCCTCGTCGGCGGGCGGCGCGGGGTGCAGGCCGATGCGCTTCTTGGCGAGATCGACGTCGGCGACGACCACCTCGAGCTCCTGGCCGAGCTTGACCACGTCCTCGCAGCGCTCGATGCGCTTGAGGCTGAGGTCGGCGATGTGGATGAGGCCGTCCTGTCCCTCGTCGAGCTGCACGAACGCGCCGAACGCCTCGATGCGGACGATCTTGCCGGTGTGGCGCGTGCCGACGGCGAAGCGGGTGCGCAGCGCCTCCCACGGATCGGGCTCGGTCGCCTTCTTGGAGAGCCAGAGCTTGCCGCGCTCGTCGATCTTCAAAATTTTCACGTCGAGCTCGTCGCCGACCTTGGCGACGTCGGACGGGCGCTTGTGAAAATCGTGAGACATCTCGGTGAGGTGCACGAGGCCCTCGACGTCGTCGGCCTCGGGGATGGCGACGAAGAAGCCGAAGTCGACGACGGTGCGCACGACGCCCTTCATCGTCGCGCCGACCGTGAGCTTCGCGAGGCTCTCGGCGCGCTGATGTTTGTGCGCGTCCTCGAGGATGCTGCGGCGGGACAGCACGAGATCGCGGCCACGCTTCGCGAACGTCTCGACGACGAACGGCAGGCGCTGGCCGATGAGGTGCGTCAGATCGGCGCCGAGGCGCAGATCGACGTGGCTCGCCGGCGCGAACGCGCGCAGGCCATCGCAGTAGACCTCGATGCCGCCGCGGACGACCCCGGTGACGAGGCCGAGCACCGTCGCCTGATCCTTGAACGCCTGCTCGACCTGGGCGCGCGCCTCTTCTTCGCGGAGCGGCTTGCGGGTCAGCACGATGAGCCCGCCGCGCACGCCGTCGCCGAGCACCTCGGCGACGAACTTGTCGCCGGGCGCGGGCAGCTCGTCGTCGCTCGCGAGCTCGGTGCGGTCGAAGATGCCGAGCGCCTTGCCGGCGACGTCGATCGCGATCGCGTGCTCCATCACGCTCGTGACGACGCCGAAGACCTGCTCGCCGACGTGGAACATCGGCTCGACGCGCGGGCCGTGATCCTTCTGCGCCTTCTTCTCGCGGGGCGCGTCGGCTGGGGCGGCCTCGGGGCCCGCCGGACCCTCGGGGCCTTCGGGGCCCGCGGCGCCGGCCTTCTTCTTCTTGCGGCGGCGACGCTTCTTCTTGGGGGTGCCTTCGGGCGCGGCCGCCGCGTCGGGGCCCTCGGGGCCTTCGGGTGCGTCGTCGTCGCCGTCCGAACCGTCGTCGCCGCCCGTGTCAGGCGCGGTCGAGGTGGGGGCCTCCGCGTCGGTCGGCGCGGGGGAGGCGAGGGAGGGCTCGCTGGGCGTGGCCGCTTCGGCGGCGGGATCGGTCGGGGTGGACATGGAGGCTCCGAGGGGCAGCGCTTCTAGCAAACGCGCGCGGGGCGTCACCACAAAACGCGGTCCGTGCGGTCGCGCTCACGCCCGCGCGCGCGGCAGCGACAGATCGGGCGGGCGCACGTACAGCGGCTCGAGCGCGGCCG
>CAUJFL010000147.1 GCA_963169165.1 Myxococcota bacterium | reverse complement strand
CTCCCGCTGCCGAGCCGCCGCCCGACCCGGCGCCTCCCTGGGTCGCGGCGCCCGCGAGGCCGACGACGCCGCCCGAGCCCGAGGCGCCGCCGAGCGAGCCCGAGCCCGCCGCGGCAGGGGACGTGCCCCGCGCGGGCGCGGATGGGTCGGAGCCGCACGCCACGAGGAGCACCGCGAGCGAGAGCGTGGAGCGCACGGAGGACAAGCTACCGCGTCGGATTGCCCGCTCCACCTCGAATCGTCCGCGACTCGGCCCGCATTTCGTGCAGAATGCCGCGCATGTTCACCCGCACGCTTCGCACTGTCATCGTCTCGCTGATCGGGGTCACTGGGGTCGTCGGCGTCGCCGCGTGCGCGGGCGGGTCCTCGGTGTCCGACGATCCTCCCGTCGATCCCGGCAACAACGGCGCGGCCGGCAGCGCGGGGCAGGCTGGCAGCGCGGGCCAGGCGGGGCAGGCCGCCGCCGGCAAGGCAGGCTCCTCGGGGACGGCCGGCAAGGGCGGTTCCAGCGCGGGCAGCGGCGGCTCGAGCGGGGCGGCCGGCAGCAGCGGGTCGAGCGCTGGCAGCGGCGGTTCGAGCGGCGCGGCTGGCGGTGGCGGCTCGAGCGGGGCGGCCGGCAGCAGCGGATCGAGCGCTGGGAGCGGCGGTTCGAGCGGCGCGGCGGGCAGCGGCGGCTCGACCGGCGGCTGCAAGGATGGCTTCAAGGACCTCGATCAGAACGCGCTCACCGGCGACGGCGGCTGCGAGTACCAGTGCCCCGTCTGGCCGAAGAAGACCACCGACGACTTCGACAAGGATTTCCTCGACGAGAACTGCGACGGCTCCGACGGCGTGGTCGAGGCCTGCGTGTACGTCTCCACGACCCTCGGCAACGACTCGAGCGGCGACGGCACGACCAAGAAGCCGTTCAAGACGATCACGGCCGCCATCGCGAAGGCAAAATCGGTCAACGTGCCGTCGGTCTGCGTCTCTGGCGAGGTCTACAACGAGGCCGTCACGCTCGAGTCTGGCATCAGCGTCTACGGCGGCTTCGACCAGCTCGACTCGTCGTTCCCCTTCAAGCGCAAGGAGAACCACCGCGCGACCATCATCGCCCAGGGCACCGCCGTGCTCGCGCCGAAGATCGACGCCGACACCCACCTCGAGGAGATGATCATCAAATCCAACACCGTACCGATGTCGTCACCCGACGGCGCGAGCGCCTATGGCGTGCGGCTCGTCGCGGGCAACGCCACGCTGTTCGTGCGCTACAACGACATCACCGTCGGCGACGGGCACGACGGCGCCGACGGCACGCCGGGCGCCGCGACCGATCCCAGCCCCGCGACCGGCGGTCAGAAGGGCGGCGACGGCCTGAAGAACGCTTGCGGCACGGCCGCCGGCGGTCCCGCTCCGACCTGCGATTTCCCGGGTGGAAAGGGCGGCGACGGCGCGTGCGGCGACGTGAAGGGCGGCGACGGCTCGTCGGGCACCGGCGGCACCCAGTTCGGCCTGGGCAACGGCCCGTTCCCCTGCTGCTTCGGCAGCTTCGTCGGGGGAGACTGCGGCGAGCCCGCGGCGGGCGAGGGCACCGACGGAGCGAGCGGCGAGAACGGCAAGGCAGGTCAGGGAGGCGTCGACGTCGGCTCGGCCGCGGCGGGGCTCTACACCCCCGCCTCGGGCACCGCGGGCGAGGACGGCAAGCCGGGCAAGGGCGGCGGCGGCGGCGGCGGTGGCGGCGGCGGCAAGGCAGGTGCCATCCTGGGCGGGTGCATCGGGTCCCCCGGCAAGAGCGACGATGATCTCGGCGGCGGCGGCGGCTCGGGGGGCTGCGGCGGCAAGGGCGGCAAGGCGGGTGGCGGTGGCGGCGGCGGCGGCGGTTCGTTCGGGATCTTCGCTGCCTCCGGCAAGCTGACCGTCGCGGCCAACCAGATCCAGACCGGCAAGGGCGGCAAGGGCGGCAAGGGCGCCGACGGGCAGAACAAGCAACCCGGTGGCACGCCCGGCTCCGGTGGCAACGACGCCGACAACAGCTCGGCCGGCGGCGAGGGCGGGCGCGGCGGAGACGGTGGCGTCGGCGGCCCTGGCGGCGGCGGCGGCGGCGGTCCGTCCGCTTGCGTCGCGCACACGCCCGCGGTCATCGCGAACGTCGCGCACCTCGGCTGCATCACCGGCAAGGAGGGGCAGGGCGGCGTCGGCGGCACCAACCAGCTCGGCACGAGCGCGGCGAACGGCCAGCCCGGCAAGCAGACGGCCACGGCGATCACCAACTAGTCGCGGACAACATTGATGAACGTCAATTTTTCATTTGTGCAATGAGGGCTCTTCTAACTCTTTCTTGATGAGTCCAAATTGGTTGGCATGACGCGTGCTCTGTGCTCATGCGCGGCGACCGAGTGATGTCCCTCCCCCCCCGTCCCGGTCGCCGCCATTTATCTCTGCTCGTCTGTGTTCCGGCGAGATTCCACCGCGCCGCTGGCTCCCTCCTCCAGCGGCGCGGAGCCTTGGGCGCTTCGGCGTGGCCGCGCGGTGGTTTGGGCTTGCGCGACCGCGCGAAACGTGTAGAAGGGGCGCCCCCATGGCCAACACTGCCCTTTGGAACGTCCGCAAGCGCCACGAGTGGCTCGCCAGCCCCTGCAAGAAGGAGAAGCTCCCTCGCCGGGGTCGCGCTCGCATCGGCCTGCAGGCGTCGCTCGACCGCAAGAACGACAAGACCAAGCCCGCCGAAGGCTGACTCAGCCGCAGCCCGAGCTGGGCTGCTCGGCGCCGTCCCACGCTGCCGCCCAGCTCATCGTGTCGGTCGTCCTCGCGAGCCCGAGCGAGCCGTCGCGACCGACCAGGATCAGCCCGCCTCGCATGCCGGTGCGCTCGAACAGGTAGCGCATCGCGCGCTCGGCCGCGTCGCGGGGCGCCTCGCCACGTTCGAGGAACATGCAGGCGCGCGCCGCGAGCGCAGCGCGCAGGTAGCCCTCGCCTTCGCCGGTGCCCGAGGCCGCGCCCGCGAGA
>CAUJFL010000146.1 GCA_963169165.1 Myxococcota bacterium | reverse complement strand
GCCACCGACTGTTTCGTCATGGCCCCACCTTCAAGGACCCTCGCCTCTTACGCAAGAGATACCGCTCTCACGATCAAGCCACGTTGATGCTGTATTCCACTGTCACGATCGATTGACGCCGTGGGTGGATCTCCACCCCTTGCACAGCGCCGTCGTGCCGGCCGCGTGGGTGCGGCCCGGGCTGCGCGTGCGGGTGACGTCGGCCGACCACGCGCCGAGCGCCTACCGCTCGCTGAGGGTCGGCGCCGACAGCGACTTCGAGATGTTCACGCTGCCGTTCT
This sequence comes from Myxococcota bacterium, assembly GCA_963169165.1. GTDB lineage: Bacteria > Myxococcota_A > Polyangia > Polyangiales > Polyangiaceae > JADLFU01. The sequence goes on along the minus strand of CAUJFL010000146.1, from coordinate 12,773 downwards.
ACCTCTTCGGGGCCACCCCCCAGAACTCGGAGCCGCTGACGAAATCGGCGAAGCCCGACCAGGCGAGCCAGGATGAGCTGTCTGCCAAATGGCCCGTGGCCCACGTCGACTTCGTCAATCATCCGGCCGGCCGAGTCGAGTGGCCGTACCTGGTCGCGCCCCCGAACGCCGGGAACCCGGCCATGCGCCTCGAGAACAGTGACCAACAGAAGGACGGCTACGCGGCGATGCGCGCGACGCTGCAGACGCTGTCGGCGATCCGCGCGGCGAACGGCGACCAGAGCACCAACAACCACGTGTACGCCCCGCTGATGATGAGGTCCGCGGCTGGCAAGTACACCCAGCCGGGCGGCGGGTTGGGAGGAGGCGCGCGCGGCACCGGGACAGTGTCATACACCGGGGTGTTCATCCACGAGCAGGGCCACGCGTTCGGCCTGCCGCACGCGGGCGGCGCGTACGACGACGGCGACTTTCCTTACGCAGGCGGCAGCCTGAAGGGCTCGGTGTGGGGCTACGACGCGGGGCGCCGCGAGCTGCTCGCGCCGTTCATCCCCGCGGGGGCCGAGACCGCCAAGAGCTGCCTCAGCGACGGCTGGCACCTGAAGGACGCGAAGGGGCGCTGCGTGAAGCAGGACCCGATGCAGGGCGGCTCGGGTGACCAGGCGCCCGGCTACAAATACACGGCGTTCTCCGACTTCAACGCGTCCGAGATCCAGCGCTGGTTCGAGGGGGAGACCAAGCTCGCGAAGGACGGCTCGCACGAGCACGACGGCGGGACCATCTTCGTCGATGCCAAGTCATCGACCGGCTACTCACGCTGGGACACGCTCGACGAGGCGCGCGTGGAGGTCACGCCGACGACAGCGGACAAGGGCCTCTGGGGCTTCGACGGCGGCCTGCCGTACGAGCGAGGCGTCGCGGTCCACACCATCGTCTTCAGCGTCAGCGCCGCCGGGACGCCGGGCGCGACCCAGGTGTATCCCACGCTTTCTTACAAAGGTAACCTGGTGCGTCAGGTCGACCCCACGTCCAAGGCGGCGCTGAAGGAGATCGATCCCGCCAGCGGCGCCGCGCCCTGGTACTGCAAGGGTAGCGGATGTGACTACACCGTGCGCGCCACCTACGCCGACGGCACACAGGCGCACGTGCTGGTCCGCGGCGGGTTTCGCGGGTGGTTCGACCCGACGGGACCCGTCACCTCGTACGCGAAGGATCCGACCGACGATGACAGCTTCAGCGTCTTCGGCGTCAACGTGCCCGGCGACAAGCCGCTCTCCAAGGTCGAGGTGCTGGAGACCCCGATGGGATGGCAGGGCGTGCCGAGCAACCCCAAGGTCGTGGTGTCCCGCTGATTGCCAACTGAAACCCGAGCGCCGGCCGGGCGCCCGCTCACGGGGTGCGGACGACCATCAGCCTGCGCTCGGTCATCTCCTCGATCGCGTAGCGGACGCCCTCGCGCGCGTTGCCCGAGTCGCGGACGCCGCCGTACGGCATGTTGTCGACGCGAAACGACGGCACGTCCCCGATCACGACGCCGCCCACCTCGAGCTCACGAAACGCCTGCTCGGCGCGGTAGAGATCGCGGGTGAACACGCCAGCTTGCAGCCCGAAGCGGCTCGAGTTGACCCTGTCGAGCGCGGCCGAGAAATCTCGGTAGGGCTCGAGGATCGCGACAGGGCCGAACACCTCCTCGCGGCTGAGGGGCTCGTCGTCTGGCACGCCGCGCAGCCACGCCGCCGACAGCGTGGCGCCGCTCCGCACGCCGCCGCAGAGCAGCTGGGCGCCGCGAGCGACGGCGGAGGCGATCCAGCGCTCGACGCGCTCGGCCTCCCTCTCCGACACGAGCGGCCCGAGGAACGTGCGACGATCGAGCGGCGCGCCGACGACGAGCGCCCTCGCGCGCGCGACGAGCCGCTCGGTCAGCGCGTCGAACACCGACTCGTGCGCGAAGACCCGCTGCACGCTGATGCAGCTCTGCCCCGACTGGTAGAACGCGCCGAACGTGAGCCGCTGCGCGGCGTCGTCGAGATCCCAGTCGGGCTCGACGACGACGGCCGCGTTGCCGCCGAGCTCGAGCGAGACTCGCTTCTTTCCGGCCACGTCGCGCAGCCGCCAACCGACCTCGGACGAGCCGGTGAACGACAGGAGCGCGAGGCGCGGATCGCGCGCGAGCACCTCGGCGTCCTCGCGGCGCGACGGGAGGATCGAGAACGCGCCGCGCGGCAGGCCCGCCTCGGCGAGGATCTCTCCGAGCACGAGCGCGCCGAGGGGCGTCGCGCTCGCCGGCTTCAGCACGAACGGGCACCCCGCCGCGATCGCGGGGCCCACCTTGTGCGCGACCAGGTTGAGAGGAAAGTTGAACGGCGTCACGAAGCCGCAGGCCCCGATCGGGAAGCGCTCGACGCGCCCGCGGTAGCCCGCCGCGCGCGGCGTGATGTCGAGCGGCAACGTCTCGCCGCCGAGGCGGGTCGCCTCCTCGGAGGCGATGCGGAGCGTGTCGATCAGCCTCCCGACCTCTCCCTCGGCGTGGACGAGCGGCTTGCCCGCCTCTATCGCCAGCCCGCGCGCCAGCTCGTCGCGACGCTCCTCGGCGCGGCGCACCACGTGCGCGAGCGCGTCGCGTCGAGCGTAAGCAGGCAGCTCGCGCATGGGGCGACGCGCCTCGACCGCGGCCGCGATCGCGCGCTCGAGGTCGCCTGGCGAGGCCAGCGGCACGCGCGCGGCGACGCGGTCGTCGTGCTTGTCGCGCACCTCGAGCTCGAGGTTCGGGGTGACAGGCTCACCCGCGAGCCACATCGGGTAGGTGTCGCGTACGCTCACCGCGGCCCCTCGGGGCACTCGCCGCCGCGGGAGCGCGCGAGGCGACGAAACGCGGCGGCTTGCGCCTTGAAGTCGGTGATGCTGTTCGGCTGCTTGGACTCGGAGATGCGCTGGTTCAGCTCGGCCATCGCGCAGCAGCTGTCAGCGTCCTTCAGCTTCTCGCAGCCCCGCTTCAGGAGCTCGACCGCGAGCGCCGCCGGGCGGTTGGCGCGCCCGATCCCGTTGAGCATCCGCCCGCCCGCCTGCACGCACGACGGGCCGTGGCCGCCCTCGCAGCCTCGGATGAAGAGGCCGGTGACGAGCTCGGGCTCTTCGGGCTGGATGCTCTGAACGGGCGACTCGGCGTCGGCGGCGTCCTGCCCGCGCTCGAGGCGGCTCGCGAGCGCGCCGCACGCCGCCCCTCGCCCCGCGTCACACGCGCGGCGGCACGATGAGTTGGGACCGCCGTTCTGGCAGGCGACGCCGCACGCCTCGACGTCACCGGCGTCGCACCTCGGCATCGCGCCGCGCGACGCCTCGGCCATCTGGTGGGGCGTCGGGACGCTCGCCCCGCACCCCACCAGCCACGCCGTCGCGAGCGCGAGCGCCCTGTTCATCAGTCGCGCGCCGACATGAAGATCCGCAAGAGGAACATGAACAGGTTGCGCAGCTGCACCAGGAAGACGAGCGCGTCGTCGACCGGGTCGTCCATCGAGCTGTGCTTGAAGATGTAGCTGGTCTGGTAGAGGATGAAGCCCGCCGACAAGAGCGCGCCGAGGCTCGCGATCGCGAGCGAGAAGGGCTCGCTGCCCAAGAACATCGCGGCGATCCCGCCGAGGAGCACGACCCAGAAGCCCATCGACAGGATGCTGCCGAGGTACGAGAAATCCTTCTTGGCGATGAAGACGTACATCGTGCAACCGGCGAAGACGCCGCCGGTCATCATGAAAGCGTCGCGCACTGGCGCCGTGCTCATCGTCGCGCCGATGCCTGCGTAGTAGTTGGCGATGAACACCATCGGCGCCATGTCGATGCCCATCAGCGCGGCCACGCCGAACAGCGCGACGATGTTCACGACCTTGATCTTGGAGACCCAGCTGGCGACGAAGGTCCCGAAGAACAGCGCGCCGAACAGCACCGCGTGGAGCACCGGCGACTCGAGGAGCAGCTTGACCAGGATCGGCACCGCGACGGGCGTGCCGCCGACCGTGCGCATCGTGCCGGTGGGCATCAGCTCGAGCACCGCGTAGCCGACCGCGATCCCGATGAACGCCGAGATCGCCAGCAGCCCGTAGACCTTGCGCAGGTACTTGATGCGGTCGGCGCCGAGCGTGCCCGCGGCCTCGGGCGCGAGCCCCGACGACGACAGCGAGCCGCCCATCGCCGCCATCGCCGGCTGGCCGAACCCGGCGGGCTGCGCCGGGGCGCCGTAGGCCTGCGGTTGCGCCGGCGCGCCCCACTGCTGTTGCTGCTGCTGCGCTGGCGCGCCCCACTGCTGCTGCTGCTGCGCTGGCGCGCCCCACTGCTGCTGCTGCGGTTGCGCGGGCGCGCCCCACTGCTGCTGCTGTGGAGGGGGCGCTCCCTGCGCCATCTTCACGACGTAGCCCCCCGCGGGCAGCGGCTGCACGTCGAAGGACATGCCCTGCGCGGCCGCCTGCTGGCGGTACGTGTCGAGCATCATCTGATCGTGCTGCGGATTGCCGGTGTTGACCTGCCACTCCCACTGCTGTTGGCTCATGACTCTCTCCCTTTGCGCGGGCCGACCCCGTCGCGGCCGCGGAGCCTAGCAGCACCGTCGACGCGCGGTCAGCCGTCGTGGCGGCGCACGACGTCGATCAGGTGATCGATGTCGGACTCGAGCGTGGTCACGTGAGGCGAGACGCGGATAGAGCCGCGCCGAAGCGACGCCACGATCCGCTCGCGTCCCATCCGTTCGAAGAGGCCGCGCGCGTCGCCGCCGCGCGGCACGAACGTGACGATCCCCGCGCGGTGCGCCGCGTCGGGCCCCACGGTCGCCCCGAGCGCCCGCAGGCCGTCGGCCGCGCGATCCACCAGCGCGGTGATCCGCGCCTGGATCCTCGGGACGCCGAGCTCCAGCAAGAGCTCGAGCGCCGCGCCCATCGCGTGGATCGCGACGTACGCCGGGCTGCCCTCCTCGAGGCGGGACGCGTCGTCGCGCAGCTCGAAGGTCGCGCGATCGAAATTCCACGCGTCCTTCGTGCTCTTCCAGCCGACCGCGCTCGGGCGCAGCCGGGGCACGAGCGCGCGATCGACGAACGCGAACCCGACGCCGTTGATCCCGAGCATCCATTTGTGGCTGTCTGCCGACAGGAACGCGACGCCGCTCTTCTTCACGTCGGTCACGAAGGCGCCGACGGTCTGGATCCCGTCGACGCACAGCTCGACGCCGCGCGCGCGGCACAGCGCGCCGAGCGCGTCGAGATCGGTCATGAACCCGCTCGCGTACTGGCAGCTCGAGACCGCGACGACGCGCGTCCGAGGGCCGAGCGCGCGCTCGACGTGCTCGAGCTCGATCCCGAGGCGCGGCGCGGCGATCTCGCGCACGACCACGCCGCGCGACGCGAGGTGCTGCCACGGGTAGACGTTGGAAGGGTACTCGACGCTCGTCGCGACCGCGACCTCGTCGCCGGGCCGCCAGTCGTAGCCCTCGGCGAACATCGCGAGCCCGTGCGACGTGTTGCGCACGATCGCGATCTCGTCGGGCGACGCGCCCACGAGCACGGCCGCCGCCGCGCGCGCCTTCTCGGTCAGCGCCTCCCACGTCGGCTCGGAGAGGACGCCGTCGGCGACCGCGCCGTCGAGCCACGCCACGGCCGCGTCTCTCGCGCGCGTCGACGTCGGCGCGACCCCCGCGTGGTTGAGGTACACGTGCCGCTCGCTCGCGGGGAAGAGCCTGCGCAGCGCGAGGATCTCGCTTTTTTCCATGGGTGGGTCGGCTCTCTGCCATCGGAGGGCCGCGGCTGGCAACCCTCTGCGCGCTTGCGCTCCGGTGACCCGCGACCTGGGCTTCGCGCGCGGCGACGGCCGCGGAGCGCGGTGGACGCCTTTGCTCCCCTCATCAGTTGGCGACTACCTATGCTTCACGGCCCCGCGCGCGTCCTTCTTCTCTTCGACGGGGACAGGCGTGGCGGGCCAAGCGCTCGTGAGCTCTTGCATGAGACGGTCGACGACCATCTGGAGGGCGGCGTGCGTGTCCGTCGCCTGGGCCTCGAACATGCCCAGCCAGAAGGTCTCGTCGTTCGATGACTGGCGGAGCTTGAGCGTCGCGGTGACGCGCGTGCTGCCGCTGCCAGGCGGGGGGGGCATCTCGCGAGCTGCCTTCTGGACCGTCGACGGGCTGGCGACCTCGGTCTTCAGCTTGGAGAGCGCCGCGCGGCGGAGCATGCAGGTCTGCTGAAATTGGTTGAACTGGATGCTCTCTCGCATGGCGACCACCACGTCGGCGCCGGGCGCCGACTGTCGCTCGCGCTGTTCCCTCGTGGCCCTCTCGCAGGTCGTGCTCGTCTCGCGCTCGGCCTTGTCCACGGCCAGCGAGAACGCGCTGAACGCCTGGATGTAGGTCGCCATCTCGCCGGCGGGGATCTCGTATCCTCCGCCTGTGGCGCTGCCGACCGTGACGTCGCCGTACAGCGCGTAGTCGGCGCCGCTGGCGCCGGCGATCAGCGCCAGCGACGAGAGCTTCGCGGTGAGCCGCACCTTCCCCTTCGTCCCGGCCTCGGGACGCTCGAGCGACGAGTCGACCTGGAGCAGCGCCTCCGGCGGCAGGACCCGACCGACGCCGCGGTCGAGCAGCGCGAGCGTGAGCCGCTCCTCGAACGCTTCCATGGTGTTGCCGGTCACAGGGATGAGCGCGAGGAGTGACGTGCGCAGATCGGGGGCCTCACGGAGCTTGTGGAAGGTGGCCTTGACGCTCGGAGGCTCCGGCTTCTTGAGCTTCGGCTCTGGCCGAGAGGGCGGCACGGGCAGCTCGGGGAGCGCGGGGGGAGCGACCGCGGCCCTCGGGGGCGGAGGCGAAGCGCAGCCGACGAGCAGCAGCGAGGCGAGCGGAGCGATGAATGAGTGTTTCATGGTGATCGTCAGGTGGGGGGCAGCGCCGCGACCAGCGCCTCGACGACGCGCGCGCGCGCCGTCTCCTCGTCGACGTCGGACAGATCGAGGAGCCCGACCCACACGACGCGGTTGGTCGAGGACTCGATGACCTCTGCCGTCCCCACCAACCTCACGCCGACCGAGGACGCGGTCACCGCGCCGCCGGTCGCCTTGACCTGCTCCGGCGTCGGCACCCGCGCGAGCGCTTGCTTGGCGTCCTCGTGGACCTGGAGGAGCTGCTTCACCTGGGCTTCGTACTCGCTCGTCGCGGTGACCTCGGAGAAGGACGTGTTCCCTGTCATGCTGAAGAGTGGCTTGGGTTTCGCCTGATATTCCCTTCGAGCCTTCGCGAACTCATCCCTGTAGGTCCGCGTCACCTCCTCGTTGGTCGCGAGGTACTTCTCGACCGACCGCCGGTACGCGTCATACGACCGGGCGTACGCCTCGAGATCCTTGGCGTCGAGCTCGAGCGAACGGATGTCGGCGCCCCCGAGGCCGACGACGGAGACCAGCAGCGTGAAGTCGGTCCGGAGCGGGTTGTTCACCCTGATCATGGCGTCGAGCTTCCCCCGAAGGATGACAGTGTTGCCCGCCGTCGTGCGCGTGATCTCGGCGTCGACCGCCTGGGCCCCGGAGAGATCGACCAGCGAGGCGAAGCCCTTCCCCATCATGGCCACCATCAGCTGGGCGGTGTCGGACTCCAGGGAGCTCGCCCTGCCGCTCGACATTCTGAGGCCGACGCTCCGCTTGCGCAGCGGGACCTTGTTGCTCCTGTCGACCACCTTCCAGGCTACCTTGCTGGTCGGGCTCGGCTGTAGCTTGGGAGGCGCCGGGACGTTGGCGGAGAGGGCAGGAATCGAGGGTGCGCTGACCACAGGAAACGGCGGCGGGGTGCAAGCCCCGCTCGCGCCGACGAGCAGCGCGGCGCCGACGAGGGTGGCAGCGCTGGTGGATCGGCCGGTCACGTTGGCGGTGACGTCGGACAGTGGGGCGTCCTCTCCGCTCGGGGTGGCAGCGCCGCGGGATCCTGGTGCCCCTGATATGGACCGCGCCCTCGGCGCCCTGACCGTCATGTCTGGCGCGCAAAGCAACAGTGGTGCCACGGATGGAACGCGCGCCGCGCCGCGTGCGCTCGAGCCGACCCAGGCGCGCCAGGGGCGTCGCGTACGTCCACGCGGACGTCCGGGGACGCGCGCTTGCGGGTGTCTCGCGGCGCGCGCCCGCCGCTTCCGAGCCACCCCCGAGCCGTTCGACGGGGCCGGGGCCGCGCCCCACCCACCCTGGCGGCGCGGAGAGGTGCTAGTAGTCCTGGCTAGCCCATGCCCGCGGTCCCTCCTTTTCCGGGGAACACCCCCGATCCTTCGCCTATCGACGAGGCGATCTCACGCGCGCAGAGGGGCGACCGCGACGTCGCGCTCGGGCTCGTCACGGCGCATGTCGAGTCGGACCCGGCGTCGCCGACGGGGCTGTTGCTGCTCGGGCGCCTGCTGGCCGAGCTAGGAGATCCCGACGAGGCGCGCGCGGCGCTCTCGGCCGCGTTGTCCCGAGCGTTCGACGCGTGCCTGCTCGCGCTCGCGGTCGTGGCCGCGTCGTCCCTCAGGGCGCTCGAACCTGACGCCACGCCACATGGCGAGATCGCCCGCGCGTTCGCGCGGGGCTCCCGCAGGTACAGCGAAGGCTCGGCGCCGCCGCCGCGCATGCGCAGCGTCGCGCCGCCCGCGCCGTCGACGGGCGGCCTCGCGCGCGCGATCGCCGCCGTCGCGCGGGCGACCCGCGCGCTCGAAGAGACCAAGTCGACCCGCGCGACCGCCCCCAAGCTCACCGCGCCGCCGCTGTTCTCGACCATGGCGGAGGGGCCGCTCCAGCGCCTGCTCGAGGCGTTCGAGGTCCGCGGCTTCGACGTGGGAGCGCGGCTCGTCGAGCAGGGCGCGCCCGGGACCGAGGCGTTCGTGCTCGCGCGCGGCGAGCTCGAGGTCGTCCGTGAGCAGGAAGACAAGGCCCCGATCTCGCTCGCCAGGCTCCAGGCCGGCGCGCTCTTCGGCGAGATGGCGCTCCTCTCGCGCGCGCCCCGCGCGGCGAGCGTGGTCGCGTCGCGGCCCGGCTTCGTCCTCGTCGCGTCGCGCGCGGCGCTCGACAAGGTCGCGTCGACCGAGCGCAGCGTCGCCACCGAGCTGGCGACTTTCACGCGGCGCCGCATGCTGCAGAACCTCGAGCGCACGAGCCCGGTGCTCGCCGCGGTGTCGCCCGCGCAGCGCCCCGCGCTCTTCGATCGGTTCGTCGCGAAGACCTTCGAGAAGGGCAAGAAGCTGGTCGAGCAGGGCACCGACGCGACCGGGCTCTTCGTGCTCGCGTCCGGCGAGGTCGCCGTGATGCGCCGGGAGGGCGACGACGCGCTCGTGCTGGCGACGCTCGGCCCCGGCGACACGGTCGGCGAGGTCGCGCTCGTGCTGCGCCGCGCGGCCAACGCCGACGTCGTGGCGACGCACCCGACCGTCGCCTTGTTCTTGCCCCGAGAGGCGTTCCTCGGGCTCATCAAGGAGCACCCGGTGCTGATCGCGGAGCTGTACGCGGTGGCGATCCAGCGCGACGACGAGACGTCGAGCATCGTCGGCGGCGACACCGAGGAGATGACCGTCGACGACTTCGTGGTCGTCTGACGATGCACCCTCACGCCGCGCGCCAGCGGCGCCTCTTGCTCGCCGTCCTCGCGCTCACGGGCACGTTCTGCGTGACGGAGCTCGTGATGGGCTTCGTCGCGCGCAGCGAGGTGCTGAAGGCCGACGCGCTGCACCTGTTCGCCGACTCGATGGCGCTCGTCCTGTCGCTGTTCGCGATGTGGCTCGCCGAGCGCGACGCGACGACCGAGTTCCCGTTCGGCTGGTCGCGCGCCGAGCCGCTCGCGGCGATGACCAACGCGTTGTTCTTGCTGGCCGGCACCGCCGCGATCGTGAAGAGCTCGGTCGCGACGCTGCTCGGGCGCGGGGGCGACCACGAACACCACGGCCCCGCGGTGGGCGTGATGGCCGCGGTCGGAGCGGCGGCGCTCGTGATCAACGCGACCTCGGCGGTGCTGCTGCACAAGGGCATCGGGCACGCACACCACCACCATCACGACGACCACGGTCACCACGAAGCGCACGCGCACCACGCGCACGGCGCCGGTTGCTCCCACGAACATAACGAAAATAACACGCCTCGCGCGCATGATCACTCGCTCAATCTTCGCGGCGCGTGGCTGCACGTGATGGGCGATCTGCTCGGCGGGCTGGTCGCGCTCGCGACGGCCGGGGCGGTGCACCTCGGCGCGCCTCCGCTCGTCGATCCGCTGGCGGGCCTCGCGATCGCGGCGTTTCTGATCGTGGGGGCGGTGCGGCTCGCGCGTGACGCGGGGCGCGTGCTGCTGATGGGCGCGCCGGCCGCGGTGCCGGTCGCGCGGGTGCGAGAGCTCGTGACCGCGGTCGACGGCGTCGAGGCGGTCGACGCGGTGCACAGCTGGTCTCTCGGCGCCGGGCGCTACGCCGTCGCGCTCAAGCTCCGGGGCGTGGTCGCCCCCACCGAGATCGAGGGCGCGCTGCGGCGTCGGTTCGACGTCGCGCACGTCTGGGTCCACGTCGAGGCGCCGTCGTGAAGGTCGTCGTCGCCCTGCCGACGCGGAGCGCGACGATCCGCCTCGCGCGCCGCCTGGCGGCGCTGCTCGCGCCTGGCGATCTCGTGCTGCTCGAGGGGCCGCTCGGGGCGGGGAAGACCTACCTCGCGCGCGCGCTCTTGCGGGCGCTCGGTGTCGGGCGGGACACGCGCGTGACGTCGCCGACGTTCGCGCTGGTGCACGCGTACGCGGCGCGCCTCGACGTGCGCCACGCCGATCTCTACCGCGTCGCGTCCGGGCACGAGGTCGACGAGCTGGGGCTGCTGGCGGCGCGTGACGCGGGGGCCGCGCTGCTCGTCGAGTGGGGCGCCCGATTCGCCCGAGAGCTGGGCGGCGACGCGCTCACCGCGACGCTGTCGCTCGAGCCGCGCGCGGTCGCGCTCGGGGCCTCTGGCGACCGCTCGTCCCTGGTGCTCGCGGGGCTGTCGTCATGAGCAACAGGCCGAAGTCGCCGCTGTCGCGCGCGCTCGCCCCGGTGATCTCGCTGCTCGACGACATCGGCACGACGGTCACGCTCACGCTGGAGACGCTGTTCTGGACGCTGCGCCCTCCGTACCGCCTCTCGCTGCTCGTGCGCGCGATGGAATTCATCGGCGTGCAGTCGATCTTCATCATCTCGTTGACTGGCATGTTCAGCGGGATGGTGCTCGCGCTGCAGATGGTCCACGCGCTGAAGGGCTTCAACCAGCAGGGGCTCGTCGGCGGCATCGTGGTCGTCTCGCTGACGCGAGAGATCAGCCCCGTGTTCTCGGGCTTGATGGTGACGGCGCGCGCCGGCAGCGCGCTCGCCGCCGAGCTCGGCAACATGCGGGTCACCGAGCAGATCGACGCGATCACCACGATGGGCGTCAACCCGATCCAGTACCTGCTCGCGCCGCGGCTGGTGGCCTCGGTGCTGATGTTGCCTTTGTTGTGTGTGCTCTACACTTGCATCGGGCTGTTCGGCGGGTACCTCGTCGCGGTCGTCCTGCTGCACATCGATCCCGGAGTGTTCTTCGAGCGGATGCGCCAGATCGCCAACGGCGACGATCTCTACATGGGCATCGTGAAATCGGCGGCCTTCGGCTTCCTGATCAGCGCGATCTCGACGCGTCAGGGCTACTTCGCGTCGGGCGGCGCGCGCGGCGTCGGGCTCGCCACCACGCGCGCGGTCGTGCAGAGCGCCGTGGCGATCCTGGTCGCCAACTACATCATCACGTCGATCCTGACGAAGGTCTGAGGGCGTCGCTCGAGCATCGGACAGCGGTCCATCGCGACGTCGACGAGCGCTCACGCGAACCCGCGGGCGGCTCGGCCGGGCGACCGAAGCCTCTCGGTCATCGGCCCCGACACAGATCGCCGTGACCGAGTCCACCCGCCCCAGCGCCGCGCCGAGCAGCTTCGCTGTCACGGCTCGCGCGGAAACTCGACGTCGACCGCCACCGCGACCGCCAGCCGAGCCAGGAACTCGTCGCGCGGCATGGCGCGGACGCCGAGCGTCCCGAGGTGCGGCGTCGGCAGCTGCGCGTCGATATAGTGAAAGCCGCTCGCGTGCAGCGCGTCGGCGAGGCGCGAGAACGCGACCTTGGACGCGTCGGTCTCCGTGTGAAACATGCTCTCCCCCGCGAACGACGCGCCGAGCGCGAGGCCGTACAAGCCGCCGACCAGCTCGTCGCCACGCCAGACCTCGACGCTGTGCGCCCAGCCCAGCGTGTGGAGCTGCATGAACCCCTTGGCGAGCGCGGGGAGGATCCACGTCCCCTCCTCACGCAGGGCGGCACATTTCACGACGACGTCGGAGAAGGCATGGTCGAACGTCACGCGAAACGGGCGCTTCTGCGCGCGCCGCACGCTTCGCGACCACGTCGGCGCCTCGTGCAACGGCAACACGCCGCGCGGGTCCGGCGAGCACCACGGCACCGTGGTCCGATCGACCGGCCACGGGAAGATCCCCGCGCGGTACGCGGCGAGCAGCGTCCCCGGCGCGAAGTCGGCCCCGAGCCCGACGACGCCGCTGGGGCCGTCGCCGGAGCAGGGATCGGGGAAACGGTAGCCTGTGGCTTCGGGCTCGCGGGGCGTGCGGGTCACGGCGACCACATGTTCGCACGCCGGCGCGTCGACCGCCGCTCAGCGGACCACGCCCTCTTCGGGGCTCGACGCCGACGCGTGAAGGCGCCGTGGGATGCGCCCCGCGAGGAACGCCTTGCGGCCCGCGATCACCGCGTCGCGCATCGCCTCG
>CAUJFL010000145.1 GCA_963169165.1 Myxococcota bacterium | reverse complement strand
GCGCCTTCGTGCCCGAGCCGTACGTCGAGGTGAAGGCGACGTTCTCTCGCCCCGACGAGCGCGAGCCGACCTGGGACGCGACCTACTTCACGCCCGGCGACCGCAAGAAGGCCCCGACGCCCGAGCAGCGCCGCCTGCCCGCCGACGGCGAGAGGGCGCGAGAGCTCGTGGCGCGCGCGCTCGCCGGGGCCGCGACGGTCGAGTCGGTCGAGCACGAGGAGAAGCGCCTCCCGCCGCCGCAGCTCTACGATCTGACCGAGCTGCAGCGCCACGCCAACCGCCTGTTCGGCCTGTCGGCGCAGGCGACGCTCGACACGGCGCAGGCTCTGTATGAAACTCACAAACTCATCTCTTACCCGCGCACCGACTCGCGCCACCTCTCGCGCGACGTCGCCGCGACGCTCGCCGACGTCGTCGCGGCGATCGCCCCGCGCTACCCGGGCAAGGTCGCCGAGGGCAGCGGCGAGCGCGCGCTGCCCGCGCGGTTCGTCGACGACGGCAAGGTCACCGATCACCACGCGATCATCCCGACGCCGACCCGCGGCGGCGACCGGCGCCTCTCCGACCGCGAAGAGAAGATCTACGATCTCGTCTGTCGGCGCCTGCTGTCCGCGTGGCACGCGGATCACCGCTGGGGCGCCACGCAGGTGGTCACGCGCGTCGACCACGAGGGAGCGGCCGACCGCTACTTCGCGAGCGGCACCAGCGTGGTCGACGCCGGGTGGAAGGTGCTCGACCTCGGCAAGCCGGACCGCGATCTCTCGCTCCCGTCCCTGTCGCCAGGCGCGCCCGCCGCGACGCGCGCCGCGAAGGCCGTCTCGAAGACCACCGAGCCGCCGCGCCGCTTCACCGAGGCGACGCTGCTGACGGCGATGGAGACCGCTGGTCGCACGCTCGACGAGAAGGAGCTGCGCCTCGCGATGCGCGACACCGGGCTCGGCACGCCCGCCACGCGCGCGAGCATCCTCGAGACGCTGCTCACGCGCGCCTACGTGACGCGCGACGAGCGCGCGCTCGTCCCCACCGACAAAGGGATGAAGCTGGTCTCCCTCGTCCACCCGCACGTGAAGAGCCCCGCCATGACCGGCGAGTGGGAGGCCAAGCTCCGGCGGGTCCAGCGCGGCGAGGGCGACCTCTCGGCGTTCGTGGCCGACGTCGAGGCGTACGTGCGGGACGTCGTCACGTCGGTCACGCCGGCCCGACGCCTCACAACTCAACCAATCTCACAAGCTGCCACGGCTCGAACAACTCAACCAACCTCACCTGTGTTCGACGACGAGCAAGGCGGGTTCGACGACGCCTACTTCGACGCCAACCCTGGCCACGCGCCCGACGACGACGACCTGTGGCCGCCTGCGCCATCGACCCCGACCTCCGGGCGGCTGGCCGGGTCTCCGCGGTCGAGCGCGGCGGCGCCGCCCCGACCGCGCCCGGCGCCGACGACCGATCTCGACGAGCTGCTGCGGGCGCGCTTCGGCCACGCGGCGTTTCGGCCGCACCAGCGCGCGGTGTGCGAGGCGGTGGTCGCGGGCCGAGACGCGCTGCTGGTGATGCCGACCGGCGCCGGAAAATCTCTCTGCTACCAGCTGCCGGGGCTCGCGCGGGGCGGCACGACGCTGGTCGTCAGCCCGCTCATCGCGCTGATGGAAGACCAGGTGAAGAAGCTCCAGGCCGCGGGGCTCGCGGCCGAGCGCGTGCATGGCGGCCGAGCGCGCGACGACGGGCGGCGCGCGCTCTCCGCGTACCTCGGCGGCGAGCTCGAGTACCTGTTCGTCGCGCCCGAGCGGCTCGCGCTCCGTGGGTTCCTCGACGCGCTCGCGAGGCGGCCGCCCACGCTCGTGGCGGTCGACGAGGCGCACTGCATCTCGCAGTGGGGCCACGATTTTCGCCCTGAATACAGGATGCTCGGCCAGCGCCTCCCCGAGCTGCGCCCCGCGCCGATCCTCGCGCTGACGGCGACGGCGACCCCGGCGGTGCAGGACGACATCGTCGAGCAGCTCGGGACGCCCGACGCGGCGCGCTTCATCCACGGCTTTCGCAGGACCAACCTCGCGATCGAGTGCGCCGAGGTGTTCTTGAAGGATCGCCCCGCCGCGATGCGCGCGCTCCTCGAGCTCCCCGGGCGCCTGCCCGCGATCGTCTACGCGCCGACCCGAAAGGAGAGCGTGCGGCTCGCGACCGAGCTGCAGAAGACGGCGCGCGTGCGCCCGTACCACGCGGGGATGCCCGCCGGCGAGCGCGAGCGGGTCCAGTCCGACTTCCTCGAGGGCAAGCTGGACGTGGTCGTCGCCACGATCGCGTTCGGGATGGGCATCGACAAGGCCGACGTGCGCACGGTGGTGCACGCGGCGTTGCCGAGCACGATCGAGGGCTACTATCAGGAGATCGGGCGCGGCGGGCGAGACGGCCTCGACGCGCGCGCGGTGATGCTGTTCGCGTTCGCCGATCGCAAGACGCACGAGTTCTTTCTCGATCGAGACTTCCCCCCGCCCGCCGCGATGCGCGCGCTGTACGCCCAGCTGCCCCGGCGCCCGCGGCCGCGCAGCGACGTGCTCGCCGACCTCGAGGACGTCGACGGCATCGACGACGAGTACGCGCGAGAGCGCGCGCTCTCCAAGCTCTGGGTGCACGGCGGCGCGCTGCTCGACGACGACGACCAGGTGACGATCGGCCCCGACACCTGGGAGCCGCCCTACGACGCGGTCCGACGCCACCGCCAGGGCGAGCTCGCCAAGATCGCGCGGTACGCCGAGCGCCCAGGCTGCCGGATGCTCGCCCTGCTCGAACACTTCGGCGACGTCGAGGACGCGCGCCCGTGCGGCACCTGCGACGCGTGCGCGCCCGGCGGCGCGCTGGTGCGCTCGTTCGAGCTCCCCTCGGCGAGCGAGGGCGACGCGATCGCGACGGCGCTCGGCGCGCTCGCGCGGGTCGGGGGCGCGACCACGACGGGCAAGCTCCACAAGGAGGCCTTCCCCGACGAGGCGCTCGATCGGCGCTCCTTCGAGCGCATCATCGACGGGCTCGCGCGCGACGGGCTCGTGGCGCTCGAGGACGACGAGTTCGAGAAGGACGGCCAGACCATCCGCTTCCGACGCGTGCGGCTGACACCAGCGGGCGAGCAGGCGAGCCCCGAGCGGGTGCGCGCCGTGAAGCTCGCGCCCCGCCTCGAGCGCGGCAAGAAGCGAAAGGCACGCGGCGCGCCGTCACCGATGACGAAGAACGTGGTGAAGAAGCCGCGTCGCGCGCCCGCCGAGGAGGACTCGCTCGCGAGGGCGCTGCGCGAGCTGCGGCTCGCCGAAGCGAAGCGGCGCAAGGTGCCGGCGTTCAGGGTGTTCCCCGACTCGACGCTGCAGGCGATCGTCGAGGCGCGCCCGAAGACGCTCGAGGACCTGACCCGCGTGCCGGGCGTCGGCCCGTCGGTGCTCAACAACTACGGCGACAAGATCCTCTCGGCGGTGCGCCGCTCGTGATTGGGGCGTGATACCCGTCGTCGGGTGACGACGCTCTCGACCTCACGCCTCGTCGGCCTCGCCGCGGCGACCGCGGGGTGGTGGCTGTTCGCGACGAGGGGGATCGACTGGCTCGCGCGGCACGCGCCGATGTCGGTGCAGCGCGCGCTGTCGTTCACCGCGTTCCGCGCGCTGTCGCAGGTGCTGACGATCGCGGTGGGGCTCGGCCTGGTGAGCCTGCTCGCCGGATCGCTCGCGCCGCTGGGGCTCGCTCGCCCCGCGCCTCGCCGCCTCGCGGGGGTCGCCCTGCTCGCGCCGCTCACGACGACGATGGCGACGTGGCTCGGCGTCGGGCTGGCGATGCCAGTGTTGATGCAAGAGCTCGCGCTGCGGGGGCTCGGCGCGAGCCAGCGAAACGCGGGCGCGCTCGGCCGCGAGCTCGGCGAGTCGTCCGTCGCGTGGCTCGTGCTGTCGGCGGTGGTGCTGCCTGCGGTCTCCGAGGAGCTGATCTTTCGCGGCGGGCTGCTGGCGACGCTGCGTCACGCGCTCGCGCGGGTCGGCGACGGCCGCGGCGCGAGGCTGGCGGCGTGGCTCGTGCCGGTCGTGGCGACGGCGCTCGCGTTCGGGCTGTCGCACGCGGACCTGCCAGGTGGCGTTGGTCTCGTTCGTATCGTGTCGACGACGACGCTCGGGCTGGTGCTGGGGCTCGTGCGGGTCTCGACCGGCAGCACGTGGTGCTCGATGGTGATCCACCTGCTTCACAACGCGACCTCGATCGCGATGCTCCGCGGCGTGTTCCGCGGGGTCGGCGGCGCGACGCTGGGCGTGCCCGACGCGCTCGTCGTGGCGGGCGCGCTCGCGGCGGCGCTCGGCGCGTGGGTGCTGCGCGGCCCGCGGCGCGGCCCCTTCGATTCTGGCGCGGACGCGTGAGGGTCGGGCCTTGGCGCGGCCGGGGCGCCCGTGCTACCGGAGGGTCCCCATGCATCTCGGCGCACGAGCGGCGCGGTCCACCTCGTCGTGACGCGCGCCGCCGCCCCTCCAGAGTCTGTCGCGCGCGGCGACGACCGCCCGCGCGTGCTCGCGCTGCTGCAGCGCCACGGCTGGAACGCGACGTCATTCCAGGTGCTCGAGCCAGGCTTTCGATACTTCTGGGACGGCGATGACGCGTGCGTCGCCTACGTCGACACCGGCGGCGCGTGGGTGACCGCCGGCGCGCCGCTGTGCGAGACCGAGCGCTTCGGCGCGGTGATGAACAGCTTCTGGACGGCCGCCCGCGCGGCGCGACGACGCGTCTGCTGCTTCGCGACCGAGGCGCGCTTTCACGAGCACGTCCCGTGGCCGGCGCTGCGCGTGGGGGACCAGCCCACGTGGTCCCCCGAAGACTGGAGCGGCGCGCTCGCCCGCAGCAAGAGCCTGCGCGAGCAGCTTCGCCGCGCGAGGGCCAAGGGCGTCGTCGTCCGCAGGGTGACCCACGACGAGCTCGTCGAAGGGCACCCCACGCGCGCGTCGCTCGAGCGCCTGATCGCGCGGTTCCTCGGCTCGAAGGCGATGGCGCCGATGGGCTTCGTCGTGCAGATCGATCCGTTCGTGTTCCTCGACGAGCGGCTCCACCTCGTCGCCGAGCGCGACGGCAAGATCGTGGGCTTCCTCGGGATCGTGCCGGTCTACGCGCGCCACGGCTGGTTCTTCGAAGACTTCTTGCGCACGCCCGACGCCCCGAACGGCACCGTCGAGCTGCTGGTCGACGCGGGGATGCGCGCGGCGGTCGCCGAGGGGGTGGCGTACGTGACGCTCGGGATGGTGCCGCTCGCCGGCGAGGTCGCGGGGTGGCTCCGGGCCACGCGCCGCGCGACCCGCGGGCTTTACGATTTCGACGGGCTGCGCGAGTTCAAGGCCAAGCTCGCCCCGCGCGCGTGGGACCCGATGTACCTCGCCTACCCTCCCGGCTCCTTCGGCCTCGTCGCCGTGCTCGACACGCTGCGGGCGTTCGCGGAGGGCGGGTTCATTCGCTTCGGCGTGCAGACGCTGCTGCGAGGTCCGTCGATCGTCACCGGGATGCTCGCCATCCTGCTGGTGCCATGGACGATCCTGCTCGCGCTCCCGGTGAGCGCGCGGTTCTTCCCCTCGCCCGCGTGGCAGTGGGGCTGGGTGATGTTCGACGTCGCGCTCGCGGCGGCGCTCGGGCGCCTGAGTCGGCGCTGGACCCAGTCGCTCGCCGACGCGCTGATCGTCGCCGTCTCGCTCGATGCGCTCGTCACGCTTGGCCAGGCGCTCGTGTTCAACGTGCCGCGGCTGCGCGGGCCGCTCGACGCGCTCATCGTGACGCTCGCGGTGCTCGCGCCGACCTCGGCCGCCATCCTGCTGTGGAACGGCCGCGCCCACCGCGTGTCGGAGGCGTCTGCGTCAAAGGACTCGACCGCGATCGCCCGAGCGCTCGCTCCTGGCGAGCGACCTTCGAG
>CAUJFL010000144.1 GCA_963169165.1 Myxococcota bacterium | reverse complement strand
GCGCGCGCCTGCCACACGTGGTGTCGCCCCGCCGACAAGAAGACCGCGCCGGTCGAGCTCGACGCGGCGAGCTCGACGTTCTCCCAGGACGACACGGCGCCGACGCGCGCCGCCGTCGCGCCAGGCAGCGCGCGGCAAGCGTCGAGCAGCGTCTCCTCGGTCGTCCGCGCGCAGTCGTTCCGCTGGCACGTCGGCGCGCGACCCGACAGCAGCTCGTTGTAGCCGGGCAGCGACGCGAAGTTCGGGCCCGACGCCGAGATCGACGCGCCGACTCCCGGCGCGCCGAGCACGACGCCTCGATCGCCGAGCGCGTGAAGGTTGGGCATCAGCGCGCGGCCGTCGACGAGCTCCTCGGACGAGAGCCCGAGCGCCTCGCCCCGCTCGGGATCGACCCCGCGAAACACCTCTTGCCAGCGCGCGCCGTCGACCGTCAGCACGATCACGTTGCGGGTCACCGGCGCCGCCGCGACGACCTTGGCCTCGACGCTCGCGGGCGGGGGGGCATCGTCGACGATCGGGACCGGCGCCACCGGCGGCGTCGGCGCCGCGATGCGAGCGAGCTCGCGCGAGGGCGTCGCGCAGCCGACGACGAGGAGCAGACCGGGGAGCAGACGTCGCATGTTCGAGCCTGGTAGCAACTTTGTAACCACACGGACGGGTGGGCCAAGTTGCGCGGGGCACGAAGCGTGCCGAAGAGCGTTGACGGGTCGGCCCATGTGATTAGGTTGCGCGCTGTCCGAAGGCACCGGGCGCCTCAAGAACGCGGGAATCAGGCCGAAAGGCCGCCGTCGTGGGCGCCCGTACGGTCCCGGCAAGCTCGTCCGTCCAGCCAGTCAGCCACTCGAAGAAGGAGCCTCGTTCGTCATGGGAAAGATCATCGGTATCGACCTGGGAACCACCAACAGCGTCGTCGCGATCATGGAGGGCAAAGAGGGGAAGGTGCTGGTGAACGAAGAGGGCTCGCGCGTCACGCCGTCGGTCGTCGCGTACGACGACAAGGGCGAGGTGCTCGTCGGCCAGATCGCGAAGCGCCAGGCCGTCACCAACCCCGAGAACACCATCTACTCGGCCAAGCGGTTCATCGGTCGCCGCCACGACGAGGTCCAGGCCGAAGCGAGCCGCGTGCCGTTCAAGGTGTCGAAGTCGCCGCAGGGCGACGCGTGGATCGAGGCGCGCGGCAAGGCGATGGCGCCGCCCGAGATCGCCGCCAAGGTGCTGCAGAAATTGAAGAAGGCCGCGGAGGACTACCTCGGCGAGAAGGTGACCGAGGCGGTGATCACGGTCCCCGCCTACTTCAACGACTCGCAGCGCCAGGCGACGAAGGACGCGGGCCGCATCGCGGGCCTCGACGTCAAGCGCATCATCAACGAGCCGACGGCGGCGGCGCTCGCGTACGGCCTCGACAAGACGAAGGACCAGGTCATCGCCGTCTACGACTTCGGCGGCGGCACGTTCGACATCTCGATCCTCGAGGTGTCGGAGAACGTGGTGCAGGTCATCTCGACCAACGGCGACACGCACCTCGGCGGCGACGACATCGACATCCTCGTGATGGACTGGCTGCTCGCCGAGTTCAAGAAGGACACCGGCATCGACATCTCGAAGGACAAGACGGTCATCCAGCGCCTGAAGGACGCGGCCGAGCAGGCGAAGATCGAGCTGTCGTCGCGCATGGAGGCGACCATCAACCTCCCGTTCCTCACCGCCGACGCGACCGGTCCGACGCACCTCGTCAAGCAGCTGTCGCGCAGCAAGCTCGACCAGATGATGCAGCCGCTCGTCGATCGCTCGATGGAGCCCGTCCGCAAGGCGCTGCAGGACGCGAAGAAGACCGCGCAGCAGATCGACGAGATCGTGCTGGTCGGCGGCTCGACCCGCGTGCCGCTCGTGCAGGACACCGTGAAGAAGTTCTTCGGCAAGGAGCCGCACAAGGGCGTGAACCCCGACGAGGTCGTGGCGATCGGCGCGGCCGTGCAGGGCGGAGTGCTCTCGGGCGACGTGAAGGACCTGGTGCTGCTCGACGTGACGCCGCTGTCGCTCGGCGTCGAGACGCTCGGCTCCGTGACGACCTTCATGATCCCGCGCAACACGACGATCCCGACCCAGAAGAAGGAGATCTTCTCGACGGCCACCGACAACCAGCCGAGCGTCGAGATCCACGTGCTCCAGGGCGAGCGCACCGAGGCGAGGTACAACCGCACGCTGGGTCGCTTCCACCTCGAGGGGATCATGCCTGCGCCCCGCGGCGTGCCGAAGGTCGAGGTGACGTTCGACATCGACGCCAACGGCATCCTCTCGGTGTCGGCGAAGGACACCGCGACCGGCAAGGATCAGCGCATCACCATCCAGGCCAACAGCGGACTGTCCGAGGGCGAGATCCAGAAGATGGTGAAGGACGCCGCCGAGAACGAGGCCGCCGACAAGGAGCGCCGCGAGCAGATCGAGCGCCGCAACAAGCTCGATCAGCAGTGCTACCAGATCGAGAAGCTCATCGCCGACAACAAGGACAAGATCCCCGCCGGTGACGTGGCCACGCTCGAGGGCCTGATCAAGGAGGGCCGCGCCGCCGTCGAGAAGCAGGATGACGCCGAGATCGCCAGCTGCCTCGAGAAGCTGGAGAAGGAGGCGCACAAGCTCGCGAGCGTCATGTACAACGCGACCGGTACCCCCGGCGCGGCGCCCGCTGGCGACGCCGAAGCGCCGAAGGACGACAAGAAGAAGGGCGACGTCATCGACGCCGAGTTCGAAGAAGGGTCGTGACGAACATCGCGGGGTGAGGGCCTCGAGAGCGCGGGTTTCATGTGGTCGGCGTGCTCGGTCACGCCTGCGCGCGGTGAGACCCGACCGCGAGCTTGCCCTCGCCCTCGCTGCCCTCATCCGCCGCGGCTTCAGAGCGCCTCCCCACCGTCTGCGCCCTCCCCGCCTGAAATCAGCGCTCGACGACGAGGTCGCGCGCGAGGCGCTCTCCCAGATACTGATAGCCTTTGGGAGTCAGGTGGATCCCGTCGGGCGCCGCGCGTGGCGGAGACTCTCGCTTCCAGGCGCTCATCGAGCCGGGGCCGCCCATCGCGGACAGCGCGCTCCACGTCGCGCAGCCGTGCCTCTTCGCGGCCGCGGAGAGGCCCTCGGAGATCACGGCGAGCCGCGGGCCGAACTCGGCGCCCGCGCGGTCCATCGGGAGGATGACGAGGCAATCGGCCGAGGGCGCGCCGCGCGCCGCGCGTGACAGCAGTTTGTCGGCCTCGGCCTCGTAGCGCTCGCTCTTCGGCGCGACGTCCGACGACTCGTTGGTGCCAAACGCGAGCACGATCAGGTCGGCCCGGCGGCGGGAGAGCTCGTCGACCCACGCCCCGTCGTCGCGGGCCGTCCAGGTCGCCACCCGCGCGCCGTTGAGCCCGAGCGTGTCGAGCACCACGCCGGGGGCGTCGCCCTCGATGACGACCCCGAGCAGCTCGGGGCGCCCGCTGGTCGTCACGGTCAGCTTGCCAGTCGAGCCATGACTGACGAACCTGTGGTGACGCACGCCCGCGGCGCCCTTCGGCTCGTCGGTCAGCTCCTTCGGTTCGCCGTCGACCGCCGCGCGTACCTTGCCGTCCTCGCCCGTCCTGTAGGCGAGTTCCCATGTTAGTTTGGTTGATTTGTGTGTGGCGCTCGCCAGCACCTCGATCGTCGAGCGAGCGTCGCCGCCGCTCGGCACGAGGCGCACGCCCCCGAGCCCGTACACTCCGTCGCCGACGCGCTTCGTGGTCGGGTAGGGCACGGGCAGGACGCTCCATTTCTCCTGGGTCTCGAGGCGGACGCCGTCGTGGCGATATTTGTTCTCGGCCCAGCCGACGTGGACGAACCCTGGGCCGCCCGCGCCGAGGCGCTTCGACAGGCTGGCGCGGACGGCGCCGGTCCAAAGATCGGCCGCGGTGTGCGAGTCGCCGAGCCACACGATCCTCACGTGATCCTTGCGCGTACCCTCGGCGAGCGCCAGCTCGGCGGCGTGGAACCTTGGCAACGAGAGCGCCCCCTTCGGCGTGGGCGCGGCCGGCGGCGCAGGCGGCGCGGCGCTCTCGACGGGCGCGGCGGACGAGGGGGCGGGCGGGGCGGAGAGCGACGGGGCGGGAGACGACGCGACGGCGGCGGACGACGCGGGCGCGACCGTGGCCACCGTCGGCGCGGGGGGCTGGCGCGCCATGCAGGTCGCGACGCCCAGCCCTGTCGCGATCAGCAGCGCGATCTCCGCCGCCTGGCGCTGCGCCGGCGTCAAGACAGCGTGTCCTCGACGTCGTCGGGACCCTCTGCGCGGCGGTGCTCGCGCTCCTCCTCGACGCGCGTGCGCACGTAGGTGACCAGCGAGTCGACGTAGCTCGTGAACGGAGGGCAGGTCACGGTGTGCCCGAGCACCGCGTCGACCGCGCGCGTGTCGTATTGCACCTCGGTGACCAGCTGATCGAAGAACGCGCGCGGGCTCTTCACGAACCGCTCGAGCCCCGGCGTGTGAAGGAGCGCCCGCGTGACGTTGGCGGGGATGAAGCCGCGCGGGCTGCGTCGACCACCCACCCTCGCGACCAGCTCGAACACCTCGCGCGCGGTGAGGGGCGCGCGATCGACCATGTGGAAGGTGCGACCGACCGCGTCGGGGGCGAGCCCGAGCAGCCGCGCCGCGCGCACGACATAGTCGACCGGCACGATGTGCAGCGGCGCGCGCCCGCGCCCCGGCAGCGGGATCGCCAGCTCGACCGGCGACGACAGCAGCAGCAGCACGAGCAGATACGGCCCGTCGAGGCGGTCGACCTCTCCCGTCGCCGAGTCACCGACGACGAGCGAGGGTCGCACGATCACGGTCGGCACGTGCGCCGAGGCCTCGCGTACGAGCAGCTCGGCGCGCGCCTTGGTCTCCTCGATCGCGTTGCGAAACCGCTGTCCGCGCCGCAGCTCGTCCTCGCGCACGAGCCCGGTGCGGTCGCCTGACACGAACGCGGTGCCGTGGTGCACGAACGCGCGCAGCTTCGGCAGCGAGCGCGCGACCGCCAGCGCCTCGCGCGTCCCGCCCACGTTGACGGCCTCGGCCTCGCGCGGATCGGCGCCGAGGTACCGCACCTGCGCGACGTGGTGGAAGCGATCGATCTCGCCGGCGAGCGCGCGCACCTCGCGCCCCGACAGCCCGAGGTCGAGGTGGGCCGCGTCGCCGTCGAGCAGCGTCAGGCGCGACCGCTCGTCGGGAGCGAGCGATGACCTGTGCGCCTCGGCCGCGGGCGCGAGGCTCGCGCGGACGACCGCGCGCACCTCGGTCGACGGCTCGGCCGACAGGAGGTGCGCGACGAGCTGCCGCGCGCCGAACGACGGATACCCTGTGACGAGGACGACGCTGTCGGCCATGCTGGAGAGATCACCAGACTTCGCTACTGGACGCTGCGGATCTTCGCGAGCTCGCGCACGGCGAGCGTCGCGGCGTCGAGCTGCAGGTAGCCGTCGGAGCCGCGGCGCCCGAGCGACAGCAGGATCGGCGCGGGCGGCGGCGCCTCCTTCGGGACGCGCGCCATCATCAGGCCCGCGAACGTGCGCATCGGCAGGACGAGCATCACGAACGCCGCGTCGCCCTTCACCGAGTCGAGCGCGCGCTTGATCTCGGGATCGCCGCCGAGCCCGGCCTCCTTCGCCTTCGCGAGGTCGCGCAGCGAGTCGCGGCCAGCGTCCGAGACGACGAACGACGCGGTCGCGTCCGCGATCGACCACGCGAGCTCGAATTTCTGCAGCGCCGGCTTCTCCACGGGGCGCTTGTAAAGTTTATCAGATTTGTCCTTGCTGTCGGGCTTCTTCTCGGGAGGCGGGGGCTGGCGCTCGATCTTCACGAGCGTCCCCGCCTTGTCGTCGAGCGACGTGGCGGGCAAGACGCGCAGCTCACCGAGCCAGTGCTTCAGCGGATCTCGAAACGCCGGCACCTTCAGCAGCTCGAGCGTGCCCTTCAGCCCCGCGTCGAACGCCTTCTCGTCGGCGACCGCGACCCGGCCATACACGCGGCGTGAGCCGTAGAACGACGCGCCGACGCCGAGCCAGTCGCCGCGCCCGCGCGTCCAGGTGTCGAGCAGCTCACGCACCTTCTTCTTGTCGTCGTCGGCGAGCTTGCCCTGGAACAGGTTGTCGATCGCGATCAGTTGATCGTCGGCGCCGCGCTTGCGGAGCTCCTGGGTGTCGCGGCTGAGCACGGCGACGCTGACGTCGTCGGGCAGCTCGGCGAGCGGCTTCGCGTCGCCGACGGTCAGCGCGCCGATCTCGATCGACGCGGGGCCGTCCTTGGACGCAGGCTTCACGCGCGCGGCCAGGTGGGCGCCGGCGTCGTCCATCGACAGCGCGACGCGCGCCTCGTCGAGATCGCCGAGCAGCGCGAACAGCGACGCGAAGGTCTGATCGGCCTTGGCGACGGCGGCCTTGGGATCGGCGAACGTGGGCTCCTTGCCGCCGTGGCGCGCGCGGTCTCGCTGGTCGGCCTCCTCGAGGGTCTTCTTCGCGTCGCGCCACCAGCCGCGGATGCGCGCGCGCACCGGGCCGCCGAGCGCCTCTTTCTGGCTGACGACGACCACGTCCTCGGTCGGCATCGCGCGCGTCGAGACGGTGCGCGCGGCGTACGGGCCGACCTTGAGCAGCGCGTCGGGCGCGTAGCCGAGCAGGAGATAGTTGCCGAGGACGCCCATCGAGGCGTTGAGCGACGTCTCGCCAGGCTTCGGCTCGATGAGCGTGACCTTCGACACCTCGTCGACGCGGGCGAGGTGCTTGGCCTGCGGGCCCGCGGTCATGTCGTCGAGCACCTTCTTGCCGTCGCGGACGTGGATCGCGAGCACCGCCAGCTCGACCGCGCCGTCGCTGGTCGCGGCGCCCACCGCGGGCACGTCGCCGTCGATCAGCTCGGCGACCTTGGGCGAGAGGCCCAGCAACATCGCGGCGCCCATGCCGAACGACTGCGGCAGCATCGCCGCCGGTCCGCCCACGAGCGCGCGCGCCCGCTGCCAGGTCTGCGCGGGCCTGGGGATCAGCACCTCGGCGACGAGGCCCGCGGGCGCGGGGACCGGCGTCATCGACGCGACCGGCGCGGGGCCGAGCTTGGGCGTGTCTTTGCAGCCCGCGGCCGCGGCGACGGACAGGGCCAACAGGTGAGGGAGGAGGCGGCGCATCGAGAGGGACAGGCTTCGTACGAAACCGGCGCAACGACAAGCTGCCTCGCGCGCGCTCCGCTCCCGCAATGTTGATTCCAGAGACTCCGACACCACCTCTCCCGAAATTCACTCGTCGACCCCGCCATGATCACCCCCGGCCTCGTCCTCTACTCGTACGGAGCGTTGCTCCAGCCCGTCTCGCGCTCCTCGGCGGCGGGGCCGTCGAAGGTCGCGGTGACGAGCTGCGCGGGCGGAGGACAGGATCCCGGTCGAAGTGGTAGGGCCTTCGGTGTGAGCATCCGAAGGGCCGAAGCCAGCGACGCCAAGGCGATCGCCGAGATCATCCTCCCGACGATCCGCGATGGGGCGACCTACGCGCTCGACTCGGAGATGAGCGAGGCGGACGCGCTGGCCTACTGGCTCGCGCCGGACAAGGACACGTTCGTGTTCGAAGAGGACGGCGTCATCCTCGGCACGTACTACCTCCGTACGAACCAGCTCGGCGGTGGGCGCCACGTCTGCAACTGCGGCTACATGACGAGCGCCAAGGCCATGGGCCGAGGCGTCGCGCGGCGGATGTGCGAGCACTCGATGGAGTACGCGCGCTCGAAGGGCTACCGCGCGATGCAGTTCAACTTCGTCGTCAGCACGAACGAGCGGGCCGTGAAGCTCTGGCAGTCGCTCGGGTTCGAGATCGTCGGGCGATCGCCCCTCGCGTTCCTGCACCCGACGAAGGGCTACGTCGACGCGCTCACCATGTTCAAGACGCTCTGACGCGTCACCGCTCGAGCAAGAGGCCGAAGGCGTTGCTGCGGCCCGACGAGGAAGCACGGCTCGCCGCGTGCCTGGACGTCGCCGTCCGCGTGCGCGTGTTCTTCGCGTTCCTCGCCCGAGAGGGGATGCGGAAGAGCGAAGCGCACGGGCTGTCGTGGGCGGTCGCGCCCGCGCGGCGCCGGCCGAGACCGACCCGAGATCCTGCCACAGGGCAAGTCGTGATAGTCCTTGATCATGGGGCATCACTCTCGATTCATCGCGCTTCGTCTGTCCGCGGCGTCCATCGTGGCCGCGTCCCTCCTCGCGGCGTGTTCCGGGAGCGAGGACGCGGCAGCACCGCCGCCCTCGTCGGGCACATCGGGTGCCGGCGGTGGCGCTGCGGGCAGCGCGGGCAAGTCGTCACCGTCGGGTGCCGGCGGTGGTACTGCGGGTAGCGCGGGGAAGTCGTCCGCCGGGTCCGGCGGCGCGATGTCCGGCGGCGCGGGAGGCGCGACGGGCGGCGGCGCCGGTGGCAAGGCGACAGCGGGCGGTGGTCAGTCTCAGGGAGGGGCAGGAGCCGGCGGGAAGGCGGCGGGCGGGGCCGGTCAAGCAGGCGCCAGTCAGGGTGGGGCGAGCGGATCCGCCGGAGCCACCTGCTCCACCGCGAAGGACTGCACGGACGCGGTCCCCCCGACGGTCCCGGCGAACTGCGCGGAGTGGACGTGCGACCCGACCGCAAAGAAGTGCCGCCTCCAGACGAAGGACCTCGACAGCGACGGCCACCGCGCGAACAAATGCACAGCGAACAACGGCGCCGCGGTCGTGCTCGGCGACGACTGCGACGACGCAGACAAGACGACCTACCCCGGCGCCTGGGACGGCCCGGCGGGCAACGGGAAGCCGACCTCGTGCGACAGTGCGGACCAGGACTGCAGCGGGACGCCCGACGACGCGAGCCAGCCGGACGGCGCGACGTGTACCTGCGCGCCGGACGACGTGCAGGCCTGCTCGAGCGACTCGAGCGGCAAGCCCATCACCTTCCCCGTCCTCGATGGCCTCGGCAAGCCCCTTGGCAAATGCAAGCTCGGCGCGCGCACCTGCAACAAGGAGGGGAAGTGGGGGCCGTGCACCGGCGTCGTGCCCCCCGATCCGTTCGAGATCTGCAACGGCAACATCGACGACGATTGTGACGGCAAGGCGGACATGCAGGACACCCTGCCCCCGACCAACACCGTCGACTGGACCTACGACGGCGACTCGGACGGCTACGCCGACGCGAAGGCGCCGATCAAGGGGAAGGCGTGCCAGGATGTGCCCCCGACGTCCTGCGCCGCGTGTGACCCCAGCAAATGGCGGCTCGGCAATTTCCCCTCGAAGGACTGCAACGACGCCGACGCCGACGCCTATCCCGGCGCCAAGGAGTGGTGCAACGGCCTCGACGACGACTGCAACGGGACCATCGACGACGACCACGCCGTCGACGCGAAGCTCTGGTACTTCGACTACGACGGCGACAAGCACGGCGACATCGACGTTCCGCCGACGAAGGCGTGTAACCGACCGACGACCATCCCCGCCGCGTGCGTGACCGCGACGACGACGGGCCTGCCGTCCGACTTCTGCGCCGGCGTGCCCTCCGAGGGCGCGCCGCCCGTGTGCCCCCCGCCAGCGTGCTCGGCGACGATGTGGACGGACATCGCGATCTCCAACAACGACTGCAAGGACCACCCGGGCCAGGGCGGCTCCGAGAAGGGGAACAAGCCGGCCGCCGTCTATCCGGGCGGGACGGACCTCTGCAACGGTCACGACTACGACTGCGATGGGTCGGCCGACACCGGCTGCGGCTGCTCGCCCGTGAGCAGCACGCAAGCGTGCGGCTCCGCGAGCAAGTGCAACGAGGGGACCCAGACCTGCGTGGCGGGCGGCACCTGGGGCGCTTGCAGCGGAGGCCAGGAGAAGCCGCACGTCGACTACTGCCCCGATGACGACTCGGACGGGTTCTGTGAGCTGAACGCGTGCCAGACCGACCTGTGCCCTGGGGCTTTCCCGGACGCGATCCACAAGTGGAAGGAGCGCACCCAGTGCATCGGGTTCGCGCAGCCCGCCGGCAGGGACTGCGATGACACCGACGGCCTCATCAACCCCGGCCTGGCGGCCGAGGTCTGCAACGGAGACGGCAAGGACCACAACTGCAGCGGCAAGACCAACGCGGTCGGCGCGGGCGAGTGCAACTGCGTCTCGGGCGAGGTCCGGCCGTGTGCGCCGTCGGGCGCGCTCTACCCCGCCGGGAAGGTCCCGGGCGACCCGCTGTCGGGCCAGTGCGCGTGGGGCTCCCAGAACTGCGTGCTCGGCTCGTGGAACCTCTGCACGGGGGGCCAGGGGGCCCAGCCGACCGAGATCTGCAACGGCGACGGCCTGGACTACGATTGCAACGGCAAGACGAACGTGATCGGGCAGGGCGACTGCGGCTGCAACGGCAGCCAGACCGAGACCTGTGGCACCTGCGGCAAGGGGAGCCGCACCTGCACCAGCGGCAACTGGGGCACGTGCATCGGCGACGAGAACTTGCTCCCCTTCTGCGCGGACGTCGACCAGGACGGCCACTGCGCGGGTAGCTGCGGCCAGATGAAGTGCCCGTCTTCCGACCTCACCGGTCTCAGGCTCGAGACGCAGTGCACGGGCGGCAAGGCGAACGTCGACTGCGACGACCTGCTCCCCGCGATCAACAGCGGCGCGACCGAGATCTGCGACGGCGCGGACAACAACTGCACGGCTGGCGTCGACGAAGGGTTCTCGGTCGGCACGGCGTGCGACAACGGCCTCCTCGGGTCCTGCTACAAGACCGGCACCCAGCAATGCAACATGTCGGGCGCCGCCGCTTGCGACGCGGGCACGTGGCCGGATGCCCCGGGGTCGTCTGGCACGTCGGAGCTGCACGGTAGCTTCGATCGCAACTGTGACGGCACGGAGGAGCGAACCAACTCTTGCAGCGGCTCGTCCTGCCCCGTGTCGACCCAGAAGTTGCCGAGCGGCAAGAGCTGCTCGACGAGCAGCAGCAACAACTGGCTCTCCTACTGCCAGCAGTTCACGTCGTCGCCGGGCCAGACGAAGCGCCTGTATTTCGCGTGCGACCACGAGACGTACGACGGGCCACCCGAGATGTTGGCGCCGAGCTTCCTGATTTACCAGGATGGCGCCTTCACGCGCGTGCCCGAGTGCGGGAGCAGCATCCTCGAGGTGCCGTGCCACTGCAGCAGCAGTGACCCCGGCTCGTGCACCTGGTTCGCGGTCAAGAAGATCACGCAGTCCTGCAAATGAGCGGTCCTCAGCGCCCGCGCATGGACACCAGCGCGCGGGCCGCGTCGGAGAGGCCGCGGTGTTCTGGGGCGGAAAGCTGGAGTTCCCCTGCGGTGCCGCCAGATGTCGCGGGAACGGAGGGGGGGTCAGTGTTCTCGGGCAGCGTGGCCTCCGCGCGACGACGCGCTGTCGTCGCCTTTGACTTGGCGGTTCGCCGCCACGGTCACCGCGCTTTACACATCCCGTACCCGAGCGCAGCTCGCCGTACTGGATGAGCGCCGTGCTGCGCAAGGAGGCGCGGACGACGCGAGCGCGTGCGCGGGCGCCACTGACGGGACGGCTGTCGAGCCGGGGTTCGTGCGCGGGCGGTTCGGGTGACTACGGGCGTGCTCAACGCTCACGACGCGCGCGGCGGGCGGGCGTTTGCTGTCCCTGCGCGCCCGTGTCCGCGCGGCGTGGGCTCCTACTGTGTGGTAGGCATCATGTCACCTCGGGAGCGCAAGTGTTGGCCCCGAGGGCGCGGCGCGAAGCGCCACACGGCGTCCACTGGCGAAGCCACCCCGGCGCTGGGGCCGCCGGGGCTGTCGTGCTCTGTCCGTGCGGAGCACTCGGAGGTGAGCTCATGGTTTCACGAACATTGACTTTGCAACTGTCGGGCGGCGCGCTGGCGAGGTGGTCATGGAGAACGTGACGTGCGGTGGGAGCGCGTGGCGCGTCGAGATCACGGCACGCGACGCGGACGCGCGCGCCCTGGTCGACTCGCTCCCCCAGTACGCACCGACGCACTGGGAGGCGGTCTCATCGGGTGATGGCTGGCGGCTCGCAGGCCCCCGCCAGTACGCGACGGTCGCGGACCCGCTGATCGAGGTCGAGGTCGGGATCGCGCGCGGCGCGTCGGTGGTCGCGACGCTGGGGGCGCGTCGGATGCGGGTGCGGCCCGCGCGTTCCTCCCCGATGCCCCTGCGGGTCGCCTCGGCGGAGGAGTCGGCGAGGGCAGCCTGCGCTGGATGCTCGGGTGGGGACACCTCGGCTGCTACGACTCGGAGGCGCACGCGTTCCTCGCCAGGTCCACGGAGGCGCGAGCTTACGTCGCCGCCGACGTCGACTCATGGGTGCACCACGGAGCGCCGACTCCGAGGTTCGAGGCCGCGGGGCGGCTGGGCTTCTTCGTGGCGTGCGGCGGCGCGCGCTCGATCCGACAGCTGCCCCGCGCGGTGGCGAGCCTCGAGCGCCGCTTCCCGGAGGCGGTCGTCCGGGGCGGGGTCTTCCCGGACGACGTGGCGGATGACAGCGCGCTGGTCGCGGTGGCCAGGCTGAGCAGCCCGTGAACACTGATCACGAACCTCACGGGAACTTCGGCGCGGGGGGCGAACTGCTTGCGTCCTGCGACTTACCCGAGCGCAAGCGCGAGCCGGGTCGAACCCGGTCAAGCTTCAGGCAGCCAGATCGAGCAGGCGGTCACGAACGATGGTCCGGTCGTCGTCGAACGAGGACGCGGCAGGGAGAAACTCCCGCACGAGCCTCCTTCGAGTCTTGCTCGCCAGCCGCTCCATGTCACGCGGCACCGCGACCCACCTGGTCCTCGGCGGGGCCACCGCTTGGAGCATCAGCTTCGCGCCGACGGCTCGCTCGGCGTCCAGATCGCCAGGAACCACCGCGACGGCGAGCGGCGTCGGGCGCTCGATGAGGGCGTCCACCTTGTAGAGCGCTTCGGGATCGGTCTGTCTGTCGAAGAAGGGCTCCATCATCGCCCCAGGAAAAACATCGCGGAGCAGCTCGAGCACCTGCTCGCGAAACGCCGCCACCTCGCTCGTTCGACGCTTCGTGACCACGGCGAGCCGCTCGGCCTTCGCCTCGATTTGCAGGAGCCCCAGCGTGGCCCCCATGATGTCCCCGACAGCCACCTCGGCCATCACCTCTCCGTCTTCGATGCGGAACCCCTGCTGCTCAGCCAGGCTCTCGAGCTGGCTGACGGCCTCGTCGGACGGGTCCTGGTGGTAGCTCATCCGCATCAGCGTCGAGCCCATGTCGGTGAGCACCACGGCGCCGCGCTTCCCCAGTCTGACGTAGATCTCTGCCGCGTCACCGTCGCCCATGAACGCAGGCAGATCGACCTGGAAGACGCTCGGTCGACGAGCGCGGACCCGCGCGGACGCGTCGAGTCCGTGCATGAAGGCGCTGCGGAGGGATGCTGCGGTCGGGGTCATAGGTCGTCGAAGGGGAGCTGCGCGGAGGCGGCATACATCGCCGCGACCTTTCGGTCAGCGTCACCCGTGCTCGTGACGGACGCAAGGTCGCGGAATGTCCTCCACGCCACGTTCAGCGCGACGGTGTCCGGTGGGAGAGGCCACGCCCACTTCGGCTCCGCTCCGTCCTTCGGCGCTTGATCTCGCGCCGGGGCCCGAAACATGTGCACGTGAGGCCCGGTCGTGATCAGCAGGCCATCGGGATTCCGGTGCGCGCCGTGATCCCCGTTCACCCGGAGATGTCCGAAGTCAGCTTCATACCGCAGGCCGATGGAGAAGTGCTCGCTCAGCCGCTCGTTCACCCGAACGAAGGCGTGGAAGCGTCCGTCAAGCCCGGACTTCAGCCGGAAGTCGAGGCGCGCCGATCCCTGCAGCACGCTGCGGCGTCCCTTCCCGATCACCGTCTTCGTTGCCGCCAGGAGGTCCACGATGGTCGGTGACATCGACGCGCTCAGGCTACGCGCGCGCCCTGCGAGGGGCCAAGTCGGCCGACGCCCGAGCACCCGGAGCCCGACCGCCTCCCGCGGAGCGCGGGAGCGGGGCCATGCGCAACAGAGCGCGGCCACGACGACGAACCACCTCCGACTTTCTCCGGGCGCCGAGCGACGCTAGCGTTGCGGTACCGATGCGACGGGCGCTGTGGCTTGCGGTGCTGAGCGTGGGTTGCGGCAAGAGGCCCGCGCCCGCGCCGGCGTCGACCGCGCCGCCGCCCCTCACCGCCAGCCGCGTCGCGCGCTCGGCGCCCACGCCCCCGCCCGCGGTGAGCAGCGCGCCGCCTTCGCGACCCGTGACGACCGCGCGCGGTCACAAACTCAAGCTCGACAAGAGAGAGCTCGACGTCGCGACCGGCTCGCGAGCGATGCTGTTCCGTGGCGGCGTGGTGGTGCGCGAGCGCGGCGGCGCCTTCGTCACGGCGAGGCTCGGGGACAAGCCTGGTCACATCGACGACGACGGCGCGAGGTTCGCGCGGACGCGCACCGCGATCGCCGAGTCGGACGGCGCGTCGTGGGCCGTGTGGATAGAAGGTGGGCAGCTGTCGCGCGCGCGCCTGTCGGCGGACGGCGGGGAGACGGGACCGAAGGAGACGCTGGCCGCGGACGCCGAGGAGTACGCCCCGGCCGCGGCGATGGCGGGAGAGTCCCTGGTCGTCGCCTACGTCGCGAGGCGCGCGGGGCACGACGACGACCGCCGGGCGAAGCTCTGGGTCGAGGGGCGCGGCGTCACCGAGCTGTCGGGCGACTCGGGCGCGTCGTCGCTGGCGCTGCTCGCGCGGGACAGCTCGCACCTCGTCGCCGCGTGGATCGATCAGCGCACCGCGCTCGCGCCGGTGCACGTCGCAGCGCTCGATCTCTCCGCGCCCGAGCCCAAGGTTGGTGTGTCGTCGGTCGCGTGGAACGCGCCTCCCGGCGACGGGCTGCTCGAGCTCACGCTGTCGCCGCAACCCGCGCTGGCGCTCGCGCTCCTCGCGGGGCCGAAGAACGGCGCCGATTTCGGCCTCGCGCGCGTGCCGCTCGAGCCGGGTGCGCGGCCGCGCGACGACGCGCGCTGGCTCGACTATCCCAACGGCCTCGATCCCGCGCCCGTCGTCGCAGTCTCGACGTGCGGCCGGCCCGCGGTCGTGTTCGCGCGCCCGACCGCGCGCGCGCTCGACGCGCCGAAGGTGTTGATCCACGCCTGGCTCGACGAGCGCGGCGAGCTGTCGGAGGAGCTGGAGGTCGCGCGCGCGTCGCGATTCGACCACGTCGACGCGTGGGCGTTCCCGACCGGCGCGTGGATGCTGTACGCGGCCGACGGCAGGACGCGGGTCCGCAGGGTGCGCTGCTCACCATGAGCGAGCCTGGCTCGATCTCTGCGGGCGAGCTCGTGACGCTGGGCGCGAAGCTCGGTCCGTTCGTGCTCGTCACGTCGTGGGTCGGCCTCGGCTCGCTCCCGCGCGCGTCGCGGCTCGCGCTCGCCTCGTCGCTCACGCTCGCGCT
Organism: Myxococcota bacterium; assembly: GCA_963169165.1. Taxonomy (GTDB): domain Bacteria; phylum Myxococcota_A; class Polyangia; order Polyangiales; family Polyangiaceae; genus JADLFU01. The sequence goes on along the minus strand of CAUJFL010000144.1, from coordinate 41,833 downwards.
CGCGCCGACGATCTCGAGCGCGCGCGGGGGCCTCGCGCTCGCGCTCGCGCAGGGCGTCACGGTCGCGCTCGTCGCGCTCGCGCCGCTCGTGGCGTCGACGACCGCGCTCGAGGCGACGGCGCGGCTCGGCGCGCTGCCTCGCGGCTGGGACGCGCTCTTCTCGTCGTGGATCGCGCTGTCGTTCTTGTTGCTGGGCGGGCCGTCCGACCTGGCGCTCGCGCTCACGCAGGTCCCGTCGCTGTCGAGCCCTCACACGCTCGCGCTCACGCTCGCCGGGGCCGTGATGAGCGGCCTCTCGCTCGCGGGGCCGATGCTGGTCGGACGGGTCGGCGTCGAGGCGCTGATGGCCGCGACGTCGCGCGCCGAGCTGGGGCGCACGTGGCTCGTCGCGCGAGACCTCGCGCTCTGGGGCGTCGTCGCGCTGCTCGCGAGGCGGCTGGTGTTTCGCGCGCTCTGACGCGCCCGGCTCACGCGCTCGGCTCGGCTGGCGCGCGCGCGAGATGAAGCTTCACGACCAGCACCCGCCGCGGCGTCGCCTCGATCACCTCGACGCGCACGCCTTCGAGCTCGATCGTGGCGCCGACCTCGGGGATGCGCCCCGCGCGCTCGATCACCAGGCCGGCGATGCTGGTCGCGCCGTCGTCGGGGAGCTCGAGCGACAGCGCGCGGTTGAGCTCGTGGACGCCCAGGGTGCCGTTCGCCAGCACGGTGCCGTCCGCCTCGCGGCGCAGGCGGCGGCTGATCTTGTCGCCCTCGCCGAGCGTCTCGCCGACGATCTCCTCGAGCAGATCCCCGAGCGTCACGAGCCCGGTCACGCCGCCCTGATCGTCGACGACGAGCGCGAGGTGCGACGCGGTCCGCTGCATCTCGCGCATCACGTCGAGCGCGCGGCTCGACTCGGGGACGAACAGCGCGGGTCGTACGCGCGGCTCGAGCTCGCCGTCGCGGAGCGCCGTCGCGATCTCGCGCACGACGACGTAGCCGATCGCGTCGTCCAGGGTGGCGCCGATCACCGGGTATCGATCGTGAGGGGTCCGGTCGAGGGCCGCGACCAGATCGTCGCGCAGGTGCTCGCGTCGGACCGCGACGACGTCGCCGCGCGGCACGCGCACCGCCGCGGTGCGCAAGGTCGACAGCTCGAGCGCCCGCGACGCGAGCTCACCCGCGTCCCGGTTGACCGTCCCCTCGGTCGCGGCCTCCTCGACCAGCTGCTGGATCTCTTCGGGCGAGTAGCGCGACTCGCCGAACGACGTGCTGTCCCCGAACGGTCGCAAGATGACGTTGGACGCGAGCGTGAGCGCCCACACGATCGGCCGCGCGGCCCAGGCCACCGCCGCGAGCAGCGGCGCGGCGAGGATCGTGAGGCGCTCGGCGTGGCGCAGCGCGAGCGACTTCGGCACCAGCTCTCCGAGCACGATCGACAGCGCCGAGACGCCGCCGATCACCGCGAGCAGCGCGCCTTGACGGGCGAGCTCGGCGCCGAGGCCGCGCGCGGTGAGCCACGCCGCGAGCGGCTGCGCGAGCGTCGCGCCGCCGAACGCCGCCGCGGTCGCGCCCACCAGCGTGATCCCGACCTGCACCGTCGCGAGGAACCGCTCTGGCTGGGCGCGCAGCGCGAGCGCCACCCGCGCCCCGCGGCTCCCGGCGTCGGCGCGCGCCGCGAGCGCGGTCTTTCGCACCGCGAGCATCGCGATCTCGGAGGCCGAGAACACCCCGTTGGCCGCCGTGAGCAGCAGGATGATGACGAGCTCGTCGCCGATGCCCATGCGAGCGTCGTACACCACACCCGGCGCCGCGCGCGACGAGCGCCGAAGGGCTCCACCGCCCGTGGCGTCTCGTGGGGCCCACGCGCGCCAAGTAATCGCTTGCGTCGGCGCGCCAGCGCGGCCAGCGCGAGCAGCCCGGCCTCCCACGCGCCGGACCCGCCACCGGTCGAGCACCCGCTCTCGCTCGCCGAGTCGTCGCCGACGCCCACTGTCACATAGCCCGGCCCGGGCGCCGCCGCGCCCGCCTTGCCGGCGCTGCCCGACGGCGCGCCCGCCGCGCCCCCAGCCTTGCCGGCCGCGCCCGCCTTGGCGGACGCCCCAGCCTTTCCAGGCGCCCCGGCCTTGCCCGCCGCGCCGGCGCTCCCGCCCGCGCCGCCGTTGCCAGCTGGAGGGACCACCTTCTCGGCGCACATCCAGTTGTCGAGCCAGGTGGGCGACGCCTCCGCGTGGTCGAACCAGCGCACACAGGTCTTGCCGGCGAGCTGCCCCGCGCTGCTCCAAGTGAACCGCCACGGCGCGCCCTTGGGTGTGCAGAGATAATCGTCCTTCCACGCGTCGGCGAGCGGCTCGGCCCCCTCGGCGACGTTGGTGCAGTCCATCCCGGCGAGCGGCCCGGAGGCCGACCACTTCATGCCGAGCGGGGCGTCGCTGCAGAACACGTTGTCGCTCCACGTGTCAGGATCGTTTGGTTCGTTGACAGAGACACACTCTTTGCCCTCGAGGCCCGCCGTCCCGTCGGCGCTGAAGGTGAACCCGCCGTTCGAGAAGCGGTTCACGCTGGTCGCGCAGAGATAGTTGTCCGACCACGAGCCGCCCTGATCGGCGGGCTCGCTCCAGTTGACGCAGGTCTTCCCGGCCGTCGGCCCGGCCGACGACCACGAGAAGGCGAAGGGGGCCTGGTCGGGGAGACAGAGAAAGTTGTCCTTCCACGCGGCGGCGTGCGGCTCGGCCCCCTCGGCGACGTTGGTGCAGTCCATGCCAGCGATCGGGCCGGCCGCCGACCACTTCATCCCGAGGTCGGCCTTCGAGCAGAAGTTGTTGTCACCCCACGAGTCTGGGTCTCCCGGCTCGTTGACGTTCACGCAGCTCATCCCTCCCTCGGGTCCGTCGCACGAGAACGCGAACCCGCCCGCCTTGGTGTCACACGGCACCGGCGGCTTCGCGAGCGACTTGAGCCGGTAGAACCCGTAAGGCTTGAGGTTGTAGGTGTGGATGGCCGAGGCCTTCAGCTCGTTGCCGTTGAAGTTCGAGTCCATGATCCACAGCGCGCCGTACGCGCCCGGATCGCCGCTCTCGAGGTGATCGACCGAGGCCACGTGGCCGTATGGGTTGTTGCCCGAGGGGGGATAGATGACGAGATCGTAGGTCTGGGGCTTGGTGCTGCCCCAGTCGTGGCGATCCCACACGGCCGGATCGGGGCGCGCCGCGTTGCTCACCCAGTACATGCACGCGCCGAGGTACGCGCAGTTGCCCACGTTGCCCGACTGCACGCCGGTCGGCTTCAGCGCGACGCCGAAGCGGTTCTTGTAGAAGGCTTGGGCGCCGATCACGCACTGACCGTTGCCGTAGCCGCTCCAGTCTCCCTGCGCCGTGACCGCCTGCGCGATCTCGCCGGTGCGCTCCTCGTCGTCGGCCGGGGCGACGCCGTAGGAGGAGCAGGCGACCATCGCCGAGGCGACGAGCAACAGTGTCGTGGCGCGAGGGGACATCACAGCCCAGGCTACGCGCCGCGGCCTGGACGGTCAACGCGGCGCGCGCGCTAATGGGCGCTCGCGCGACTCGTAGACGTTGCCCGACGGCATCTCGACCGCCGTCAGGAACCCGCCGTTGCCGCAGCCGGTGTCGATGCCGATAACGTTCTCGCCGGCCCACAGATCGCTGGGATCGTCGGGCGTGTACGACGAGAACTCCTGCGGCAGGAACTCGGTCACGGTGTGCCCGAAGATCACGGTCTTGCCGCGATACTTGAGGAAGAATTCTTCGGTGCGGAGCCAGAGGATCGGCGTCTTGTCGGAGAGCGTCGACGGGTGCTCGAAGCCGTCGCCGTCGGCCGCCTTCGTGAGGCCGGCGTGGACGTAGATCGCGTGGTCATCCTCGTAGAAGAACGGCAGCGCGCGCATCCACGCGACGACCTCGGGCGGGAAGAACTTGCCCTTCAGCATCTCCTCCATCTCGCGCGGCTCGGGCGCCTCGTCGTGGGCGGGCTGCGGCTTGCCGACGAACGAGCGATAGGTCTGGAAGCAACCGTTGCCCGGCGGCAGCACGAAGCCGGGCCAGCCGTGGTCCATCACCTTGAGCCACGCGTCCTCGTGGTTGCCGCGCAGCGCGACGACCCTCGCGGGGGTCTGCGTGGAGAGGACGCGGCGCACGTAGTCGACCAGCTCGGCCGACTTCGGGCCTCGATCGAGGTAGTCGCCGAGGAACACGATCGTGTCTCCAGCGTCCAGCGTCGGGAACGTCCCGAGCAGCCGGAACAGGTGCTCGAGCTCGCCGTGGATGTCACCGATCGCGAAGGTGCGCCCGCTCATTCGACCGCCGAAGAGACCAGACTTCTCGCGCGGTTGGTAGGGCCTCGTGAGGCCTGACCTGGGCAGTCGGGCGGCGACCACGCCTCGCCGACGCTCGCCGCGACGAGGTCGACGCGCGTGACGGTCCCCGCGTCCGGCGCGCCGCCGACGACGAGCGCGCGCCCCGGCGCGACCAGCGCGATGGCGCCCCGCGACGCCCGCGGGACGTGTCCGCCGCCGCCCGGCTGCAGCGACTCCGCGGACAGGAAGGTCAACGCGCCGCTCGCGTCGAGCAAGGCGACGCGGTCGCCCGCGACCTCGACGTGGATCGACGGCGTCCGCGCGAACGTCCGCGCGAGGGTCGCGGGCGCCCGCTCGCCGTCATCGAGCGTCACGCGGCACGCCTCGTCGGACTCACATCGACGCCACGCGCGTCGGCGACCCACGTCGCGCAAGCGCTCGGCCTCGCCGGTCGCGCGGGTCACGGCGGGCGCGAGCTCGACGTCGGCGCGCCTGAAGCGCCCGTCGCGCGCCGTGAGACACAGCCGCAGCTCGGCGTCGTCTCGCAGACAGAACGTGACGGCGCCGTCCGCCTCGACGGCGAGCGCGTCGATCCTCCCATGCTCCCGGAGCGCCGCAGGCAGGCACGGAGGCCTCGGCGGAGACGTCGGGCGAGCCGCGCTCGGTCCGGGTGAGGGCGCCTCGGCGACGGCGACGGCGGGCGTGCGCGCCTCTGCGGGCGGCTGCGCGCACCCGGCGAGCGAGAGGCTCGCCAGGGTGAAGAAGTGTTGCCTGAGGAGCGCGACCACCTTGGGAGCCGTAGGGTAGGGCAAGAACGAGGCGGCAAGCCCGCCGCCTCGAACCAAAAGGAGAACCAGCACCATGTTTCGCAAGCTCGCAGTCGCCCTCGCCCTCGCCCTCTCGACCGCCTCGCTGACGTCTGTCGCGCTCGCCGATCCCGGGCCGGCCCCGGCGGCCGCGCGGGCCGCGAAGCGCGCCAAGCACGAGAAGAAGTTCCCCATCGAGGCCGCCGCCTTCAAGAAGCACGTCGACGCCCGCATCGAGAAGGTCAAGGCGCGCGTCGAGAAGCACATCGCCGACAAGAAGGTCCCCGAGGACAAGGCCAGCGCGATCCGCGCGAAGCTCGCCGAGGGGATCGCGAAGGTGAACGCCGAGGTCGGCAAGGCCACGGCCGACGGCTCGGTCACGAAGGACGAGGCCAAGCAGGTGCACCTCGCGATGCGTGAGATGCGCCCCCACAAGAAGCACGCGAAGAAGTCGGACGCGTGAGCCCTGGCGCCCACGGGCGCGGCGGACGGGGCGAGGCTCGACGGCCTCGCCCCGTCCGTCGTTCGTTCAGCGTGACAGCGTGCGCGCGCCGCGCCCCACCGAGCGCTCGACGAGCGCGATCGGCCGCCCGAAGCTCTCCCGCACGAGCGCCCAGGGCGCGCCCTGATACGGCCTGCGATCGGCGGCCGCGCCGACCGCGTCGATGCCGAACGAGCTCGCGAGGAACAGCGCGCGCGCCTCGTAGACCCGCTGCGTGCAGACGACCGCGCTCGTCACACCGAACACCACGCGCGCCCGGTGCATGCTGTCGAGGGTGCGAAACCCCGAGTCGTCTCGCAGGATGATCTCGTCCGGCGTCCCGCGCGCGACGAGCCACCGCGCCATCGCGCCCGTCTCGTCATAGCTCGGCGAGCCGTGATCGCCCGTGACGAGCACGCGCGCGACGCGCCCCGAGTCGAGCAACTCCTCGGCGCAGCGCAGCCGGTCCTCGAGCACCGCCGACGGCACGTCGCCCTTCACGCCCGCGCCCGGCACGATCGCGACGTCGCGCGGGGGGGCCGCGCCGAGCTCGAACCGTCGTCCGCGCACCGACGTGAGCACCCAGGCGTTGGCGCCGAGCCACGCGAGCAGAGCGCCGGCGACGAGCGCCGCGAGCCACTTCACCTTCTGCATGCGTCGCGGAGACGGCGGGGCCACGGTCGGGTCAGCGTCGTATACGCTCCCGCGCCGTGATCAAGCGCCCGCTCGTGATCGTGACCCTGCTCACGGGGCTGAACCTCCTCAACTACCTCGACAGGTGGCTCATCGCCGCCGTGAGCCCGAACATCCAGCGCGAGCTGCGCCTCAGCGACGCGCAGACGGGCGGCGTCGGCTCGGCGTTCCTGTGGGGATACTTGCTGTTCTCACCGCTGGTCGCCCTGCTCGGCGAGCGGGTGAAGCGCACGTGGCTCATCGGCGCCGGCGTCGCCCTGTGGTGCCTGGCCACCGCGGGCTCCGGTCTCGCGGGGACGTTCGCGACGCTGATCGCGATGCGTGTCGCGGTCGGGATCGGCGAGGCGAGCTACGCGTCGCTGTCGCCCACCGTGATCGACGACATCACCCCCGCCGACCGCAAGGCGCGCAACCTCGCGATCTTCTATGCGGCGATCCCGGTCGGCAGCGCGCTCGGGTTCGTCGTCGGCGGCCTGCTGGACAAGGCCATCGGCTGGCGCGCCGCGTTCTATGTCGCGGGCGGCCCAGGCGTGCTGCTCGCGCTCTCCTGCTTCTTCATCTCCGACGCGCCGCCGAAGGCGCGAGACCAGCGCGCGGGGCTGAAGGAGGCGCTCACCGGCATCCTGCGCTCGCCCCGCTACCGCTGGCTGACCGTCGGCTTCACCGCGCAGACCTTCGCGCTCGGCGGGTTCGCGTTCTGGGCGCCGCACTTCCTCGAGCGCACGTTCCACATGGACCTAGCGCACGCCAACACCGTCCTCGGCGGCACGCTCGTCGTCACCGGCCTCGCCGGGGCGCTGCTCGGCGGCGTGATCTCCGACAGGTCCAGGGACCCGGACCGGGTGCGCGCGCAGACGCGCGTCTGCGCCGTGACCGCCGCGCTCGCCGTGCCGTTCTCCGCGTGGGCGGTGCTCGCGGGCTCGCCCTTCGCGTTCTTCGTCGCGCTCGGCCTCGCCGAGCTGTTCATCTTCTTCTCGACCGCGCCGTACAACGCGGCGCTGATGGGCGCGGTGCCGCTCGGCCTGCGGGCGATGGCCGTGGCGTTCTCGATCTTCATCGGGCACCTGCTCGGCGACATCATCAGCGAGCCGCTCGTCGGCGTGCTCTCCGACCGGCTCGGGAGCCTGCGCCCCGCGATGTTCGTGCTGGCCGCGGCCGTCGTCGTCAACGCGCTCGCGTGGGTCCTGGCGCTGCGGGCGCCGCGGCTGTCCGAGGAGGCCGCGTGAGCGCCCCGCTCTGAAAAAAAATCGGCCGACGTGTCCAATCGGGCCATCGTCGGCGTCTTCCACACGGACCCGCGAGGACGCGGGCCTCTCGACGGAGACTCGACACCATGAAATTCGTCTTTCTGTACCGCAAATCCGCTGATCCGAGCGCACAACCCACGCCCGCCGCCATGCAGGAGGGCTATGTCCAGTGGAAGAGCTGGATGGCCAAGCACGCGGCCGCCATCCTCGAGCAATCGCCCCCTCGGTCGGGCCCGAGGCCCGGCGGCGCGGTGGCCGTCTGTCGCGGCGGCGCGGTCACCGACGGACCGTACATCGAGGGCAAGGAGATCATCGGCGGCTGGTCCTTCATCGAGGCCGACTCGATGGAGAGCGCGATCGCGATCGCGAAGGAGGTGCCGATGTTCTCGAGCGTGGAGCTCATCGAGCTCGCGTCGTTCTGACGTGACCGAGCCCGAGCTCCCGCCACACTTCTTTCGCCGGGAGTTCGGGCGCCTCGTCGCGCTCTTGTCGCGGCGCTTCGGCGCGGCGCGCCTCGCGCTGTGCGAGGACGCCGCGCAGACGGCCCTGCTCCGCGCGACCCAGGCGTGGCGGGCCTCGCTGCCGGACGATCCGAGCGCGTGGCTCTACCGCGTCGCGCACAACCACGTGCTCGACGACCTGCGGCGCGCGAAGCGAGACGAGCGCTACCTCGCCGAGGTGGAGGACGGCTTCGCGGAGCAAGAGGTCGAGGACGGCGTCCTCTCCTTGCTCTTCGTCTGCGCCGATCCGGCGATCCCACCCGAGTCGCAGCTCACGCTGGCGCTGAAGACGCTGTGCGGGTTCACCACGTCCGAGATCGCGCTGCGGCTCTTCTCGAGCGAGGAGGCCGTCCACAAGCGCCTGCAGCGCGCGCGGACGAGCCTCGCGTCGAGGGCGGAGGTGGGCCCCCTCGACGCCGAGCGGGCGCCGGGGGTGCTCCGCATGCTCTACCTGCTGTTCAACGAAGGCTACAGCTCGGCGCAGCCCGACCGGGTGATCCGCCGTGAGCTGTGTGAAGAGGCGCTGCGCCTCGCGTCGACGCTGCGAGATGATCCCGCGGGCGATCTGCCGGAGCTGGACGCGCTGCTCGCGCTCATGTGGTTTCACGCTTCGCGGCTCGACGCGCGGGTGGACGACTGCGGCGGACTCTTGCTGCTCGAAGCGCAGGATCGGGCGCGCTGGGATCCCGCTGGCGTCGCGCGCGGCCTCGCTCACCTCGCGCGCTCCGCGGCGGGCCAGGCGCTGTCGCGCTACCACGCGGAGGCGGGGATCGCCGCCGAGCACTGCCTCGCGCCCTCCTTCGCGGAGACCGACTGGGCCGAGATCGTGCGCCTCTACGACGTGCTCGAGCGCCTGTCCCCGTCGCCGCTCCACCTGTTGAACCGCGCCATCGCGCTCGCCGCGTGGAAGGGACCAGAGGCGGGGCTCGTCGCGCTGCAGCAGGTCGATCCCCCCTCGTGGCTCTCGGACTACTACCTGTGGGACGCGACGCTCGGCGAGCTGCACCGCCAGGCCGGAGACCTCTCGCGCGCCGCGTCCCACACGGAGCGCGCGCTCGTGTCGGCGCCGACGGACGCCGAGCGCGCGCTGCTCGAGCGGCGGCTGGGGCGCCTGGGCCGCGCGCGATGACCCCCCGGTCACCGCCCTGACGCCTCGAGCGCGAGCCTCGTCGCGTCGTCGGCGCTCACCAGCGTGACGTGCGGCGGCAAGAGCGCCGCCATCGCGAGGAACGAGTTCTCGAGCGTGAGCCCGCCGTCGCTCGTCATGTAGACCCAGCTGACGGTGCCGCGCGGGTAGCCGGCGAGCTCGTCGGCCATCTTGCTCGGTGACAAGAAGAACTCATCCTTGTCATCCTGGACGCCCCGCCACTCGCGCGGCCTGAACACGACGACCGGCCCGCCCGCGCCGTCGAGCACCTCGAAGAACCGAGATTTCGGCCACCAGGGGAACGCGATCCCCCGGTAGGGCACGTTGGTGGGGAAGATCCCGCGGACGGCGGCGCCATACTTCGGCAAGAACGACTCCTCCGCGTCGCGCCAGCTGTCGAACCACTCCCAGTGTACGACCCCGGTGACGCCGAGCAGGCGCGCGTCTCGCTCGGTCGCGGCGACGAAGGCGTCCTGCTCGGGCGCGGCGAGCGACGACGGGTACGCGTAGAGGTGCCCGCTCGGCGGCAGCGCGAACGTGTCACGCCCTGTCTCACGGCTTTTGTCATAATACCAACGCAGCACGTCCGGCGCGAGCGTCGCGAGGTGCGGAGAGATCGTCCACGTGAGCGGAGGGCACGTCGCGGCTGGCCGCGCGCACCCGGCCACGCGCTGACGAAACCAGTCGCGCCGGGTGCTCAGCATGTAGGCGAGGTTGTCGCCGTCGCCGACGAAGAACGCGACGTAGGTCCGACCTGGATCGTACGCGACCGGCGCCTGCGGAACTGGTCGAACGACGCCGGGCGTGGTGATGGGCGCGGCTACGGTCGAGTAGTAGGAGAGGTTGCCCGCCTCGCTGGCGACGGCGCCCATGTTGCGGGAGTCGAGGCAGCGAGTCTGCGCCTCGTAGAGGTACCCGCCGAGCGTGTTCCAGGTGCTGTTGTAGCCATAGACCGCCAGCGGGGTCGGCCAGCGCCCGGCGTTGACGATCTCGTCGAGCAGCGCGCGCTCGTCGTGGCCCTTCGTGCAGCCGTTGACGAGGTAGAGCGCGAACAGCCTCCGCGAGAACACGAGATCGACGAGCGAGGGCCTCATCGGGGCGTTCAGCGCGGGGTTGGCGGGGTCCTTGGGGGCCTGGTCGTAGCCCGGGTTGAGCATCGCGAGCCCGGTCGTCTGTTCGCCAAATGATTCGAACGCGTAGCGCGTGGCGAGCAGCGGCGTCTGCCTGTCGGCGAACGCTTGGACGGCGTCGAAGACAGGGCTCGGGCAGGCGAGCGGCCGCCCGTCGTCGAGCGGGACGGCGCCGAGCGTCGAGGCCACGGTCAGGATGCTCGGCAACAGCGCCTGCTGGGTCGCGTAGTCATAGCGCACGCACGGCCTGTGCGCGGCGCACCGGGCGAGAAAGTCGGCCTCGTCGAGGGTCTCGCTCGCCGCGAGCCCGAGCTCGTCGAGCCAGCCCGGATCGTGCGGATCGAGCTCGACGAACACCGAGCCGCCCACGTCGCGGTTGGCGAGCCCGGCGCACGCCTGCACCGCGAGCTGCGTGGCCGGCGCCGACGTCGAGCTCGCGCGCACCACGGTCAGCGGGGGCCTCGCGCGAGCGGCCGGGGTCGGCGTGGTGTCGCCCTCTCCGCAGCCCGCGTGTCCGACGAGCGCGAGGGTCGGCGTGAGCAGCAGGGACGCGAGGCGCGAGGCGCGGGGCATGATGGATCGCGGATATCACAAGGTCGACACCCCGGCGCGGGCGCGCGCTCGCCGCCTCATTCGAGCCTGTCGTCCCAGCCCGCCGCGTCGTCGAGGGCCGCGCCGAGCCACGTCGCGAAGGTCACGCCGCGGACGACGCTCGTGTCCATCCCGCCGATCTTGATGTCACCGAGCTTCGCCGCGGCGCCGGGGGGGAGCTTCACGGCCTTGAGATCGTCGCCGATGAGGCCGTCGACGCCCCCGAGCAGCGTCGTGTGGACCGCCCCGGCGACGAAGAAGCGCTTCAGGCGCTCGGGGTGCGCGGCCGCGAGGCGCGAGGTCTCGTCGAGCAGCGCGGCGTGGTACGCGGTCGGCGTCACCTGCAAGAAGACGTCGGAGATCACGAAATCTTCGTACGAGGAGAACATCGCGACGCGCAGGTTCGGATCGCGCTCGAGCTCGTAGCCGATGAGGCCGGTGACGTGCCCGCGCGCGAGGCAGTCGGGGCACGCGGCGGGGATCAGCGGGCGAATGTTCAGCTCGTCGAGCACGCCGCTCAGGAAGGCCTCGTCGCCGGGCTTGCCGAGCCCCGGCCCCGCGTCGTTGACGACGAGCAGCGGCTTGTCGGGGTACGCCGCGCGCACGAGGATCGCGGCGAGGATCGTCCCGTAGCCGCCGCCGCTCGAGCCCGCGAGCACGATCCTGCGCGGATCGGGGAAGCGCAGCTTAGCCACCTCGAGCCCCGCCGAGAGGTTCGCGAGCCCCCGCTGATCGCGATCGATGTCGCCGTCGCCGTCGTCGTCGTGCGCCGCGTCCCCCGCGAACATCGAGCCGTCGCAGTAGGGAAAATAGACGAGATCGTGCGCCGCGAGCGGGTTCGTCGGCTTCTGTGCGTTCAGCGCGTCGAGCTTCGCGGGGAGGGTCTCGGTAGCCTGGGTGATCGCGAGGCAGAACGTCGACCAGCACGCGCCGCCGCCCTGAAGGAACAGGAAGAGATCGTCGCTCGCGCCCTCGCGGACCATCACGCCGTAGGGCTCACCGCCCATGCAGACGGGGCCGCTTGCGGGATCGAACTGGTAGCGGGAGACGCCGTCCTCGTCGGTCCTGGACGAGACCCTGGTCTTGCCGAGGTACTTGCCGGCGCCCTGGTCGAGCACGTCCTGGTAGATCGACGCCTTCGGCGTGACCTTCGGCTCGGGGTCGCCTCCTCCGCAGGCGGCGACGACGGCGAGCAGCGCGAGCGACAGGCAGGCCAGGCGGGACATCGGCCGACTTGTACCGTGAAACGCGCGCTTCGTGGCGCGCCCGGCCGCGCCGGACGGCGGCGACGGACGCGTCGCTCGTCGAGCGAGCCGACGCCTTCCCCTCGACGGGGCCTCGTGGTACCGGCGCGCCGATGCCCGCAGACGAGCCGCCCACCGCGCCGACCGGCGACGCGCAGGGAGGCGTCGTCGAGTGGGTCACGCAGCGCGGCGCGCTCGCGCGTCAGGCGGCGAAGCTCCGCGCCGCGTCGACGGCGGAGCTCGAGCTGTACCGCCGCGCCGCGCTCGCGCTCGAGGTCGGCCAGCGGGTCGCCTCCCCGGTCGATCCGCTCCGGGCCGGCAGCGGCGCGGCGCACGCGCTCGACGCGTTCCGTCAGTCGATCCACTGGTCGCTCGCGCTGCTCGACGGCGCGCCCGAGCGCTCGCTCGAGGCGCTGCGCGAGGCCCACGCCGCCGCGCTCGACGAGGTGGCGCCGCCGCGCGCCGCCGAGCGCGTGAGAGACTTGTTGAAGTCGAGTTATGTTTCCGACGCGGCCGAGGCGACGGAGGTGCAGGTGGCTGACGCCGCGCTGCTCGGCGAGACCGCGCGCGGGCTGCTCGCGCGGCTCGACTCGCCCCAGCGGGGGCTCGAGGCGCTGCTGCGAAGGCGCGCGCGCCGCGGGTTCCTGGCGGCGATCGCCGCGGGCGTCGCCCTCGCGCTGCTCTTCGCGGGGCTCAGGGTCGCCCTCCGAAAGCCCGATCTGGCGCTGGGCAAGCCGTGGCGCGCCAGCTCGACGTGGGCGCGCTGCGAGCCGAAGAAGCGACAGTGCGGCGGCATCCACGACACTGGCATCTTCTTTCACACGCTCGACGACGCGAGCCCCTGGCTCGAGATCGATCTCGGCGCGCCGAAGCGCTTCTCGTCGCTCACGGTCAAGAACCGCGACGACTGCTGCGGCGACCGCGCGGTGCCGCTGATCGTCGAGGTCGGCCCCGACGCGACCACGTGGACCGAGGTGGCCCGCCAGGACGCCGAGTTCACCACGTGGAACCCCAAGTTCGCGCCGACCGAGGCGCGCTACGTCCGCCTCCGCGTCGCCAGAAAGAGCTGGCTGCACCTCGCGCAGGTCGCGGTACACCCTTAGCCTCTCGACCCCTCTCGATCCCACACAACCAAAGGGCAAGAAAGCAAGTGCGCTCGTTCGTCATCGGCGGAGCAGGGTTCGTCGGAAGTCACCTCACCGATCTGCTGGTCGCGCGCGGTCCGGTGACGCTGTACGACAACATGACGATCGGCAAGACCGAGTTCGTCTCTTCGCACCTCGCCAGCGGCGCGGCCACGCTCGTGCAGGCCGACGCGCTCGATCTCGACCGGCTCACCGCCGCGATGGCCGGGCATGACGTCGTGTTTCACTTGGCAGCCAACCCCGAGGCGAGGTGGGGCCTCGAGCGCCCGCGCCTCGACCTCGAGCAGGGCACGATCGCGACCTGGAACGCGATGGAGGCCGCCCGCAAGAACGGCGTCTCGAGGTTCGTGTTCTCGTCGAGCGGCACCGTCTACGGCAACGTCTCCGAGCCCTGCGGCGAAGAGGATCTCGGCTCGCTGCCCATCTCTCTCTACGGCGCGAGCAAGTTCGCCGGCGAGGCGTTGCTCAGCGCGTACTCCGAGTGCTTCGGCCTCTCGGCGTACATCTGTCGCTTCGGCAACGTCGTCGGCCCGCGCGGCACGCACGGCGCGATCCTCGATTTTTGCAAGAAGCTGAAGGCCCACCCCGAGTACCTCGACGTGCTCGGCGACGGGCGCCAGGCCAAGCCCTACCTGCACGTCACCGACTGCGCGGCGGGCCTCCTCTATGTGCTCGACAACGCCCCCGGCAGGCTCGCCATCTACAACCTCGCCCCGCCCGACACGACCAGCGTGCGACGCATCGCCGAATTGTGTGTGGCGGCCTCACCCAACAAGGCGGCCCGCGTCGAGTACAGCGGCGGCACGCAGGGGTGGCCAGGCGACGTGCCGCTCTCCCGCATCAAGCCCGAGAAGCTCGCCGGGCTCGGCTTCCGCGTGAAGCACACCTCCGACCGCGCCGTCGAGCTGGCGGTCGCCGAGGTCGCGCGCGAAGTGTTCGGCGGATGAGCCGCCAGGCGGTCGTGCTCGCGGGCGGCCTGGCGACCCGCATGCGCCCGATGACCGAGCACCTCCCGAAGGTGCTGCTCGACGTCGCGGGGCGCCCGTTCGTCGACTGGCTGCTCGAGCGCCTCGCGTCGTGCGGCTACGACGAGGTCGTCCTCTGCATCGGGCGGCTCGGCGGGCTGGTGCGTGACCACGTGGGCGACGGCGACGGCGTCCGCGTCGTCTACTCGGACGAGGGCGACGATCAGCTCGGCACCGCCGGCGCGCTCCGGCTCGCGCTCCCCCACCTCGCGCCCGAGTTCCTCGTCACGTACGGCGACAGCTACCTGCCGTTCGACTACGCGAGCCCGCTCGACGCGCTCCGCGCGCACGACGACTGCGACGGCGTGATGAGCGTGTTTGCAAACTCGAACCAGTGGGACGCGTCCAACGTCAAGACCGACGGCGCCTGGGTCCGCAGCTACGAGAAGGGCACCACGGATCCCTCGTTCGATCACATCGACTACGGCGCGCTCGCGCTGCGGCGCTCGGTCCTCGCGGCGCTCCCCGAGGGAGCTCGCGGCGGGCTCGACGTGCTCCAGCGCCAGCTCGCCGCGACGGGTCGCTTGCGGGCTGTCATCGCGCGTGAGAGATTCTTCGAAATTGGCTCGCCAGGGGGCCTCTCGACCCTGGTGCAACACCTCACAGGACGCACATGATCGTCTCTCGAGCTCCGGTACGGTTCTCTCTCGGCGGCGGCGGCACCGATCTGCCCAGCTACGCCAGCCTGCACGGCGGTTTCCTCGTGGCGGCCGCGATCGATCGCTACATCTTCGTCGCCGCCAACCGGCGCTTCTACGACTCGATCCGGCTCGCCTACTCGAAGACGGAGACGGTCGACTCGGTCGACCAGATCGAGCACCGCATCTTCCGCGAGACGCTGCGGTTCAGCGGCGTACACAGCGCGATCGAGCTGGTCACCGTCGCCGACGTCCCCTCCAACTCGGGGCTCGGCTCGTCGAGCTCGTTCACCGTCGCCTTGCTGAACGCGCTCCACGCCTACAAGCGCGACTTCGTCTCGAGCGAGCAGCTGGCGCGAGAGGCGTGTCAGGTCGAGATCGACATCCTGAAGGAGCCGATCGGCAAGCAAGATCAGTACATCGCGGCCTACGGCGGCATCACCGCCTTCACCTTCAACAAGGATGGCAGCGTCGACACCGAGCGCCTCGACGTCTCGCCCGACGTCGTCGACGAGCTCGAGAGCAACCTCGTCATCTTCTACTCGGGCGTCGAGCGCTCGGCGTCGGCGGTGCTGAAGGAGCAGGGCAAGCAGATCAAGGAGGACAAGGACGCCGCCGTCTCGCGCATGCACCGGATCAAGGCGCTCGGCTACGAGACGCGCGATCTCTTGCTGAAGGGCGACGTCGATCGCTACGGCGAGCTGCTGCACGAGCACTGGACCAACAAGCGCAAGCTCGCCAGCAACATGACCGATCCGACCATCGACGAGCACTACGAGGCGGCCCGCAGGGCGGGCGCCATCGGCGGCAAGCTGATGGGCGCCGGCGGCGGCGGGTTCTTCATGTTCTACGCCCGCCCCGCCGACAAGCGCGCGGTCTGGGAGGCGCTCACGAAGCGCGGCCTGCGCCCGCTGCGCTTTCGCTTCGATCAAGACGGCGCGCGCATCGTCGCCAACTTTCACCGCTCCTGACAACGAGAGAGAGACGACACAATGGATAGCTTCACCAAGACCTTCCTCGACGAGAGCCAGCAGCTCCTCCAGCAGCTCGACGTCGCCGCCATCGAGGCGCTCGCCGCGGGCCTCGCCGCCACGCGCGACGGCGGCGGCCGACTGTTCATCCTCGGCGTCGGCGGCTCGGCGGGCCACGCGGGTCACGCGGTCAATGACTTTCGAAAGATCTGCGGCTTCGAGGCCTACGCGCCGACCGACAACGTCTCCGAGCTGACCGCCCGCACCAACGACGAGGGCTGGGACACCACGTTCTCCGAGTGGCTGAAGGGCTCGCGCCTGCGCGCCGGCGACGCCCTGCTCGTGTTCTCCGTCGGCGGCGGCAACCGCGAGAAGAACGTCTCGGTGAACCTCGTGCGCTCGATCGAGCTCGCGAAGGAGGTCGGCGCGAAGGTGTTCGGCATCGTCGGCCGCGACGGCGGCTTCACGAAGCAGCAGGCCGACGCGTGCGTGCTCATCCCCACGATCTCGGCCGCGCGCACGACGCCCCACACCGAGGGGTTCTGCGCCGTCATCTGGCACCTCCTCGTCAGCCACCCGGCGCTGCAGAGGCAGGCGACCAAGTGGGAGTCAGTGAAGTGAGATGAACCGCGCCGTCATCCTCGACCGCGACGCCACGCTGATCGACGTCGTCCGCGACGAGGAGACGGGCGCTGTCACGACCGCGTTCCACCCTTCGCACCTCCGCCTCTTGCCGGGCGTCGTCGACGGCCTCCGCGAGCTGTCGGCCGCCGGCTACCTGCTCGCGATCGCGACGAACCAGCCGGGGCCCGCGAAGGGGCACTTCTCGCCCGCCGCGGTCACGCGCACCAACGACGCGCTCGTGTCGATGCTGCGTGAGCACCGCGTCGAGATCGCGAGGGTCGTCGTCTGCATGCACCACCCCCAGGGCGGCCCCGGCGGCGAGCCGTCGCTCGTCGGCCCGTGCGACTGCCGCAAGCCCGCGCCCGGGATGCTCACGCGCCTCGTCGACGAGCTGTCGCTGTCGCGCGAACACTCCTGGATGGTCGGCGATTCGCGCGGCGACGTCGAGGCCGGGCAGGCCGCCGGCCTCCGGACCGCGCTCCTGTTCTCGCCAGATCGCTGTGAGCTCTGCCCCCACCGAAGCGGCCCGAGCTTCCGCGGAAATGAGCCAGATTTGTGCGCCGCGAGCTTCGCGAAGCTGACGAAGGCCATGCTTGCGGGTTCAGGGTCGGTGGTGTAAGGCGCGCCGCCATGGCTCTCTTCATCGACAGCTCCGACCCGAAGGAGATCAAGGACCTCTTCGGCTGGGGCGTGCTCTCTGGCGTCACGACCAACCCGCTCATCATCGCGAAGGAGGCGCCAGACGCCGTCCTCTCCGAGCGCATCAAGGAGATCCTCGCCGTGAGCTGGGGCGACGTGTCGGTCGAGCTGACGACCGAGACCGAGGCGGAGATGCTCGAGGAGGCCGCCGGTTACCACGCGTGGGACCCGGCGCGCATCTGCATCAAGGTGCCGATGAGCGAGCACGGGCTGCGCGTCGTCCACGCGCTGACGAAGAAGGGCGTGAAGACCAACGTCACCTGCCTGATGGCGATGAACCAGGCCTACCTGGCCGCCCTCGCCGGCGCCACCTATGTCAGCATCTTCTCGGGCCGCGTGCGCGACATGGGCTACGACGTGAAGCCCGTCATCATGTCGACCCGCGACATCCTCGACCGCGAGAACCTCCCGTCCAAGATCATCGTCGGCTCGATGCGCCACATGATGGATGTGAACGAGGCCCTCGAGTGCGGCGCGCACGTGCCGACGATCACCCCGCCCATCCTGCGCAAGATGGTGTGGAACCCGCGCACCGAGACCACGATCGAGGAGTTCAACTCGGCGTGGCGCAACCGCGGCAAGAAATTAGCGGTCCCTCACAGTGACCGCCGCGACGACGCACGCCGACGGCACGCCGATCGATCCCGAGATCGAGCTCCTCGTCCCCGCCGACGGCGACGTCGACGAGCCCGAGCTGTCGATCGTCGTCCCGGCGATGAACGAGCAGCTCACCATCGCCGACTTCGTCGAGTGGTGCCACGCCGGCATGAAGAAGGCCGACGTGAAGGGCGAGATCCTCATCATCAACAGCTCGACCGACAGGACCGGCGAGCTCGCGGTCGGCAAGGGCGCCCGCGTGCTCAACACGCCGCGCCGCGGGCTAGGCCGCGCGTACATCGACAGCCTCCCGTACATCCGCGGCAAGTACGTGCTGATGGGCGACTGCGACTGCACCTATGACTTTCGCGAGCTCGCGCCGTTCGTCGAGAAGTTCCGCGGCGGCGCCGAGTTCGTGATGGGCTCGCGCTTCGCCGGGTACATCGAGCCCGGCGCGATGCCGCCGTTGCACCGCTACCTGGGGACACCGGTCACCACCTGGATCCTCAACGTCATCTTCTCGAGCAGGTTCAGCGACATCCACTGCGGCATGCGCGGCATCACCAAGGCGGGCCTCGTGCGGATGGGGCTGCGCTCGCAGTCGTGGGAGTACGCGTCCGAGATGGTGCTCAAGTCGGTGCACATGAAGCTGAAGACGGAGGAGGTCCCCATCCGCTTCCTGAAGGACGTCGACGGCCGCCTCAGCCATCACAAGCGCTCCGGGTGGTTCTCCCCGTGGGCGGCGGCGTGGATCAACCTGCGCGCGATGTTCGTGTACGGGGCCGACTTCTTCTTGCTGAAGCCCGGCTACGTGATGGCGTTCCTCGGGCTGGGGCTCACGCTGCCCTTGTCGCTCGGGCCGCTGACGGTGGGCGGTATCACGTTCTCGCTGCTGTGGAGCCTGCTCGGGCTGACGCTGGCGACGCTGGGCTTGCAGTGTGTCTACATGGGCGCGCTCGCGCAGACGCTCTACGACTACTCGGGCGAGACGACGAGGCGCTGGTGGGCGCGCTTCCCGTACACGCCTACCGCGTTCGTCAGCGCGGCCTTGTTCTTCGTCGGGCTCGGGCTCGGCGGGTTTCTGGCGTACACCTACGTGAAGGGGGGTTACCGCCTCTCACCAGACATGCTGGCGAGTCACCTCGGCGTCACCGGTCTGTTGCTCATGATCTCGGGGTTCATGACCTTCACCTTCTCGTTGCTGCTGCACGCGACGGGCGTGGCCGTGTGGAGGAAGCCTTGAGCGAGACGCGTGATGCGTCGTTCGGCCAAGGCTACGATCCGACGGTCGCGGACCGGCTCGGCGTGTGGCTGTCGGCGCGGCAGATCCGCCGCTGGGTGCCCGTGTTCCGAGGCAAGCGCGTCGCCGATTTTGGGTGCGGCTTCCACGCGACGTTCGCGCGCACCATCCTCGAGGAGGCCTCGCGCGTCGTGCTCGCCGACGTCGCCCTCGCGGAGGAGCTCGTTCGCCACCCGAAGGTCGAGGCCCACGGCGGGCCGCTGCCCGACACGCTGGCCAAGCTGCCCGACGCGTCGCTCGACGTCATCATGTGCATCTCGGTGCTCGAGCACCTGTGGGAGCCGCTCGACGCGCTCCGTCACTTCCGGCGGCTCCTGAAGCCGGGCGGCGTCTGTTTGTTGAACGTCCCCTCGTGGGCCGGGAAGCGCTACCTCGAGCTGTCGGCGTTCAAGCTGGGGATGAGCCCCGCGTACGAGATGAACGATCACAAGATGTACTACGACGTGAAGGACTTCTGGCCCTTGCTCGTGCGCGCGGGGTTCGTGCCGCAGCACATCACTTGTTTCTCCCACAAACTGGGGCTCAACACGTTCGCCGTGTGCAAGAAGGAGGGCGCATGAGCGCCGATCGCCAGCAGACCGACGCCTGGGATCAACACTGGCGCAAGTACGCAGAGACCAACGCGCTGAACCCGGCCCAGGTGCTGCGCCGACAGCTCGTGTTCTCGACGCTCGACCTCCCACGCGCGGCGGGTCCTGTCCGGCTGCTCGATCTCGGCAGCGGCACCGGTGAGTTCGCGGCCGAGGTGCTGGTCGCGCGGCCCGACGCCGAGGTGGTGGGGCTCGATCTCGCGCACAGCGGCGTGGAGATCGCCCAGAAGAAGGTGCCAAGCGCCCGGTTCTTTCAGCAGGATTTCTCGCGCCCGATGGCCATCGGCGAGGACCTGCTGGGGTGGGCGACGCACGCCGTGTGCTCCGAGGTGCTCGAGCACCTCGACGATCCGGGCGCGATGCTCCGACGCGTGCGGCCCTACCTGGCGAAGGGCTGCAAGCTCGTGGTCACGGTGCCGGCGGGGCCGATGTCGGCGTTCGACAAGCACATCGGGCACAGGCGCCACTTCGACCGCGGGCGCATGGAGGGGCTGCTCGAGGGCGCTGGCTTCCGCGACGTCGACGTGCAGGGCGCGGGGTTCCCCTTCTTCAACCTCTACCGCCTCGCGGTCGTGGCGCGCGGCGAGGCGCTGGTGCGTGACGCGGCCGGAGAAGAGCTGAACCTGCCGGCGCAGGCGCGCGCGGCCATCCGCATGTTCTCGGTGCTGTTCAAGCTCAACCAGCGAGGGGGGGTGCTGGGTTGGCAGCTCATCGGCGCCGCGCGAGAGCCCGGCGTGTAGCCATCCATCAAGCCTGAAACTCCACCCTCTCGAAGAACTTCTGCATCAGCGGCAGCTCGCGCGCCATCTGCGCGCGGCCCCACGACACCGCCCGGTCGAGCTCCTTCGGGTTTGGCAGCAGATGCACCGGCGACAGCGTCGGGGCGAACTTGATGTGCTGGCTCATGTAGCGCTCGTTGAGCGCCACCTGCAGCGCGACGATGCGCTCGATGGGCTGGAGCCAGACGTGGCCGAGCGTGGTCTGGGGGTGCAGCGAGTCGAAGCACAGATAGTAGCAGTTGCGCGTGCCGACCACGCCCTCTTGCACCCTTCGAAACGCCGTGTTGGCAGGGACGTTGTTGGCGACGCCGCCGTCGACCAGCGCGACCACGTCTTCTCTGTCCATCAGGGCGTCGAGCACCTGGTGCATGTGTCGATCGTCGCGCGCGACGTCGTAGTGCAGGATGCCGGGGATGGCCGCGGAGAAGCCGGCGGCGTCGACGCAGTCGAACTGACGGGTCAGCGAGTCGGAGCCGATGACGATCTCGCGCACCATCATCGGGTTGAAGAACCCCACCATCTTGACGAGCTGCGACGCGATCCGGGCGCGCAGCGCGAGCGTCGACGGACGGCGATCCTCTGGCAGGTGATGCGAGCGAGCGTACTGATCGGGGCTCTCGCCGAGCGCGCCGCGGCGGACGCCGGCGACCACGCTCTCGAACGGGATCTCGAGATCGTCGAGGCGCAGATCGCGCCCGTCCGGGTGTCGAAACTGCGAGCCTATCCCCGCGTGCAGGAACAACCGGAGCACGCCCGGAAGGCCGTATCGAGCGCGGAAGCTGACGACGCGCAGGACCTGATCGAGCGCGACGCTCTTCGCGAACGACATGTACTCCTCGAAGTCGCCCGCGCGCCGCAGCGCCCGAAACAGCCCGAGGACCGCGCCGATCGACGAGCCCAGCACGTAGGCGGGCACGTGCCCCGCGTTCTGCAGCACCTCCCACGCGCCGATGTAGACGTAGCCCGCGCCGCCGCCGCCGCCCGCGACGCTGACCAGCGTCTTCTGTCCGAGCTCGAGGTCCAGCTCCTGGGCGGAGAAATCCTGGGTGTGCGCGGCGATGACGGCCTCGCGCGTCTCGATCGCCGCGCGGCGTACGCGCCCGAGCGACGAGGCGGCGCCCTCGAGCCTCCGCGACGGGTGGCGGGTGTGGAGCACCTGCGGCGCGAGGTGGTCGAGCACCAGCTGCCGAAACCTGTCGAGCTGCGGGTTGCGCACCGACACGTCGGGCCGCGCGACGCGCTTGCCCGCCGCCGCCGCGCCTGGCTGAAACGTCCCCAGCTGCGCGAGTGACACGGCGTACCTGAGCGCGTGCTCGGTCGGGCGGTCGAGCAGGCCAGGGTGCTCGTGCATCGCCTCGACGAGGCGGTGCTCGGTGCGCATCAACGTGAGCTGCTCTTCGTGAAAAAGGCGACGAGACACGGGATCCTCGCGTGTCTACTCGATCGCGGCGCGCGCGATCAGCCCGACGAGCGCAGCGTGAACGTCGCCGAGTAGGACGGATCGGTGAACGGCGCGACCTTGGCGCGCATCACCGCGGCCTTCACGCACGCCTCGGCGGATTTTCCGGCCGCGACGCCGCTCACTTGCACCGACTGCACCGAGCCGTCGGACTTGAAGACCACCGCGACGCGCGTGACGCCCTCGAGATCCTCGACGCACGCGCGCGCCGCGCCGCGCACCGCGCCGAGCGCGCCCTGCACCGCGCCGGCCGACGGCTTCTGTTGCTGGGCCGCGGGCGCGTCCTTCGCGTCGGTCTTCTCGGCGGGGGCGTCGTCGGTCGCGCCGACCGACTTCTTCATCTCGTCGCGCAGCGAGCCGACGCTGCCCGTCGGCACCGGCGTCGCGCTCGCGACCGGCGCGGGATCGGCCGCGGCGCTCGCGACAGGCTTGTCATCCTTGTCGGTCTTTGGCGAGGCCGAGCCGAACGGGCGGAGCGACGCGGCGGGCGCCGCGGACGGCGTGGCCCCGAGCGCGTCGATGTCGACGGCTGACGTGTCCTTGGTCGGCGTGGCCGACGTGGTGGGCGCGGTCGACGCCGCGGGCGCGGCTGACTTTGCGTCGGCGGTCTTCGCGGCGGGCGAGGGCTGCGGGGGCGGCGGCGGGCGATCCCGGAGCATCACGACGACCAGCGCGGCGGCGGCGGCGAGGCCCGCGGCGATCCACACGGCGCCTCCGCCCTTCTTCTCCTCGGTCGCTGGAGCTGCCTGGGCTGCGCCGCTCGGCTTGGTCGGAGGGGGTGGAGAGGCGGCCTCGTCGTCCGCCGTGGGCTTCGGGGCCGCGGGCGGCGCGGACGCGCGCGCGATGGCCGAGAGATCGATCGCCCCCGACGGATCCGCCGGAGGGACGCTGCTGGGCGGCCGCGACACGGGCGGTGACGGCACGCTGCCAGGCGGCCGGGACACGGGCGGCGCGGGCAAGCTGCCGGGCGGCCGCGACCCCGGCGGGAGGCTGTCGCGCGACGTCGGCCCCTCCAGCTCCGCGCGTCGCTTCGACGCCTCCGCGATCTCCTTGAGTGATTTCTTCGGGCGGTCTTCGCTCATGACATGTTCCGGTGGCCGCGCGGCTCACCGCGCGGGTGCGCCTCCCAGTGTGCGCGAATTCGAGCCTGGAGGCTCGCGCGTCCGGCTTCGCCGAGCGACGCCAGCGTGTCGAGCTCGAACGGGACGAGCGGCGCGAGCTCGAGCGCGGCGCGCTCTCGAAGCTCGGGCGATCGGTGGGTCAGCGAGTCGATCAGCCAGAGCGCGCGGTCCTCGTTGCCGTGGCGCTTCCACCAGACCTGCCACGCCGCCTGATCGTCGCCGAAGTCCTGGCAGGTCAGGCGACGGAGCGCGTCGATGCACGCCGCCACGACGCGGGGCTCGCTGTGCGCCAGCATCGCGATGAGCGCGAGCGCCGCGTCGTGCGCCGCGATCGCCCCCAGCGCGTCGGCCGCCTGCGCGCGTCGCTGCGCGCGCTCGAGGTTGCCCTCCAGGGTCTTCAGCACGCCCTTCGTGACGAGCTGAAAGGTCTCGACGGAGCCGCGCAGCGCGCGACACGCGCTGACGGCCGCGCGGCGCACGTCTTCATCGGGGTCGAACAGGCGCGCGAGCAGCGCGGTCGCCGTCTCGGGGTACGGCAGCTCCCCGAGCGCGATCGTCGCGTAGAAGCGCGTGTTCGCGTCGACGTTGGCGCTCTGCACGACGACGAACGGCAGCGCCGTGCGCCGCATCGCGACGAGCGCCTGCAGGATCGGCGACGCCGCGCTCGCCTTGACCTTGCCGGTCATCAGCTCGGCCCGCGACGCGGAGAGCGGACCGGGCAGCCGCGCGAGCAGCGACGGGACCGCGGTCACGCCGAGCCGCAGCACCTCGGTCATCACGGACTCGTCGTCGGGCGCCGCCAGCAACTCGTCGACGGCCGCCTCCTCGCCGGAGCCGAGCGCCACGATGACGGACGGCAGGGTGCTCGCCTGCGCGCGCGTGGTGGGGGGCGGCGCGGGCGCCTGGTAGGACGCGCGCGAGTTCGGCGAGCTCCCCTCGTCGACCGAGGCGCTGGTGGGTTCAAGCTCGTCGAGCGCAGCGCGCAGCAGATCGTCCTCGACCACCTCGCGCGTCTCGATGACCGGCGAGCCGTCGGAGCGCGGCGCGCTCTCGGGCGGAGGTTCGAGCGGCGGCGGCGGCACCGTCTTGGGCCTCGCGCTGAACGTCTCGGTGGTGCGGCGAGCCGGAGCCGCGTCGGAGCCGACGGGCGACGGCGCGTTGAACGGCGCGGGAGACGGCTTGCTCGTGTCAGCGCCGAAGGCCCGCGCGAGCGCCTCCGCCTGCTTCTCGCGCGGATCGTCGTGCGCGCGCGGCGCCTCGGCCGCCGCGAACCCCGCGAGCGTCGAGCGCCGCGCGGGCCGCGACGAGTCGGGGGCATCGACCGCGCGCGCCGCCTTCTTTCGCCGCGCGCGCGCGATGCGGCCGAGCGACTGCGCGGCGAGCGCGGCCATCGCCCACGCGTCGCCGACGTCGGCGAGCTCGAGGTCGGGCGTGCCGTCGTCGCCCCACAGCAGCGCGACCGTGCGGCTCTTCACGACCAGCGGCAAGACGACGATCGACGCGCCGATCGGGCGCTTCAGGTCTCTCGCGATCGCGGCGTCGAGGCCGTGCGGATCGAGCTGGAGCCCGAGCGCGTTGCCGCGCGCGCGAGCGAGAGAGAGGCAGCTCGGCAGATCGAGCGGGACCCCGATGCCCGCGACCTCTTCGCGCGTCGCGCCTGGCCCCCACGCGTCGCGGCCCTCCGCGAGGTCGCCATGAACGACGAACAGCGCCGTGTACGCGAAGAACTGCCGCGAGAAATCGAACGCGATGCCGAGCACGTCCTCGGGCGACGTCGCGGCGTCGAACGCCTCTTCCGCGTCCCCTGCGGTGAACGGGCCGCGACGCCGCTTGCCCTTCGCGAGCAGCGGGCGCGCGGCGCGGACCCAGCGCAGCAGCCGCGCGGGCGGCGTCGGCTCGGGCGCGTGGAGCGCCGACGTCGTCACGGTCGCGAGCTCGGTCGTGAACGCCCGCGGAAATTTGGGCACCTCGACGACCGGCGCGCCCTCGGCGGGAGGCGGCACCGTGCTCGGCGCGGGATCGGGCCGGGCGTCGAGCCGCGCGAGCAGCCGGGTGAAGCGCCGCTCGAGCGGCGCCGCGAGGTCGCGCGCGAGCGCCTGTCGGACGCGGATCGACGGCGCGGCGTGCTCGACGATCTCGGTGGCGGTGGCCGCCTCGAGCGTGGCCTTCACGTCGTCGGGGAGCGGCTCGACCGTCGCGACGAGCAGCCTGCCTGGCTCGGCGCCGAGCACGGCGAACAGGTGCCGCTCGGCGAGCTCGGCCGGGACGAGGTCTCGCACCTCGCGCGGCGCCTCGGGCAGGGGCCCCGACGGCCACGCTCGCAGGCCGTAGTGCTCCGCGAGCACGTAGGCGAGCGCGCTCTCCTTCTCTCGCCCGATCACCTCGAGCAGGTTCGTCACGAGATCGGCGCCGTAGAGCACCTGGCGGGCCAGGGCCTCCTCGACCTCTCTCATCGAGGCGATCTCACGGGCGACGATCTGTGAAGACAGGGAGCCCATCGGTGTGGCAAGCGAGAGGATCGCACACCGCCCGTGCGGACGGCGAGAAACCCGCTCATTCAGGGCGTACGATGCGGCCGGTGGCCCGCGCTCGTTGCCTGTTCGACACGCCCCTCGGCGCCTGCGGGCTCGTGTGGGGACCAGCGGGCGTGGCGCGCGTGCAGCTGCCCGAGTCCTCGCCCGCCGCCACCCTCGCGCGGCTCGCGTCGGAGCACCCGGAGAGCGTCGAGCGCGGCGTCGACGCGGCGGCGAGGCCGGTGGTCGAGGCGATCGTCGCGCTCCTGTCAGGTGAGCGTCGCGCCCTCGGGTTCATCGAGCTCGACCTGTCGCGGTGCACGCCGTTCCAGCGACGGGTGGCCGAGGTCACGCGCGCGATCCCGGTCGGCGAGACGCGGACGTACGGGCAGCTGGCGCGGTCGCTCGGCGACGCCGGTCTGTCGCGGGCGGTCGGTGGCGCGCTCGGTCGCAACGCGTTCGCGATCGTGGTGCCGTGCCACCGCGTGCTCGCGGCGTCGGGCACCGGCGGGTTCTCGGCGAGCGGGGGCGCGGCGACCAAGCTCCGCTTGCTCGAGCTAGAGGGCGCGCTCGACGCGACCTCACCGCTGTTCGCGCGGCGGCAGGGCACCGCGTGAGCTAGCCTCGCCCCCTTCTCGATGCCGTCGCTCGACACGCTCACGCCAGGTACCATCGTCGCCGAGCGCTACAAGGTGCTGCGGCCGATCGCGCGGGGAGCGACCGCGACGCTGGTGGTCGCCGAGCACCTCGGGCTGCGGCGAGAGGTGGCGCTGAAGGTGCTCACGCCCGCGCTCGTCGGTTCGCCCGAGGCGCGGGCCCGGCTCCTGCGAGAGGCGCGGGCGATCGCGCGGGTCGACAGCCCGCACATCGCGCGGGTGCTCGACGTCGGCGCGCTGCCGTCGGGCGCGCCGTTCATGGCGCTCGAGCTGCTGTCGGGCGTCGATCTCCAGGCGCTGTCCCGCGACGCGCGGCTGTCACCGCCCGAGCTCGTCGATCTGGTCGCCCAGGC
The DNA here is from genome assembly GCA_963169165.1 of Myxococcota bacterium. GTDB lineage: Bacteria > Myxococcota_A > Polyangia > Polyangiales > Polyangiaceae > JADLFU01. The sequence continues at coordinate 15,230 of CAUJFL010000144.1, read as the reverse complement.
GTGCGAGGGGCTCGCGGCCGCGCACGCCGCGGGGATCGTGCACCGCGGCGTCAAGCCGGCGAACCTCTTCTTGACCGAGGACCGCGACGGGCCGCTGGTCAAGGTGCTCGGCTTCGGCGTCGCGAAGGACTCCGACGCGCAGCCAGAGCTGACCGAGGCCCGCTCGACGGTCGGAGCGACGGCGTACGCGTCGCCGGAGCAGCTGCGCGACCCACGCGACGTCGACCCGCGCGCCGACGTCTGGTCGCTGGGCGTCGTGCTGCACGAGCTGCTGTCCGGCGAGCGTCCGTTCATCGCGTCGTCGCAGCACGGTCTCGCGCTGGCGATCGCGCTCGATCCGCCTCGACCGCTCGCCCGCCCGGGTGTCCCCGACGGGCTCGCGGCCGTCGTCGCGCGCTGCCTGTCGAAGGACCGCGAAGATCGGTACCACGGCGTCGCCGCGCTCGCCGCCGCGCTCGCCCCGTTCGGAGGACCCCGCGCGAGAGAGGCCGCGGTCCGCCTCGCCGCCACCGCGCCGCGCTCGCCCGGAGCACGCGCCTCGGCGCGACCATCGCCGACGGGCGCGCGTCTTCGGCTAGGGCTCGTGAAGAGCACCTCCGCGCGCCTGGACGAGCTCGAGGCAGGCCTGTCGCGCTCGGTGGGCGCGTCGTGCGAGATCGTCGAGGCGGGGTCCTATCGAGCCCTCGTCGAGCTGCTGCGCGACCAGGCGATCGAGCTCGCGTGGCTGCCGCCGCTCGCGTACCTGCGCGCGCGCGCCGTCCGGGCCGCCCACCTGCTCGCGACCCTCGAGCGCGGCGGCGCCCCGAGCTTCGGCTGCGCGATCCTGGGGCGTGAGGGTGGGCCCGAGCGCCTCTCTGAGCTCGCGGGCCTGCGCGTCGCGTGGACCGATCCGTGGTCGGCGTCGGGCTACGTGGTGCCGCGCGCGATGATGAAGCAGGCGGGGCTCGATCCGGGCACGGCGTTCTCGGTCGAGCTGTTCGTCGGTCACGCGCGCGCCGTGCTCGACGCGCTCCGCGGCGGGGCCGCCGACGTCGGCTCCACCCACTGCGTGCTCGGCCCCTCGGGGACGGAGGTGTCGGGGCCATGGACCCACGCCGACGGCGTGCGCGTGCTGGCGGTCGGCGGCCCGGTGCCGTGCGACGCGCTGTGCGCGAGCCCGGCGCTCGACGCCGCGCGCCGCGCAGAGCTGCGTGCGCGCCTGCTCTCGCCCGCGCCCGAGCTGCTCCGCGCGCTCGAGGCGACGGGCACGCGCGACCCTGACGCGCGGCTGTACGAGGTCTTTCGGTTGGCGTTCCTGACGTGAACGCCTGGGGCTCGCGCTGCCGGGTTCCATGGGGTTCCGCTAGCCTGTGAGAGGTGCGAACCCCGGTCCTCTTCTCCTCGACCTGCGCCGCGGCGGCGCTCGCGTGCGCCACGCAGCCGCCCCCGGTCGCGCCGCCCGCGCCGCGATCCTCGCCCGTCGCCCCGACGCACGCGGCCCCGCCGAGCGCGGCGCCCTCTGCCGCCGCTGCCACGCCTCCCGCTCCCGCGGAGACCTGCAGCGACGTGCTGACCGGCCTCGCGTTTGGCAAGTCACTCGACGATCGCTCGCCTGAGCTCGAGGGCCTGCCCGCTGGAGAGCTCGGGCCGCTCACCGGCCTCTTTCCGTCGGTCGCGCGCGAGGGGTTCGTGGTCGAGCGGGCGCTGGCGATCCGGCTGGGCGCCGACGAGCGCGCGAGCGCGCTGGTGCTTCGCCGCCCGGAGCCACGGGCGGAGCGCCGCCTCGGCCCGCGCCCGGCCTGGCTCGGGCTGGCTTCCTGCGCGGAGGGCCGCGGCCATTCGCTGCTGGCGCCGCCCATCGAGCTGAATGACACCTCGGACGTGCTCGTGTGGGACACGGAGCGCGTCACGCTGCCGGGAGGGAAGATCGCCACGCTGGTCACCCTCGCGATGGGCGGGGTCGCCCTCGAGTTCCGCGCCTCCGCGTTCCTGCTCGGAGAGGGCGACGCGGTGTTCCCAGTGCGGGATCCGAAGCGCGCGCGGGCGGGCGCGCTCGCGGTGTTCGGCGAGGTGGCGCAACAGTTCTTGATCCCGGGCGGGGACGAGCGCTACGCGCGCGTCGATCGGGCCCAGGGCACCGGCTTCTACCCGCTCGGGGCGCGCTCGATGTTCCTGGCGCTCCGGGTCGAACAGGGCCTGCTGAGGGGTGTCCTGCAGGGGGGGATCGCGGCCGACGGCGTGGGCAAGATCGACCCTGGAATGGAGGCGTGGGCGGTCGTCGGCAGGGGCGCGCTGCCGAGCTTCTGCGCCCGAGGGGGCGAGGTGCGCTGCGCGGCGATCGCGATGCCGGGCTCGGGCGACAGGTTCCAGGTCGACTGGCTCGCGGGGCTGTGGCCGTCCGCGGACGCGGCCTCGTCGGCGCTCCGCGCGCTCGGCGCCAACCCCAAGCAGCTCGACTACCTGATCATCGGCACTGACGACTCGCCGCAGCCTCACGGTCCCAACGGCAAGCCTCCCCACACGTTCTTGAGGGCAGCGCCCTCCAGGCGCGCCCGCTAGTCATCCCGGAGCGGTCGGTCGCCACGGTCCCTGGTGGTGGGATAAGGTGAGGCATGCGATTCGCTTCACTCGCCGCGCTGACTGTCACCCTCACGTGCGGCCTGGCGTGCGGCGCTGCCGCGGGCGTCGAGCCGTCGGACGGCGCCGCGGGCGGGTCGACGGGAGGCTCGGCGGGCAAGCCCCACGGCGGTGCTGGCGGCGCTGGCGACGGTGTGGCGGGCATGGGCGCGGCGGGCGCGCCGAGCGCAGGTGCCGCCGGCACGTCCAGCGCAGGCGCAGCGGGTGACACCAGCGGGGGTACGGGTGGTATGTCGAGCGCAGGCGCGGCGGGCGCGACGTCAGGCGGCGCCGCGGGCTCGACCACGGCTGGCGCGGCCGGCGCTCCGGCGGGCGGCGCGGCGGGGGATCCGTTCGGTGGCGCCGGCGCTCCGGCGGGCGGCGCGGCGGGGGCGGGGGGCGCGACGGGCGAGTGCGCTGGCCTGCAAGCCAAGCCCGAGGTGTTCGGCCACAGCGCGGGCACGCTGTATCGCCTCGATCCCGACACGAAGGCCGTGACCACCGTGGGGCCGCTGAGCGGCTGCCAGATCGTGATCGACATCGCGCTCGACAAGACTGGCAAGATGTATGGCACGACCGCGACAGGCTTCGTCACGATTGACAAGTCATCCGGCAAGTGCAGCGCGATCAGCCTCGGCAGCTACCCCAACTCGCTGTCCTTCGTCCCCCAGGGGACGCTCGATCCCAACGTCGAGGCGCTGGTCGGCTACAACGGCTCCGACTACGTGCGCATCAACCCGTCGAACGGCAACGTGTCGGTCGTCGGCGCGCTCACGGGCGGCTACTCGTCGAGCGGCGACGTCGTCTCGGTCATCGGCGGCGGCACCTACCTCACCGTCACCGGAAACGGCTGCAGCGACTGCATCGTGCAAGTGGACCCCAAGACCGGCGACAAGGTCGGCGCCCCGGTGAAGCTGAGCTACGGCGCGGTGTACGGGCTCGCGTACTGGGGAGGACAGGCGTTCGGCTTCACCGACGGCGGCAAGCTGTTCAATTTCGATCTCGTCACCAAGACCACGACCGAGATTTCGATTCTCAACAAACCTTCTGGGCTGTCGTTCTACGGCGCTGGCTCCACCACGTGCGCGGCGCGGGGCAACGAGTAGGTCGTCACCGCGCGCGGATGCCCAGGAGCGCCCGCGCCTCCGCGGTCGTCGCCACGCTCCGCCCCACGCTCTTCGCGTAGTCGGCCGCGCGCGCCACGAGCGGCGCCGAGCCCTCGGCGAGCACCCCCTTGTCGAGGAAGATGTTGTCCTCGAGCCCGACGCGCGCGTTGCCGCCCAGCCGGAGCGCGAGCTCCGTCATCGGTCGCTGGTGGCGCCCGACGGCCGCGACGCCCCAGGTCGAGCCGGGCGGCAGCTGGGACACGAGGAAGCGCACGACGTCCTCGCGCGCGCCGATCGCGCCCTTGATCCCCAGCACGAACTGAAAGTGAAGCGGCCCCGAGAGCCTGCCCTCTGCGACCAGCGAGGTGGCCTCGTCGATGTGCCCGACCTCGTACGCCTCGAGCTCAGGGACGCTGCCCGCCGCGACGATGCGCGCGAGCAGCTCGCGGATCTCCGGGCGCGTGTTCTGGAACACCTCGTCGCCGAAGTTGACGGTGCCGAGGTTGAGCGTGGCCATCTCGGGGCGGCACGCGAGCGGCCCGGCGCGCTCGTCGAGGCTCATCCCCACCGCGCCGCCGGTCGACGTCTGCACGATCACGTCGGCGCGCCGTCGGATGGCGTCGAGCGCCGCCTGGAAGAGCTCGGTCTTCTGGGACGGCGCGCCGTCGGGGTCGCGGACGTGCAGGTGGATCACCGACGCGCCGGCGGCGGCGCAGCGCTCGGCCTCGATCGCGAGCTCGTCCGCGGTGATCGGCAGGTGAGGCGTCTGCGCGCGGGTGACCTCGGCGCCGACGATCGCGGCGGTCAGCACCGCGGGCGGCGACGCGGCGATGGCTCGGCGCTGCTCGGCCCTGGGCGTCACGCACGTGCCGCGCGCGCGGCAGACGACGACGCTCGGCGCGAGCGCGTCGGCCGCGGAGGCGGCGAGGCCCGCGCCGCGCGCGCTCCCGATGATCTTGCGCGCCTCGAACACCATCTCGCGGCTGGTCGCGCCGACGCGGACGATCCTCCCCTCGGCCTCGATGTAGTCGCCCGCGCGCACCGGCGCGAGGAACTCGACCGACGAGTACGCGCGGAACAGCCCCTCGTCGCCGTCGAGCTCGATCAGCAGCGCGGTCGCGACGTCGCCGAACAGCGCGAGCATCCGCGCTCCGTCGACCAGGTCGCCCGCGTAGTGCGCGTCGTGCGCGCCCATCCTCAGCCGCAGCGTGAACGAACGATCGAGGTTCATGGGGGCGGGTTACTCCTCACCTCCGACCGAGGGAAGCCCGCTGATGGCGCCGCCGCCTCGCGAACCCTCTCGCCGCGGCACCACCGGCGGTATGGTCACGCGGCGATGCGATCGAGCGCGGAGGTCGTGGTGATCGGCGGTGGGATCATGGGCCTCGGCGTCGCGTACCACCTCGCCAAGGATCACCGCGTCAAGCGCGTGACGGTGATCGAGCAGAGCTACCTCTGCGGCGGCGCGAGCGGGCGCAATGGCGGCGGCGTCCGCGCCCAGTGGTCGACCGAGACCAACGTCCGGCTGATGCGCGAGGCGCTCGAGCGCGCCGCGTCCTTCGCCTCGGAGATGAAGATCAACGTGTGGCTTCGCCGCGGCGGCTACCTGTTCGTGGCGCGCAGCGAGCAGCGCCGTCGCGCGCTCGAGCAGAGCGTCCGGCTGCAGAACCACCACGGCCTCGCGACGCGCATGCTCGACGTCGGCGACGCGCGCCGCGTCGTGCCAGAGCTCGACACGACCGGCATCGTCGCCGCGAGCTACAACCCCGACGACGCCGTCGTCTTCCCGTGGCCGTTCGTGTGGGGCTACGCCGACGCCGCTCGCCGCCACGGCGTCGAGATCCTGCTGCACACCCGCGTGACCGGCGTCGACGTCGAGGGCCGCGAGCTCCGTCGCGTGCGAACCGACAAGGGCGACATCGAGACGTCGACGGTGGTCAACGCCGCCGGCGCGTGGTCGCCCGAGATCGCGAGGCTGGCCGGGGTCGAGCTCCCCAACCACCCGCACCGCCACGAGATCTGCTCGACCGAGCCGCTGAAGCCGTTCCTCGGGCCGCTGGTCGCCGATCTCTCCAATGGCCTGTATTTCAGCCAGTCGACGCGCGGCGAGATCGTCGGAGGGATCTCCAACGCCGACGTCCCGCCGGGGCTCGACATGGACTCGTCACACGACTTCTTGTCCCTCTACGCCCGCGCGCTCGTGCAGGCCTGCCCGATCCTCGGCCGCGTGAAGGTGCTGCGTCAGTGGGCCGGCTGCTACGATCTGACCCCCGACGCCAACCCGATCCTCGGAGAGGTCGACGAGGTGCCGAGGTTCTTTCAGGTGTCAGGGTTCATGGGGCACGGGTTCATGATGGCGCCAGCCATCGCCCCGCGCCTCGCCGAGCACATCGTGAAGGGCTCGACCGATCCCATCTTCTCGCAGTGGAACCTCAGGCGTTACAGGGAGGGCAAGCTGCTCTCGGAGTCGATGATCATCGGCTAGAGACCCCGCGCCGCCTGCGCACGACCAGCGCCGTGAGCGCAGCGAGCGCGGTGAGCCCCATGGCGTCGCGCGGCCGCGGCACCGCGCACCCGCAGCCTCCGTCGTCGCCCTCGTCGGCCGCGCCGGCGCTCGCCACCCCGCCCGCGCCGCCTGCCTTCGCCCCCGCGCTCCCGCCTCCGGTTCCAGATTTTCCTGACATGCCGCTGCCCGACGTCCCCGCGCTCCCAGGCTTGCCGGCGCTCGCGCCGCCCACCCCGGCGGTCGAGCCCCCCTGGCCAGTCTTGCCCGCGCCACCGTTACCCGAGCCCGCCCCGCCGTTGCTCGCGCCAGCGTTGCCCGAGCCAGCACCACCCTTGCCCGCGCCAGCGTTGCCCGAGCCCGCCCCGCCGTTGCTCGTGCCAGCGTTGCCCGAGCCAGCCCCGCCGTTGCTCGCGCCAGCGTTGCCCGAGCCCGCCCCGCCGTTGCTCGCCCCCGCCGCCGCGCCCGCGCCGCCGCTACCGGCGCCTGCACCAGCGTTGCCCGCGCTCGCGCCGCCGTTGCCACCGTTGCCCGCGCCCCCCGCGCCCGTGTCGAGCTCGAACGCTCCGATGTCTGGCGCCCCCGAGGTGGGGCGTGGCGTCGCGGCGCCGAGCGCCTCTTGCACCTGCAACGGCGGGTGGACCGAGTTGATCGCCAGCGGGTTGGAAAACTCATGGCCTGGCGCCCCCGTCGTCGCGGCGCTCGCGGCGTCGAGCAGCGGGCTGCCCGAGACCGGCGCGAAGCTGGTCGAGAGCCCCGCGTCGGCGCCGAGGATCGTGCCGGTCCACGCGGGCGGCTGGTTGGCGGCGCCGGTCTGCACCCAGTTGTTGCTGCCCACGATGATCGAGGCGCCGGTGCTCCACGCGGCCTCGACCTGGCGCACGAGGTTCACGTCGCCGCCCGGGCGCACGAACACGCTGTTGTGAACCTCGAGGCTCTCGATCCCGTCGAACAAGCGAAACACTGCGGCCTGCCCGGCGACCACCGTGTTGTACGCGAAGCGATACCGACCGTCGGTCTGGCCCGTGCCGTCGCCCCCGAACCTGACGACCGAGAAGTCGTTGCGCTTCACGAGCACGTTGCCGACCACGTCCGAGTCCTCGCGCGCGAGCGACGGGTCTTGGCCATCGGGGCCGATGAGCTCGAGCTCGTGGTAGAGCGCGCCCTCGATCCAGTTGCCGTAGATCTCGTTGCGCTCGGCCCGGCTCTTCACGTTGTTCCCGCCGTTGGCGTCGTGCACGTAGCAGCTCTGCATCCGAAACACCGAGCCCTTGTGCGCCGACTCGTCGGTCGCCATGTAGATCTGGTGGTTCTGGGTGCCCGCGCCGCACTTGTAGACCTCCACGTACTGCAACAACAGTGATCCCGAGTCCTCGTCGGCGCCGAGCAGGCCGTGCTTGGGGCAGTCGTGGATCACGCTGTCCTGCAGGGTGATGTCGTCGGCGTGGTGAAAGAAGCACCGAAACGAGCCGCCCGTGAGGTCGAGCCCCTCGAACACGTAGTGATCGGCGCGCGCCTCGACGGTGTTGGTCGCGCCCTCTAGGACCGGCCGCTTTCCGTTGACCCGCACGCCGCGGATCGTGATCTTCTGCACCGCGGTGCCCGGGGCGTCGAACACGACGCCACCCGCGTAGGTCGCGTCTCCGTCGAGCTCGACGACGTCGCCGGGCGCCAGCGTCGCGGCGACGTCCTGCAGCGTCTTGTGCGCGCGAGACGGTCCGACCTGATAGGTCGCGGCGAGCGCCGTCGACGGCGCGGCCAGCGAGACGACGAGCGTGAGCGAAGTGAGGAGAGTGCGTTTCATTCGCGGGAGGGTATCGCCTTCCATGGCGCGCCGGCCAGCGCCACCATCAGGCGCCTCCGTCCGCCGGGAGCACCTCGCGGATCCACCCATCGGACACCCACTCGCCGAACCACCCGCCGATCTCGCGCTCGAGCGTCTCGGCCTCCTCGGGCGAGCTCCGCGCCGAGAGCTCGTCGAGCGCCTCGGCGAGCGGGCGGCCCCCTGCCAGCGCGTCGAGCGCGTCGAGCGCCAGCGGCGGCACCTCGCGCCACATCAGCTCGAGGCGCTGGCGGTACACGACGAGGCAGGTCGCGCGTGAGATGGGCGGCGCCACGCGTTCGCCGTCGACGAGGCGCGCGCGGACCTCGTGCACCGGCGCGGAGAGCCTCAGCCGCGACAGGCTCGGATCGAGCACGAGGCGCGCGCGATCGAGCGCGTCGGCCGCGAGGGTGACCGCGCTCGTGTCGAGCGGCGGCAGGTCGGCCGCGTCGAACGCCTCCACGAGAGCCCACTCGAGCCGCGCGAGATCGGCCCACGCCGGCTCGATCCGCGCGGCCAAGAAGCCGGGCAACCGCGCGGCCAGCTCGCGCAGCGACGGCGACGCGGGCGGGTGCGCCGCGAGGTACGCCCTCGCGTGCTCCTCGAACGCCTCCCAGCCGAGCGCCTCGACGAGCGCCGGAAAATCCTCGGCGATGGCGTCGAGGTGCCGATAGAAGAACTGCGCGCGGTAGATCTCGAGCTGCGCCGCGGGCGTGAGCTGGCCGCGCGCGCCGACGAGCCGCTCGGCGAGCGTCGCCGTCCGGGGGTCGCGCGGGACCGGCGTCGGCGATTGGAGCGCCGCGCAGAGCTCGCGCTGCAGCTCGGCCAGCCTCATCGCGAGAGCTCCTCGTCACGCACCGCGCGCGCCTTGTCGGCCTCGGCGATCAGCCCCTCGAGCTCGGGGATGTGGTCGTCCCACTCGATCAGCGTCGAGCACGGGCCGATCCTCCGGCACGCGCGTCGATACAGCTCCCACACCGGCTCGCTGACCGGATGATCGTGCGTGTCGAGCAGGTGCGTGCCCTTGTCCGAGTAGCCCGCGAGGTGCATCTGGAACACCCGCGCGTGCGGCACGCCGTCGATGTAGGTGGTCGGGTCGAAGCCGTGGTTGAAGCTCGAGACGTAGACGTTGTTCACGTCGAACAAGAGGCCGCAGTCGGCCGCCTCGACGACCTCGGAGACGAACTGCCACTCGGTGAGCTCGTCCTCGCGAAAGGTCATGTACGACGAGACGTTCTCGATCGCGAACGGCACCTCGAGCGTGCCTTGCACGCGCCGCACGCGCTCGGCGACGTGCCGCACGACCTCGCGGGTCATCGGCAGCGGCAAGAGCTCGTGCAGGTGCTGGCCGTCGGCGCCGTTCCAGCAGAGGTGATCGCTCATCCACGCGGGCGAGGCGCGCCGCGCGAGCTCGCGCAGGCGGCGCAGGTACTCTTCGTCGAGCGGCTCGGTGCCCCCGAGGTTCATCGAGACGCCGTGAAGGACGACCGGGTACCGCGCGCGCACCGCGTCGAGAAAGTGCAGCGGCTTGCCGCCGTCGACCATGAAGTTCTCGCTGATGCACTCGAACCAGTCGATCTCGGGCTGCTCGTCCACGACGCGGCGATAGTGCGGCACGCGCAGCCCCACGCCGACGCCGAGATCAGGGACGCGAGGAGCCATGCGCCAGACGATCGCACGATCCCCGCGCCACCTGCCGCACCAACCGCGCGGGGCTGACGATCGTCAGGCGCCGGCGTTGGCGAGCAGCGCGCGAAGCTGCTCGAGCGTCTCTTCCATCCCGCCGGTGCTGCCGGACGCGACGGCGTCGTCGAGCGCTCGCTTGGTCGGATACGACTCGCGCACCGTGAGCCGGGTCTTGCCGCCCGCCTCCTCGAACGTGACCGTGGTGAGCTGCCCGCTGTCCCCCGCCTCCTCGTTGGTCCAGGAGAGGCGCGTGTGCGGCGTCACCTCGCGGTAGGTCCCGAAGAACGCCATCTCGCCGGGCCCGGCCTTGAACACGAGCCGGTAGCGACCGCCGACCCGGAAGTCCATCTCGTACGACAGCAGCTCGATCCCGAATGATCGGGGCACCCACCACCGCACGAACAGCGCCGGCGTCGTCCAGGCCTCGAACACGAGGCGCGCCGGGTGGTCGAACGTCCGGGTCACGAGGAGCTCGCGGTCGGAGACGCGCTCGAGCCCTGTGTGGTTCGATAGGTTTGAGGTGGCGGGCTCATTCTGTGCGTTGTTTTCCATGTTGTCTCTCCTTGTTGGACAGCTCCACGAGGACGTGGTCCAGCTCGTCGAAGCGCGCCGCCCAGCGCCGCCGCTGCGCGTCGAGCCACGCCGCCTCTTCGTCGAGGCCGCGCGGCCCGAGCCGGCACGTCCGCACGCGCCCGACCTTCTCGGTGACGACGAGGCCCGAGCGCTCGAGCACGCCGACGTGCTTCTTCATCCCGGTCAGGGTCATCGCGAACAGCTCGGCCAGCTCGGTGATCGACGCGTCCGAACGACCGAGCCTGTCGAGCACGCCGCGCCGGGTCGCGTCGGAGATCGCGGCGAACGTGGCGTCGAGGCGGGCGGTCTGATGCTGAACCATATGGTTCAGTATTAAGTCGAGCCGCGGAGACGCGCAAGCCGCTCGAGAAGAAAAAGAGCGCGTCCGGGCGCGAATGGGCGAGGAACCCGGCATCGAACTCGCGGGCGACCCGTCAAAGGCGCTAACCTCCGAGAGTCAGCATGAAAAAGAGCCTCCTCGCCGTCGTCTCGTTCGCCGTCCTCTGCGCCACCGCCGCCGCCTGCTACCGCGAAGAGCCGAAGAACCCGCAGCAGCAGCAGTACCAGCAGCAGCCGTACCCGCAGCCGTATCCCCAGCAGCAGCCGCCGCCGGGCTATCAGCCTCAGCCGTACCCGCAGCAGCAGCAGCCGTACCCGCAGCAGCCGTATCCGCAGCCCCAGCAGCCTCAGCCCCAGCAGCCTCAGCAGCCGGCCCCGGCGACGCCCGGCGGGCTGCCGTTTCCGCCTGGGTTCCCGATCCCGTCGGCCATGCCGCCCGGGTTCCCGATGCCCTCGGGGTTCCCGTTCCCCGGCATGCCGCCCGCAAAATGACGCGAACCCACGAATCCTGACGGATCCGCGCACGCGTCGGTGCGAGGTTGGCGCGCATGAACGTCAACCTCGATCAACTCCTCCCGCTGCTGTACCAGAAGGGCATCAACCTCGGCACGAAGCTCGCCGCGGTCATCCTGCTGTGGATCATCGGCCGCTTCATCATCGGCTGGGTGAAGCGCGCGATGGACGCGTCGCTGCGCGCCCGCAAGGTCGACGGCACGCTGATCACCTACGCCGACAACACGGTCGGCGTGCTCTTGAACATCGCGCTGGTCGCGGCGCTGCTCGGCTTCCTCGGCGTCGAGACGACGACCTTCGCCGGGTTGCTCGCGGGCGCCGGGCTCGCGATCGGCACCGCGTGGTCGGGCCTGCTGGCGAACTTCGCCGCGGGCGCGTTCCTGATGGTGCTGAAGCCGTTCAAGAAGGACGACTTCGTCACGGCCGGCGGCGTCACCGGCACCGTCCGCGAGATCGGCCTGTTCGTCACGACGATCGACACGCCCGACAACGTGCGCACCGGCGTCGGCAACTCGAAGATCTTCTCGGAGACGATCCACAACTTCACCGCGAACCCGTACCGCCGCGTCGAGCGCACCGCGCAGCTCGCGCACGGCGCCGATCACAAGAAGGCGATCGAGCTCCTGAAGGCGAAGCTCGCGACGATCCCGAACGTGCTCTCGTCGCCCGCGCCCGACGTGATGCTGCTCGACTTCACGCTCGCGGGGCCCGTGCTCGGCGTGCGCCCGTACACGCACAACGACAACTACTGGCAGGTGTACTTCGACACCAACGAGGCCATCCGTCAGGAGCTGGGCGCGGCGGGCTTCGCGGTGCCCGAGACGCACCACCACGTGAACCGCTGATCAGAACTCGAGGGCGAGGCCGGCGATCCAGCCGGTCGTGCCCACGTGCATCTGCGGGCGCTTCTCGATGAGCTGGCCATCGAGGTTCAGCCACTGCCACTCGGCGAAGAGGTAGGAGTTGTTGACTCCGACCTCTTCGTCGAAGCCGAGCGCGGCCGATGGATCGAGGAAATCGAGCAGGAACATGCCGCCGAGCGCCATGTGCGTGCCCCACGTGCGCCCCTTGCCGACCGTGCCGTCGGGCGCGGTCGACACGCCGTTGTCGGTCGAGGCGCGCCACAGCGCCATGCCGAGGCCGAGCTTGCCGTAGGGGACGATCGGCACCTCGAAGTCGCGCGCCAGCACGTCGACACGGAGCACGCCGGTCGCGTACATCGGCATGATGGTCAGGTAGGTCGACTGCGCCGAGTCCTGCCCCGCGTAGGGGCCCTCGGCGACCTTGGCCACCGCGCTGCGGCGCGTGTAGCCCCAGGAGATGCCGGGTCCGATCGAGCCGAAGTGCGGGATGCGCAGCGCCTGCCAGTCGAGCTCGAACCCGAAGTACAGGCCGCGGCCGTCGCCGAACGCCTGCTCGAACGGGCGCTTGCCTGAGGAGAACTCCTCGTCGATCTGCGGGCGGTACGGGCCGATCCGCGCCTCGAACGCGAACGACTGCGGGCTCTGGTGCAGGCGTCGATCGGCGCGACGCCAGTCGGGGGTCATGCTGTCGGCGCGCGCCTGGCTCGAGAGCGAGCAGGCGACCAGCGCGGCGGCGGCGGCGAGCCTCGGCGCGTTCATCGGCGCCTCCGCGCGGCGCGCAGCGCGAACACAGCGGCGAGCGCGCCCAGCGACAGCGCCGCCGAGCCCGTCCCCGGGGTCGAGGTCTGGCACCAGCCGCCGCCCGCTTGCCCGCCGGAGCGCACGTACACTCCGTAGAAATCCTCGATCTGGGCCGGCGCGAGGCACTTGGGCGCCGAGATCCGCCCCACGTTGCCGACGTTGTCGATCGCGGCGACCGCGACCGAGTACTCGACCGCGTTCTTGAGATCGGAGGTGCGGCCCGTCGTCGCCGTGTTGCCGGTCGCGCGACCGCACTCGTGTCCCGACGGACCGAACGTGCCGCCGACGATGAGCGTCGAGCGCCCGCACGTCGCGCCCGCCGTCGAGCACCCCGCCGCGCCGGTCGTGCCGGACTTGCCCGCCGCACCTGAAGACGAACCTCCCGAACCTGACGACGCCCCCGCGGCGGAAGAACCTCCCGAACCTGACGTAGCCCCGGCGCCCGCGCCCGCGGAGCCCGCCGCGCCCGCGTCGCCCGCCGCGCCCGCGTCGCCGCCGAAGCCCGCGGCGAGGAAGGACGCTCCCCCCGTTCCCGCTGCGCCGGCCGTTCCCGCTGCGCCTGCCGAGCCCGCTGCGCCGGCGTTGCCGCTCCCCGCGCACCCGGGCGAGGTGCTGCTCGCGCCCGCCGCGCCCGCCGCGCCGACGGGCGTCGTCGACGAGGGGGCGTCCTCGCCCGGCGCCGGATCGCAATAGAACTGGTAGCCGGAGATGTCGGTGCTGAGCGACGTGGTCCACGAGAGCTCGAGGACGCCGTCGCCGATCCCCGCGCTGACGTTGGTCGGCGCGCTCGGCGGCACGAGGTCGAACTTGATCTCGTTGTACTGAAACCCGGTGCCCGCGACCACGCCGCCCGCGGCCTGCACGGGGAGGAAGTGGAGCAGCACGCCGAGCGGCGCGTCGCTGCCCGAGCGCTCGCACACGGCCTCGGTCGCGCCCGGGTTGAAGGTGGAGGGCTGATCGTAGCCGCCGACGATGTCGCGCACCGGCAGCGTGATCGAGTAAGAGGTCGCGCCGCTCTGCGCGTTGATCTCGGCGAGCTTCCAGCAGCGCGCGTTGGCGCCCGATCGGGTCGTGGGATCGCTGCAGTCCTGGCCCGCCGCCGACGCGAAGACGAACAGCGGCGTCGAGCCGAGGTTCGCCACCCTCACGACGAACGTGTAGGAGTCGTCGGCGAGGCAGTCGGCCTTGCTGATCCAGAGCGGGTAGCGATCCTGGGAGCGGAAGCCGCCCTTGCGCGACGGGTTGGCCTGGGCGGTCGCGAGCGACACCGTCTGCGCGAGCGCGTCGCCCGCGCAGACGAGCAGCGCGGTCGCGGCGACGACGGAGAGGGCCCACCGGTGTGGACGAGGCATCCGGCGGAGCTTTGAGCACGGCCCGTGCCAGCGCGCAAATCAGGATTGTCGCGCGGGCGGGGGCGGGAGTGATGCACGACAACCTGGCAACGTCGACCCTTTTGGCGCCAGACTGTCCGCGATGATCCCACGTCGTCGGACGTGCCCATGAGCGACGTCGACTCGCTGCTCGGCCAGGTGATCCTGGGCGAACACGAGGTGCTGTCCGTCGCGCGCGCGGGCAGGGCGCTCGCGGTGCTGTCGTGCCGCTCCACGCTCGACCAGCGCGAGTACGCGGTGGCGCTCGCGCCAGAGGTCGCGGTGGGCACGTCGTCCGCGGCGCTCGCGTCGGCGGTCGAGCGCGCGGGGCGCCACGCGATCGGCGAACGAAACCTCTTGCCGTTGCTCTCCGCGCGCGTCGCGACGCTGGGGGCTCGTCCCTGCATCGCGGTCGTGCGGCGCGGCGAGGCGTGGCCGACGGTCGCGACGTGGCTCGGGCGCGCGTGGTCACCCTCCGAGGTCGCGCGCGTGCTCGCGCCGATCGCGCGCGCGCTCGAGGCGCTGCACGAGCAGGGGATGGCGCACGGCGCCGTGTCGCTGGAGACGGTGGTCGTGCGCGACGGCGCGCTCGCGCTCGACCTGTTCGGGCTCGCGCAGGTCGCCGAGGCCGCCGACGGCGCGCGCGGGGTGGCGGCGCTGTTCTCGACGGGCGCGTGCCCTCCCGAGCTCGAGGACGGCGCGCCGCCGGGCCCGTGGACGGACGTGTACGGGCTCGCGTCGGTCGCGCTCGCGCTGTTGCGCGGCGAGGAGGCGCCGTCGCCCGCGTCGGGCGCGCTCGACGGCGCGGGGCTCTCCGCGCGCCACGAAGACCTGCTGCGCCTCGCGCTCGCGCGGTCACCGTCGCCGCGCCCGACCGTCGAGGTGCTCCTGCGCGGCCTCGCGACAGC
Organism: Myxococcota bacterium; assembly: GCA_963169165.1. Taxonomy (GTDB): domain Bacteria; phylum Myxococcota_A; class Polyangia; order Polyangiales; family Polyangiaceae; genus JADLFU01. Next base: position 151 of record CAUJFL010000144.1, on the reverse strand, counting down.
GGCCGCCGAAGAGCTGGTCGCGCCGCCGCGAGCTTCAGCGCCCCAGCGAGCGCCCACGACGCCCGCGGACACTTCGTCGACGCTCCAACCGAAGGCGCCGCTGCCCGTGGTGGCGTCGCGGGCTGACGGCGCGCGCCTCGCGTGGGGCGTC
>CAUJFL010000143.1 GCA_963169165.1 Myxococcota bacterium | reverse complement strand
AGCCCGACATCGTCCTCGCGCTCTTCAACAGCCCCTTCGGGCCCGACGTGCTCGTCACCACCGACCGCCTCAGCGAGGGCGTCGACTTGCATCGCTGCTGTCGGCACCTCATCCACTACGAGCTCGACCCCAGCCCCGTCCGCACGCTCCAGCGCAACGGCCGCGTGCGTCGCGTGGGGTCGTGGGCGGCGCTCACGGGCCAGCCGATCCAGTACGCCTACCCGACGTTCGGCGGCACCCGCGACGAGAAGGCCGTCGGCGTCATGAGGCAGCGCATCAGCGCCTTCGGACTGCTGCTTGGAGGTGTTCCATCTCTCGACGACGACGCCAGTGACAGCGAGCAGAGCTTCGCCGAGGCGGTCCTTCGCGCCGCGCGGAAGGACCTCGCGTCGCTCAACCGACGACTCTGCGTGTGACGCAACCGCCGGCGCTCATCCCACCAGCCTCCTGAGCGTCGCGTCGGCGACCTCGAGGTACACGTGCCCGCTCTCGATGAGGTCCTCGGTGTTCACGCACCAGCGCTCGCGCGCCGACGTACTCGGCTCGAGCTCGGCGGCGAGCTGGTGCGGCGCGCCCTTCGCGACGCGATAGCTGGGCCACAGACCTCGCGACATGGAACGCGAGGTCGACCGCGACCTCGCGCGCTCCAAGCACCCGCGTTCAGCCGAGCGCGCGCGCGGCGTCGACGACCGCCTGCGCCGTGATGCCCAGCTTCTCCATCACGAGGCCGCCCGGCGCGCTGGCGCCGAAACGGTCGATGCCGATCGCCTTGCCGCGGGATCCGACCCACGCCCTCCAGCCGAGCGTCACGCCCGCCTCGATCGACACGCGCGCCGTACACGACGGCGGCAGCACCTCGTCCTGGTACGCCGCGTCCTGGCGCTCGAAGCGCTCCCAGCACGGCAGCGACACGACGCGCGTGCCGCCGCCAAGCTCCTTGGCCGCGGCGACCGCGAGCGACACCTCGCTGCCCGTCGCGATCAAGATGCGCTCGAGCGCGGCCGTCTCCTTCACGAGCACATAGCCTCCGCGTCGCGCGCCCTCGCGCCTGGTCTTCGCGTCGCCAGGCAGCATCGGCACCGCCTGACGCGACAGCGCGAGCACGGTCGGACCGTCGGTGCGCTCGAGGGCCGCGGCCCACGCGCCTGCCGTCTCCTCTGGATCGGCGGGTCGCAGCACGTCGAGGTTCGGGATCACGCGGAGGCCCATCACCGTCTCGACCGGCTGGTGCGTCGGGCCGTCCTCGCCGACGCCCACCGAGTCGTGCGTGAAGACGTACACGACCGGCAGATGCGAGAGCGACGCGACGCGGATGCTGGGCCGCAGGTAGTCGGCGAACACCAGGAACGTCGCGCCGCTCGCGCGGAGGCCCCCGTGGTACGCGATGCCGTTCATGATCGCGCCCATCGCGTGCTCGCGGATCCCGGCGCGGACGTTGCGCCCGGCGCGCGTCGCGGGCTCGAAATCGCCGCCGCCCGCGATGTAGTTGAACGTCGAGCCGTAGAGATCGGCGCACGCCCCCATCAGGCTCGGCATCGCCTTCGCGACCGCCTGCAGCGCGGCCTCGCCGGCCTTGCGCGTCGCGAGCTTCGCGTCGGCGGCGAACGCGGGGATCGAGTCGACGAGATCGGCGGGCGCGCGACCCGTGAGCGCCGCGTCGAGCTGCGTGGCCAGCGCCGGGTTCGCCGCGCGCCACGCGGCGTAGGTCGCGTCCCAGCTCTTGCGTCGCTCGGCGAGCGCGGTCTTTCGCGCCGCGAAGAACGCGCGGACCTCGTCGCTGACGAAGAAGTGTGTGTCAGGCAGCCCGAGGCTCTTCTTCGCCGCCGGGATGAACTTCGCCCCGCCCTCGCCGTGCGCCTTCGCCGTGCCCGCGACCTCGGCGATCCCTTTGCCGATCAGCGTCTTCAGCTCGATGAACCTGGGCTTGCCGGAGGTCGACGCGCGCGCGCTCTCGATCGCCGCGATGACCGCGCCGACGTCGTTGCCGGCCTCGACGCGCGACACCTCGAAGCCGTAGGACTCGAAGCGCTTGCACGCGTCCTCGCTCTGCGATTTGTTGGCCATCGCGTCGAGCGTCACGTCGTTCGAGTCATAGAGCACGACGAGGTTGTCGAGCCGCTGGTGCCCCGCGAACGACGCCGCCTCCGAGGCGACGCCCTCCTGCAGGCACCCGTCGCCGGCGAGCACGAAGATGGTGCTGTCGAACACGCGGTGCTCGGGGGTGTTGTAGGTCGCGGCGAGCATCTTCGCCGCGACCGCGTGGCCCACCGCGTTGGCGACGCCCTGCCCGAGCGGGCCGGTCGTCGCCTCGACGCCGGGCGTCTCGTGAAACTCGGGGTGTCCCGGCGTCTTCGCCTCCCACTGCCGAAAGCGCTTCAGCTCGTCGAGCGGCAGCGAATAGCCCGAGAGGTGCAGCCACGCGTAGAGGAACATGCTGCCGTGCCCCGCCGACAGCACGAAGCGATCGCGCCCGAGCCAGCCGGGATCAGCGGGATCGTGCCGCAAGATCTCTCCGTAGAGCGCCGCGCCGATCTCGGCGGCGCCGAGCGGCAGGCCGAGGTGTCCTGACGAGCAGGCGTGGACCGCATCCATCGCGAGGCCGCGGGCGACGTTGCTGGCTTGATGGAGGATTTCGACGTTCGGCATGGCTGTCTCCGGTCCCTTCACGAGAGGAGCCGCGCTCATACAGCGTTTGCGCGGCGCGATCGACCCTTGGCCGCCGCGCGGCGCTCTGCCACAATCGCTGTCCGCCATGCGCCCCGCCGTGCTCTGTGCCCTGTGCCTCGCGACCCTGGTCACGCCCGCCCTGGCGAGCGACAAGGCCCCGGCGGCCGACAAGCGCGCTGCCACGAAGAAGAAGGCCGAGCCGCGCGCGATGGCCGAGTTCCCCGGCTTCGAGCTGCTCAAGGGCGCCGAGGGCGGCTCGCGCATCTTCGTCGGGCTGTCGAAGCGCGTCGAGATCGCCGAGCAGCCCGCGGCGGGCACGCTCACCTACGTGTTCCGCGACGCGCGCGTCGACACCTACAACGACACCAACCCGCTCGAGCTCTTCTACTTCGACACCCCGGCGATCCGCGCGCGGATGCGCGTCGTGAAGAAGGACGTCGTGCTGACCATCTGGCTGCGCGCCGACGTGAAGGCGACCACGCGCCTCGTCGACACGCTTCACGGCGCGCGCTTCGAGGTCGACTTCCCCGCCGGCTCCTACGCCGAGAAGCCCGCGCCCCCGCCGCCCAAGGTCGAAAAGAAGAAGCGCTGAGCGGGGAGGCGACGACGGGCCCGCCCGAGCCTCCGGCCGTCGTCGCGCCGATCAGGTTTCGCGCCGACGAGGCCGAGCTCTCGCTCGATCTCCGGGAGGCCGAGCTGCGCGGGCGCGTGATCGTCGACGGCGGCCGCCTGAAGCTCCGCGGAGAACGCGTGAGAATCGTTCGTCGTGACGACGGCTCGGTCGAGGTCGAGGGCCCGGTCGTCGCGTCGAGCTGCGCGTGCGAGCCGCCGCCCCTGTCGGTCGAGGCGCGCCGGTTCGTCGTGACCCCCGCGGGCGAGGTGCGGGCGCGCGACGTGACCTTGCGGGTGATGGACGCGCGCACGCTGACGCTGCCCTGGCTGTCGCTCCGCGCGCCGACGCAGCTCGGGCTCTTGCCGCCGACGCTCGGGTGGCGCGCGTCGGACGGTCCGTTCGCGGGCGCTGGCGCGCACGTCCCCCTCGGTGGCGCGCGCTCGGTCGACCTCCACGCGGGTGGTTACCTCCGCGCCACCGGGTTCGACACCGTGGCGACGCTCGACACCGAGAGGAGCCGCCTGCGCGCGCGCTGGGAGCGGCTGCGCGGCGATCGCGTGACGCTGGCCGGGCGCGCGTCCATCCCGGGGACAGAGTCGGTGAGCGCGTCGGTCGACGCCGTGCGGGGCCCCGGCGTGTCGCGCGCGGCGGTCGACGTGGACACCGCCGCGCGCGCACGCGACCGCCTCGACGTCGCGCTCGACGCGTCGACGCTGGGCGCCTCCGCGTTCGTCTACGCGCCGCGCGGCGAGGGTGGTGGGATCGGGTCGGGAGCGCGGATCGTCGCGCCGCTCGACCTCGCCGCGCGCGCGGCGTCCCTGTCCATGGTCGCGGACGCCTCGTCGCTGTCGTCGGGCTCCCGATCCGTCGGCCTCGCGCGCGCGCGGGCGGTCGGCGCCGCTGGTGGCTTCGTCGGGGCCGCGAGGCTCGACGCGCGCGCGAGCTTGTCGACCTGGCTCTCGTCCGACGAGTCGGGAGGCGGGAGCAGCGGCGTCGCGGGCTCGCTCGTCGCCGGCGTCGGGCTCCCGCTCGCGAGGCGCTTCGCGGGCGGCGCGGTCCACGTGCTCGAGCCCGGATTGCGGGTGGCGACCTTCGTCGCCGACGAGCGCGGAGACGGCGCGTCGTTCGCCCCCTCGGCGGTCACGCGCGGCCGCGCGCTCGCGCTGTCGGCGCCGCTCGCGACGTCCCTCGGACCCCCGGGACGTGGCGTCGCGTCGCTGTCGCTCGAGCCCGGCGCGCTCACGCGAGGCGGGGCGATCGTCGCGGTCGCCCAGCTCCGCGCGGGTCTACGCTCCACGTTCGCGCGCGCGGACGTCCACGCGGCGCTCGTGGCCCGCGAAGCGCTGGGGGTCGCGCGCGCGCAGCTCGGACCTCGCGCGCTGTTCGTCAGGCTCACGGTCGAGTCGCTCCGGGGAGCGAACCCGATCGAGGCGCGGGCGCTCGAGCTCGGCGACGCGACCCGCGCGCGCTGGCTCGCCTCGGAGGGCACGACGGCGCGCGCGGGGGTCGCCGCCTCTCGGGGCCCGTGGTTCGCCGACGCGTCGCGCGTGTGGAGCTTCCCCGCCGGGGTCGCGCTCGCGGACGAGGCGCGCGTCGGCTTGCGCCCGCGCTGTCGGTGCGTCGAGGTGTCGGCGCTCGGCGCGCGCAGGCTCGGTCGTGAGGGCGTCGACGTGATGGTGCAGGCTTCGCTCTTTCGCTGACGTCGCGCGCGTCAGTCCTGCCTGAGCGCGTCGATGGGATCGAGCAGCGCCGCGCGCCTCGCGGGCAAGAACCCGAAGAGCACCCCGATGCCGGCGCTCGTCGCGAGCGCGAGCAGCAGGGCGTCGATGGGCAGCCGCATCGGCCAGTCGAGCGCCCGGGAGAACGCGACCACCGCCGAGAGCCCGAGCGCCGTGCCCGCGATCCCGCCGAGCAGCGACAGCACCACCGCCTCGACGAGAAACTGCGAGAGGATGTCCGAGTAGCTCGCGCCGATCGCCATGCGGATCCCGATCTCGCGCGTGCGCTCGGTGACGCTGACCAGCATGATGTTCATCACGCCGATGCCGCCGACGAACAGCGACACCGCGGCGACCGACACGAGCAGCGCCGACAGGATCCCGTAGATCGCCTCCTGGCTCTCGCGGAACTCCTGCTGCGTCCTGATGCGAAAATCAGGCTGTCCCATCACGTCGGTGCCGTGGCGCTGGCGCAGGATCGCGTCGATCTGCGCCTCGGCGCGCCCGACGGTGTCGGCCGACGACGCCGACGCCATGATGAAGTCGACGCGCCCCGGGCCCGTCGGTCGGATCCTCGCGCGGAAGGTCGACGACGGCATCAGCGCGCGGTCGTCTTGATCTTCGCCGAACGGGCTCGGACCCTTCCGCGCGAGCACCGCGATCACGCGGTACGGGTGCCGCCCCACGCGCACGATCTCTCCGACCGGGTCTTGCGAGCCGAAGAGGTTCTCCGCGGTCGTCGCGCCCAGCACCACCACCTTCGCCTTGGTCCGCTCGTCGGCGTCGCTCCAGATCGCGCCGAGCCTCGGCGTGAACTGCCGGACGTGAAAGTAGTCGCGCGTCGAGCCCATCACCGACGTCGCCGTGTTGCGGTCGCCCGCGACGATCTGCGCGGCCTGCGACAGGAACGGCGCGATCGCGACGACGCTCGTCGCCTCGCGCATGATCGCGCGCGCGTCGGCCTCGGTCAGCCGCCCGAAGCTCTTCTGCTTCACCCCGGAGAGCTGCGTCGGCTGAGGGTTGATGTAGAGCGTGTTCGAGCCGAGATCCTCGATCTGCTTCGCGATCTTGTCCCGCGCGCCGGTGCCGAGCGCGGTCACCGTCACGACCGCCGCCACGCCGATCAAGATCCCCAGCACGGTCAGCGCGGCGCGCAGCTTCGAGCGGGCGACCGCGCGGAGGGCGAGCCGGATCGCCGACGTGACCGAGTGCAATGGCGACACCGAGCGGGCGTCTAGCGTGAGCGCCCAGCCGAGACGAGCCCGGCGTCGCCGCCATTGCCCGCTTGCTCGACTTCCGCATCCCCGCTATAGGCCGCGCCCCCGGAGAACCATCAGTGTCATTCGCCCAAGACATCCCCGCGCCCGGAGGCGCCCCCGCTCCGCAGACCGGTCACCCCGGCACCGCTGCCCCCCAGGGTGGCGGCGCGCCCCCCGGCGGCGCGCTCGGTGCGATGTTCCCGCTGCTCATCGTCATCCCGATGGTGCTGCTGATGGTCTTCATGAACCGCTCGCAGCAGAAGAAGCAGAAAGAATTCGAGTCCAAGCTCAAGGTGGGCGACCGGGTGGTCACGCAAGCGGGCCTCGTCGGCAAGCTCGTCACCTTCGAGAGAGAGTCTCGCCTCGCCAAGCTCGAGGTCGCCCCCGGCGTGAAGATCGACATCCTGCGGACGTCGGTGGTCAGCCTCGACGGCGACGGCGTCACCAGCGCCGCCCCCGCGTCCTCCAAGTGAGCCTCTGACGCGCGATGGTCGACACCTACCTGAAGTACGGGTTCGCCGCGGCCGGGGCCCTCTGGCTCGTGCTCGGCTTCGTCCTGCGCGCGCACCGCGCGGCGTGGTGGTGCGCCGCCGCCTGCGCGGGCGTCGCGAGCGTGTCGGCGGTCTACGACTCGTTCTGGATGGTCGTGATCGGGGCGCTCGGCATGGTCTGGTCGCTCGTCTGCACCCGCGATCTGGTCGACCTCGCCTGGCGCGTGAAGGCGGGGATGACCCTGGTGATCGGGCTCGGCGCCTTCCTCTGCCTGTGGCCGACGCTCGACGAGCTGTCGAAGGGCGCCATCAAGTGTCCTCACTACCTCAAGGAGCGGGTCGACTTTCGCCTGGTGGCGGGCCTCGATCTGCGCGGCGGCCTGCGCCTCGTCTACACGGTCGACGTCGAGGAGGCGATCAAGGACAAGCGCGACAAATACTTCGACCAGATCCGCAGCGAGCTCGCGACCGCGTACGGCATCAAGGCCGACTCGAAGAACGCCTCGCGGGAAGACTTCGAGAAGGTCGCCGAGAAGGTCACCGTCGACAAGGTGAAGGGCTCGGTCACCGCGATCACCCTGAAATTCAAGGATCAAGCCGACGTCGCGAAGCTCGACGCCGACCGCTTCCGCCAGATGTCCGAGCTCGTGCGCCAGCCCGGCGCCGATCCTCTCACCGCGTTCT
>CAUJFL010000142.1 GCA_963169165.1 Myxococcota bacterium | reverse complement strand
CGTCGGTCGAGAAGCGGGGGTCGAGCGTCGCGGGGGGATCGCCGACGACGAGCTCGAGCGCGGGGTGGGGGTCGCGCGTCCCACGGCACGACGCGAGCCCCGCGACGAGCGCCGCCCCTTGCCAAACGCGCCGCGCCGTGGTCGGAAGCGGTGTGGCCTGGGTTCGGCGCGTGCTCTTCGTGTCCCTCATCGTCGCGCCGGTCTCGCTGGCCCCGCGCGTCGAGTCGCAGGGCGCGCCGTCATCGAGCGGTTCTAGCGCACCCGAGGGCTCGCATGAAAGGTCGAGCACGCGCGTCCCGGCGCTGAAGCAGGCGCTCGACGCGCTCGGCGCCAAGGTGGGCGAGATGGGCGGCACCGTGACCGCGTCGTTCGTCGACGTCGAGACCGGCGACGTGCTCGCGTCGAAGCACGCGAAGCGCGCGCTGAACCCGGCGTCGAACGCGAAGGTGCTCACCGCCGCCGCGGCGCTGTCGAGGCTGCGCGGCTCGCACCGCTACGTGACCGCGCTCTACGGCAAGGTGAAGGGCGGCACCGCGAGCCACGTGGTCCTGCGTGGCTCCGGCGATCCGTCGCTGACCTCGGGAGATCTGTGGGAGCTCGTGCACGAGCTGAAGCAGGCGGGGGTCAAGCGCGTCGAGGGTGATCTGCTGGTCGATCAGCGCTTCTTCGACGACCAGTTCACGCCTCCGGCGTTCGAGCAGCAGCCCAACGAGTGGGCGACCTTCCGCGCGCCGGTCTCCGCGCTCGCGGTCAACGGAAACACGGTGACGCTGACCGTGCGTCCCGCCGCGGGCGGCGCGGCGGCGCAGTCGACGTTCGACCCTCCCGGCTTCGTCGACGTGGACGGCCACGTGAAGACGGTCGAGGGCAAGGCTGCGCAGAACGTCGTGCTGACGCTCTCGGGCAAGGGCTCGCGCCTCTCGGCGCAGCTCGCGGGGTCGATCCCGGAGTCGTCGCGCGCGCTGTCGTTCACGCGGAGGGTCGAGGATCCGCGGCTGCTCGGCGGCTACGTGATGAAGTCCCTCCTCGCCGAGGCGCAGATCGCGTTCAGCGGCGAGGTGAAGCTCGGCGGCGAGCGCGCGAAGGCGCCGGCGGTCGCGGTGCACCGCTCGAAGCCGCTCTCGACGCTGCTCTACGAGCTCGGCAAGCAGAGCGACAATTTCTACGCGGAGATGATCTGGAAGAGCCTCGCGCTCGAGGAGAAGGGCCGCCCCGCGAAGGCAGGCGGCTCGGTCGAGGTGGTCACCCAGTACCTCGCCGAGATCGGCGCGGCCGAGGAGGGCACCGTCGTGAAGAACGGCTCGGGCCTCTTCGACGCGAACCGGGTGAGCGCCAGCGTCGTCACCAAGGTGCTGCGCGCGGCGATGCGCGACGGCACCATGTCGAGCGAGTTCGTGGCGCAGCTGGCGATAGGCGGACAGGACGGCACGCTGCGCCACAGGTTCCGTGATCTGTCGGCCAAGGGGGTCGTCCGCGCGAAGACCGGCACGCTCGAGGGGGCCGCGTCGCTGTCGGGATACGTGATGGCGCCCGCAGGGAGGTCGCCGGTGGCGTTCTCGATCATCATCAACGGCGTGCCGGGCAAGGTGTCGAACGCCCGCGTCGCGATCGACAAGGCGGTCGGCGCGGTGGTCTCCCACCTGTGGAGCGACGGCGCGAAGAGGTGACGCCGTACGATCGGCGCCTCTTCGCCGACACGACGCTGGGCTCGCTCGCGCTCGCGGCGCTCGCGTGGGGCGTGATGTCGCTCGTCGACGAGCCGGGGATGCGCGCCGTCGACCGCGCCGCGCGGCTGGCAGCGCTCGGGCCCGTGCTCGGCGCGCTCGCGGCGTGGCTCGTCGCGCAGCGCGCGGCGCGTCGCGGCGAGATCGCGGCGCACGCGCTCGCGTCCGTGGGTCGGGCTCGCGCGCTCGCGGGAGCGCTCGTCGGCGCGCTGCCGCTCGGCGTCGTGTGCGCGGCGGCGCTCGCGTCGGGAGCGCTGCCGGTCGCGTCGCTGTTGCCTCTCGCGCCCGGCGCCGGGTTGACACCGACCGAGAGCGGGTTCGCGCACGCGGTCGTGTCGCTCGACCACGGCCTGTTTCACTGGCGCCCGTGGACAGCGCCGCGGCTCGGCGGGGGCGCCTCGGCGCGGATCGTGGGCGCCTCGACCCTGCTCCTCGCCCCTGCGCTCGCGTGGCTCTCGTCGCGCGCGTGGCGACCGTGGGCGGGCGGCGCTTGCGGCCTGAGCGTGCTGGTCGGCGGGCTCGTCGCCTTTCACGCCGCGGCCCGGCCCGGCGCCGGCGCGTGGCTCTTCGTCGCGCCCGCGGTCGCGTGGGGGTGGGCGCTCGCCGAGCTCAGGCCAGGATCAGCCGCGCGATGACCGTGCGCTGGATCTCGCTCGTGCCCTCGTAGATCGTGGTCACGCGCGCGTCGCGCAGGTATCGCTCGACCGGGAACTCGCGCGTGTAGCCGTAGCCGCCGAGCACCTGCACGGCCTTCTGGCAGACGCGGTTGCACGACTCGGACGCGAACAGCTTCGCCATCGACGCCTCTCGAGAGAACGGCTGCCCGCGCCCCTTCAACCACGCCGCCCGCAGCGTGAGCGCGCGCGCCGCGTCGAGCTCGGTGCGCATGTCCGCGAGCATCCACTGGATGGCCTGAAAATCGGCGATCGGGCGATCGAACGCGCGCCTGTCCTTCGCGTACTCGGTCGCGGCCGACAGCGCCGCCGACGCGATGCCGCACGCCTGGCTCGCGATGCCGATGCGCCCGCCGTCGAGCGCGGTCATCGCGATCTTGAAGCCGCCGCCGAGCGGACCGAACAGCGCCGATTCGGGCAGCTCGCAGCCATCGAAGGTCAGCGGCACGGTCGACGACGCGCGCAGCCCGAGCTTGTCCTCGTGCTTGCCGATCTTGAGGCCCGGCGCGCCTGCTTCGACGAGAAAACACGAGATGCCGCGGGTCCCAGGCTCGCCGGTGCGCGCCCACACCACGAAGACCCCCGCGTGCGTGCCCGAGGTGATCCACTGCTTCTGCCCGTCGAGGCGCCATCCGGAGGACGTCTTGGTCGCCGTCGTGCGCATCCCGCCGGGATCGCTGCCCGCCTCTGGTTCGGAGAGCGCGAACGAGCCCGCGACGTGCTCGCCGCTGCACAGCCTGGGGACGTGACGCTCGGCCTGCGCTGGCGTACCGAACTTCGTGATGATCTCGCCGACCATGTTGGTCACGGACATCGTCACGGCCGTCGACGCGCACGCGGCGGCGACCTCCTGCATCGCCAGCGAGTAGGCGACGACGCCGGCCTCCGCGCCGCCGAGCGCCGCGGGGAGGTTCACGCCCATCATCCCCAGCTCTGCGAGCCCCCTCAGCTCCGCGACGGGAAAGAGCTCGCGCTCGGACAGCTCGTGCGCCCGCGGCGCGATCACCCGCTGCGCGTACGCCCTCGCGGCGCGCTGCACCTCGAGCTCGGTCTCGGAGAGGGAGAAGTCCATCAGAACGCGTCGTGCCCCGTCAGCGCCTTGCCGAGGATCAGCGTGTGGACCTCGTGCGTGCCCTCGTAGGTGACGACGCTCTCGAGGTTGAGCGCGTGGCGGATGGCCGGATAGTCGAGCAGGATGCCGTTCCCGCCCAGGATCGCCCGCGCCTCGCGGCAGACCTCGATGGCGATCTTGCAGTTGTTTCGCTTGCACAGCGACACCTGCGCCGGGGACAGCTTGGACTGGTCCTTCAGGCGGGCGAAGTGCATCGCCATGATCTCGCCCTTCGCGATCTCCTGGGCCATGTCGACGAGGCGCTCCTGGATCAGCTGCTTGGCGGCGATGGGCTTGCCGAACGCGACGCGGTTCTGCGCGTAGGCCGCGGCGGCCTCCCACGACGCCTTCGCCGCGCCGAGCACCGCGAACGAGATCCCGAACCTGGCCTGCGTCAGGCACGACAGCGGGCCGCCGAGGCCGGTCGCGCCGTCGAGCACGTTCGCCTTGGGGACGCGGCACCCATCGAGCACGATCTCGCCGGTCTCGCTCGCCCGCAGCGACATCTTGCCCTTCACGGTCGGGGTCTCGAAGCCCTTCGCGCCGCGCTCGATCACGAACCCCTTGATGCTCTCGGGGCCGCCGTCGTCGACCTTGGCCCACACGACCGCGACGTGCGCGAACGGGGCGTTGGTGATCCACATCTTGGTGCCGGTGAGGACGTAGTCGTCGCCGTCCCGCCGCGCGCGGGTCTTCATCGCGCCGGGATCGCTGCCGGCGTCGGGCTCGGTGAGGCCGAAGCACCCGATGAGCTCGCCGCGAGCCATGCCGGGCAGCCAGCGCTCCTTCTGCGCGTCGGAGCCGTATCGCCAGATGGGGTACATCGCGAGCGAGCCCTGCACGCTCACGAACGAGCGCAGGCCGCTGTCGCCGTACTCGAGCTCGGACAGCGCGAGCCCGTAGCTGACGGCGCTCATGCCGGCGCAGCCGTAGCCGGTCAACGACGCGCCCAGCAGGCCGAGCGCGGCGATCTCGGGGACCATCTCGACCGGGAAGCGCTCTTCTTCGAACCGCACGCCCGCGCCGGGCAGGAAGCGCTCACGCACGAAGCGCCGCACAGCGTGCTGCACGAGGCGCTCTTCGTCGGAGAGCAGGTGGTCGACCCCTGAGAGCTGTTCGAGCGTGAGCGGCGCCTTCGACATGCCGAGCCTCGTAGGTCAACCCGCGCCCGACCGCCACGCCCACGTGAGCGCGTGCATGAGCGATGTCGTGGTACGGAGGTCGCGATGAACAAGGCCCGCGTCGCGGCCGTCCTGGCCGTCGCCGCGGCGCTCGGGCTCGCGTACCACGCTGGTCTGCTCCAGCACCTCGCCGAGCCAGCCCGCGCGAGGGCCGCGCTCCTGGCGCTCGGGCCATGGGGCTACGTCGCGTTCGTCGCGGCGTACGCCGCGCTGCAGCCGTTCGGCGTGCCTGGGACCGTGTTCATCTTCGCCGCGCCGCTCGTCTGGCCTTGGCCCGTCGCGTTCGCGCTGTCGATGGCGGGCACGATGGCGGCGAGCGTCGTCGGCTTCTCGTTCTCGAGGTTCGTCGCCCGCGACTGGGTCTCGACGCGCATCCCCGAGAGGTTTCGCCGCTACGACGCGGCGCTCGAGCGGCGCGCGTTCGCGACCGTGTTCACGCTGCGGTTCATCCTGTGGATGCCGCCGCTCCTGCACGCGTTCTTCGGCGTCTCGCGCGTCCCGTTCTGGACGCATTTCTGGGGATCACTGCTCGGGTACGCGCTGCCGCTGCTCGCGGTGAGCTACTTCGGGGAGCGGTGGTTCGACTGGCTGCGCGCGCTGCCGCCGGCCGCCTGGGTCGCGGTGGGAGTCGGCGCGCTCGTGGTGGCGACGGTCGCCTTCGTCCGTCGGGCGCGTCGCCGCGGCACGTGACGCTTCTGGTCGAGCATGGACTTCGTGTACCGTGCGCGGCTCGTTGGGTTCTCGCTCCAAGCTCAAGGTCTTCGTCGGCGCGACGTCGCTGCTCACGACGTCGCTCGCCGCGCCGAGCGCCCGCGCGTTCGACGCCGAGGTCACGTCGGACACCGCGGCGCAGGCCTACTCGCTCCGCAGTCCCTTCGGTGATCCGATCCTGTTTCGGCGCAGAGTCACGCAGACGCTGGGGCTAGGGATGTACCGCCTCCTGCCCGACGAGAAGCCCGGCGGCCCGCAGCTCTTCGTCAAGCTCCGCATGCGCCTCGACGCGGACTTCGGCGTGGAGGCGAGCGAGCGCAGATACGACGCGGGCAGCGCCGAGTCGCGCTACACGCCGGGGCTCGCGGAGGCGCCGATCGATCTCATGTACGGCTACGTCGAGGGGCGCAACCTCGCCGGCGGCTGGCTGGGCTTCCGCGCCGGGCGTCAGTACGTGGTCGACGCGCTCGGCTGGTGGTCGTTCGACGGCGCGCTCGTCCGGCTGACGCCGCCGTATGTCCACGTCGAGGTGTACGGCGGCTTCGAGCAGCGCGGCGGGCTGCCGCTGTCGCTCGGGAGGTTCGAGCGCGGGGGCGTGTCCCGCGGAGACCGCGAGGCCGCGCTCTCCGGCGCGCCCGACGCTTATCGACACTTCCAGCAGGCCGCGATGGCGCCCGCGTACGGCGTGGCGATCGAGAGCGCGGGGCCGACGTGGATCCATGGTCGGCTCGACTACCGACGGGTGTCGAACCGCGGCACGGCGACGACGCTGGCGCTGCCCGACGCGACGGGCGCGACGTCGGCGACGATCTCCGGCACGCGCACGTCGAGCGAGCGCGTCGGCTACGCGGTCGACGGGACCGCGGGGCGCTGGGGCGCGGCGCGGGCCGGCGTCGTCTACGATCTCTACAATCGGTTCGTGTCGTCGTACTACGTGAGCGCCGACGGCTTCGTCACGCGGCGGCTGACGGTGACGGCCGACTACGACATGTTTCGCCCGACCTTCGACGGCGACTCGATCTTCAACTGGTTCACGCACTGGGGCATGAAGACCGCCACGCTGCGCGGCGCGATGACGGTGACCGATCGCCTCGACGTCGCCGCGAGCGGCGGCGCGCGCTGGTACGAGACCGACGACGATCCTGCCGTCTCCCCGACCGCGGCGACCGGCGTGCTCCCGAGCGGCGGCGGCGGGGTCGCCACGTCCAACCCCGAGACCGGCGCCGCCAGCACGATGCGCGACTGGCTCGGCTCCGCAGACGCGCGGTATCGCTGGGACTCGGCGCGCGTCGCGCTGCGAGGCGTCTTCGAGTCGGGCGACCGCGGCAAGCGCGAGGGCGTCGATCTCTCGGGCGACAAGTCCTTCCGCGGCGGGCGCTACTTCGCCCTCGCCCGCGCGTCGGTGTTCGACTGGCGCGACGAGCTGCGCCCCGACCGCAGCGCGACGTCGGTCGGCTACGTGCTCGGCGCCGGCTTCGCGCCCTCCGAGTTCGCACGGACCCGCATCGAATGGGAACACAACACCAACAAACTCGTCGGGCAGCGCTACCGCGTGCTCGCGTGGCTCACCGTGGTGGCGCGCCGATGAGCCCGCGCCGCCTGCTGGAGCGCGGGCTCTTGCCCGCCGCGTTGCTGGTCGCGGCCGTCTCGGGCCTCGCCGACGGCGCGGACGCGCAGCCGCGGTGGATCCGCGGACCGACGCCCGACGGCAAGCCCACGCCCGCAGCTCTGCTGCCTCCGGGCGCGCCGTTCCCCGACACCAGCGGCCCGAGCCGCGTCGTCTATCCGCCGCAGCAGCTCACCATCCGCTTCAACCACAAGAAGCACCTGGGCGAGCTCGGCATGTCCTGCACCGACTGCCACGCGGGCGCGAAGACCAGCACCAAGGCCGACGATCGGATGATGCCGAAGCCCGCGCTGTGCGACGGCTGTCACGGCTCGAACCACGAGGATCTGCGCGCGGTGAAGGGCGGCGACGCCGGCTTCGGCAGCTGCGACACCTGCCACACCCCGTGGACCCCCGAGAAGGGCAACGACGTCGCGCGGATGGTCCTGCCGACCGCGCACCTGCGCTCGAACCACAAGCTCCACGCCGACCGCAACATCAACTGCGAGCAGTGCCACGGCGCCGTGCAAGAGGTCGAGCTCGCGACGCGCGAGCAGCTGCCGCGGATGAAGGGCTGCTTCACCTGCCACGCCGTCGAGGGCCCCCAGAAGGGCAAGGCCACCTCCGAGTGTACGGGCTGTCACGAGACCGTCCCGGGCGGGCAGATGCAGGTCACCTTCAAGGAGGGCAAGCTCACGCCGCCGCGCTGGATGGGCAACATGGAGCACGGCGCCGATTTCGTGGCGCGCCACAAGATGGTGTCGGGCGACAACGCGAAGGCGTGCGCCTCGTGCCACGCCGAGTCCTTCTGCACCGACTGCCACGACGGGCGCGTCCGCCCGCGCAACGTGCACCCCAACGACTACCTCTCGATGCACCCGATCGAGGCGCGTATGGACAACCCTCGCTGCGCGAGCTGCCACCAGCAAGCGCAGTTCTGCCTGCCGTGTCACCAGCGCTCGGGCGTCACGATGAGCGGGAGCCCCGGCGCGCTCGCCAAGCAGGGCCGCTTCCACCCGCCCGCCGCGGTGTGGTCCGAGCCGCCCCGCACCCGCCAGCACCACGCCTTCGAGGCTCAGCGCAACATCACGGCCTGCGTGAGCTGCCACACGGAGCGCGACTGCGCGACCTGCCACGCGACCGCGGCGGGCGGCGGGCGCGGCTACAACCCGCACCCCGCCGGCTTCGCCTCGAAATGCGCGAGCGCGATGCGCAAGAACTCCCGCCCGTGCCTCGTCTGTCACGAGTCGACCGAGCTGTCCGCGAGGTGTCGATGAGCCACTATCCGCGCGAAAATGCCCGTGACGGCGCAAGGAGCTTGCCGGTGGGGCAGGGGGACGGCTATACGCCCCAGACTCTCGGAGGCGCCCCCGCGGCCTCCCCAACTTGTAAGGAGATCGTACATGAACGAGCTGATCCGCTATCTCTTGGAGAACATGTACATCGACTTCCAGGGGGACCTGACCGTCGAGAGCGTCAAGGGCTTCTTGAAGGACGACCACTCCCGGGAGGCGAAGCAGCTCCTCGCACGGATCGTGAAGGAGAAGGGCGTGGACGACATGCTGATCACGCTCGCCGACTGCTTGAAGGACAGCCTCCCGGACGGGATCGACGAGGCGGTGGTCAAGGAGCAGCTCGGCTCGTACGCCGAGAGCTGATCCTCGGCGCCGCGCTGCTCGGCGGCGCGGTCACGCTGGCGGTCGCCTGCGACAAGGACGCCCCGGAGGCGCCGCCTCGCGGGCCCGCGCTGCATGTGGTCGCCACCGTCCCCGACTCCGCGGGCGGCGCGATCATCGAGGACGTCCCGCTCGACGCCCCCATCATGCTCAGGTTCGATCGCTACCTGCTGCCCGAGACCGCCGTCCGGCAGAGCCTGCTCGTCACGGGCGGCTCGTTCGCGGCCGACGGGGGCGCGCCGATCGCGGGCGCGGTGTCGTTTCAGCCCGACTACGATCCGGTGACGCGCGTCGTGACGTATCGACCGCTCGGCGCGTACCAGCCCGGCACGCTCTACACGGCGATCGTGCGCAAGCCCTCGGAGGACGACGACGGGTTCGGCTTTCGCGCGTGGGACGGCGCCGAGCTCGAGCGCACCTACACCTTTCAGTTCGAGACGACCCAGGATCCCGCGAAGCACGACGTCGACTCGTCGCCGGGGCTCTGCTCGGTGTGCTCTCCGACCCAGCAGCCGACCAAGATCGGAGACGCCGAGGTCAGCCGTCCGGGCGCGCCGGGGCGCACTGACGAGCAGGCGCTGCTCACGCTGAGCGGCTGCGCGTATGCGGGCTGCCACGCCCCGTCGAACGACGTGCCTGTCGGCGTGATGAACCTCGATCTCTCCTCGTACGACGGGATCGCGCGCACGGCGCTCTCTCGCGTCGCGCACCAGACCCTGCGCGGGCCGACCGCGACGCCTGAGCGACGCGCCGCCCTGTTCGGCGCCAGCATGCCGCTGCTCGATCCGGGCAACCCCGGCAACAGCTACCTCCTCTACAAGCTGCTCGTCGGGCCCGAGCTCTACTCGCTCGACAACGGCGCGACAGAGGACGACGGGCGCGGGATGGCGTCGGGCGAGCGCGAGCGGCTGCGCGACTTCGTGTCGGGCGAGGCGATGCCGTTCGAGCCCGACCCCGCGCGCGAGGGGACGCTGCCGCTCCGCGAGGTGAGGGCTGTCTCGCGCTGGATCGCCGCGGGCGCGCCCGAGACGTGCCAGCAGCCCGCCCGAAATTGCGCCTGCTCCATCCCGCTCGTGGCGCCGGCGATCGACGGCGTGCGGCTCACGACGGGCGCAGGAGGCGCGGCCGGCTCGGCCGGAGCGGGAGGCAGCGCAGGCGCGGGCGGCGCCGCTTGCGACGCCACGAAGCGCCGCACGTTCGCGTTCTGGGACGCGACGACCGGCGCTTGCACCGAGGTTCAGGGCTGCATCTGCAGCAACCCCTCGGGAGGGACACCCAACCCTTGCAACCTCATGTGGCGCTCTTGCGACGAGGCGCTCGCGGCCTGCAAGTAGCTCAAGGCTTGACGCACGCGGGGGAGACGCGCGGGCTCTCGTTGTTGTCCTCGCGGCACTCGTGAAACTTGGGGTTCGCCGGATCGAGGATGATCCGCGCGTAGAACTGACTCTGCTCCGTCCCCACCGAGCCGGAAGGCTTGAACACCAGCTCCGCGGTCTGTCCGGGCAACAGCGGCGCCGCGGTCGTGGCCTCGCCGAGCTTCGTGTCGGGCGCGCCGACCAGGTAGAAGCCGACCACCACGCCCGCGGGGAGCACCGCGAGGCCCTGGTTCTTCACGGACGCGGTCAGCTCGAACGGCGTCGTGCACGCCACCGCTAGCGAGAGCACGGCGTCCGGCGCGTTGAAGAGGCCGCGATCCTGCACGTTCTGCCGGAAGTTGTTCAGCCACGGAACGGTCCAGTTCTCGGTCTGATCCCTGGGAATAGAGCCGTAGACGTTGGGCGCCGAGCACGCGCTGTCGCGGCTGTCGCAGACGTTGGTGACGAAGTACGCGTGCTGGCTCCAGAGGGTGCGCGTCCCGACCCACGAGTTCGCCTCGTCACCGTAGATGGCGACGCCGCGGTACGACGGGCCGTAGCTGGGCTTCACCCAGGCCGGGCGCCCGGTGGCTGGGTCCGGCTTGTTCCACGGGGCGGAGTCGCAAGCCCAGGTCCCGCTCGGCTTCGGATCGATCCCGTTGGCGAACCAGAGGATCTCGGCGTGCCCGTCGCCGTCGACGTCCGCCACGACGCTGCTCTCGGTCGCGGTGAACGACGCCGTCGGCACGGCGAACCTCACGTTGCCGGTCGGCCCGTCGTAGACCCACAGGAAGCACTCGTCGTTGTAGATGACCTCGGCGCGGCCATCGCCCTCGAAATCGAAGACCGACGAGCCGGTCACGTTGGACGACAGATCGTGGTTCGGCGTCTTCCACAGCAAGGTGGCGGTCTTGGTCGTGAGCGAAATCTTGACTGCAGAATAGAAATGTGCCTGTGCCACCCCGATCTCGGGGACCTTGTCGCCGTCGAAGTCGGCGATCGTGGGCGGGCCGCCGCCGTTCGCGTCGGGCAGCTTGAAGGCGTCGACGATGGTCGCGCCCGTGAGCGCGTTCAGCACCCGCACGTCTCCCTGGGTGACGTGGGCCAGCTCGGGCTTGCCGTCCTTGTCGAAGTCGCCGAGGGCCGAGAAGCCCGCGGCGATGTCGGTGCGGTTCCACAGGATCGTGCCGTCGGAGCGGTACACGGTGTTGGAGGCGACCAGCTCTTGCTTGCCGTCCGCGTCGAGGTCCACGAAGTAGGAGAGCGCGGTGTTGTTCGCGGTCCCGCCGTCCGCGCCGGTCCCGACCCACAGGCGCGTGAGCTTGCCGGTCGCGCCCATGCCCTTCGTGGTGAAGACGGTGGCGCCGTACGCCACCTCGGGGAAGCCGTCCCCCTCGAGATCACCGAGCGACAGCCCGCCTCCCCAACCGAAGGAGGCGGCGCCCGCGCCGACGACCGGGTTGTCCGCGGTGCCGATCACGACGCCCGTGGGATCGACCACGACGATGAAGCCCTCGCCGGTCATCGCGAGGACATCGGTCTTTCCGTCGCCCGTCACGTCGCCGAGCGCGACCGAGAGCCCGGCGAAGCCCGCCGAGGTCGGGGACGCGCGCCGCAGCGACCAGGACTCCTCGCCCGTGCGCCCGTCGAGCAGGCGCAGCACGCCCGTGTGGCAGGCAGTCGGAGATTTCCCGTTGCACTGGCAGCAGGTGCTCTCGCCGTCGCCCGACACGAACACCACGTTGGGAGGATCGAGATCGTTGACCTTCCCGTCACAGTTGGCGTCGTAGACGCGCCCCACGGCGGGCGTGGCCCACACGTCGGTGAACCCGGAGTATTGCTTGGCGTTCTCGGGGCCCCAGTGCCATTTCTCGACGGCGTCCAGCTTGCCAACTGGTGGCTTGTACTCGCACGCGGGCAGGCAACCTGGCGGGTTGCCCGCCGAGTCACAAGTCTTCGGGAGCGACAGGCACTTGCCAGCCTGAGGGACCGGCTGGGTGCAGGCCAGCGCGCCGCCGCCGGCGCCTGCCTTGCCTCCTGCGCCCGCCTTCCCGCTCGCGCCTGCCTTCCCGCCCGCGCCTGCCTTCCCGCCCGCGCCGCCTCCTCCGAGCGCGGTCTCGCAGTACTCGCCGGCGGCGCAGTCGTTGCCTGTCTGACAGTCATCGCCCGGGGTGACACAGGCGCCGAACAGGCAGGTGGTCCCCGCCGCGCAGCAGGCGGTGCCGCAGACCTGCGCGAGCGACGCGCAACAGAGGCCGCCGACGCACACTCCGCCGCCGCACTGGGACGAGCTCGTGCAGCCGCCCGCGCCGCCCGTCCCCGCCGCGCCTCCGCTCCCCGCGCTCGGGGCGCCCGCGCCGCCCGTCCCCGCGCCGCTCGTCCCCGCGCCGCTCGTCCCCGCACCCGCCGCCGCGCCGCCCGCGCCGGCCTTCGCGCCGCCCGCGCCGCTGGCGCCTCCGGTCCCCGCCGCGCCAGCGGTCCCCGAGGAGCCGGCGCCGCCCGACTTGCCGCTCGCGCCCGCGCCGCCGGTCCCCGTCCCCGAGGAGCCAGCGCCGCCTGACTTGCCGCTCGTGGCTCCGGCGCCGCTCGCGCCGCCGCCCGACTTTCCAGCGCTCGCGCCGCCCGCGCTACCCGGCGCCGGGCCTGGCGCGTCGGCCTCTCCCGAGCCTCCGCACGCGACAGGGACGCACGAAGCCACGAGGAACCACACAGCCAGGCGCTTGGACGTCATGCGCGCGAGGATACACGCGCGCGCCGCGGGTCAACGTCCGTTGCAGCTGGACCAGTCGTCAGCCTTGTCGCTCTCGTCGGGTTTGTGAACCGGCCAGCCGAAGAACGCGAGCGGATCGAGGCGACCGCGCGCGTCGGGGCGCTGCACCGTCACGTGGACGTGAGACTCGGGCGACGGCGAGCACATGCCCTTCGCGTTGCCGGTGCATCCGACCTTGCCGACCACCTCGCCGGCGCGGACGGGGCGCGGCGGGGCGCCGAGCTTCACCGAGTCCTCGCGCAGGTGCGCGTAGATGATCTCGAGCTCGGCCGAGCCGTGGCAGGTGCCGTCGCGCGAGCGCTTCGGGTGCTCGAACCGCACGCGCGCGAACTTGCCGAACCCGTGAGGATCGTTGCCGTAGGTGAGCGTGCCGTCGGTCCCCGCGCGCACCGGAGTGCCGGTCGGCGCGGAGACGTCGATCCCGCCGTGAAACCGCCCGCGCACGTGGCCGAAGCCGCTCCAGCTCGGACAGAACTTGAACGTCTTCGGCTTCGGCGTGCGGTACGCGCCGCGGAGCGCGAGCTTGCCGTCGATGGGGGGGTGAAACGAGCGCCCGCAGCCGCTGCCCTCGTCGGGGTTGCGTCGAGGCGCCGTGGTCGCGACGACTCGAGACAGCGGGATGGACGGGGGCGCGGGGCTCGCGCTCGTGGACTCGGCGGCGACGGCGTCGTGCGCGCGCAGGGCCTTCGGCGGTGTCGCCTCGGCGAACGTCGGCGCCAGCAGCGACAGCCCCACGATCGTCGCGCTCGCGCCGATCCCGATCGCGGCCCGGCCGTAGGTCCCTCGCAGCGCTTGTCCCATGTCGGCGCGCATAGCCCTGACCGCGGTCATCGGCCCAGTTTTCGGCCTTGTGGCGCGCGGTCGATCGACCGTAGCTTCCGCGCCCCATGCCCGCCCTCGAGAAGAAGTTCACCACGATCGTCGACATGTTCGACAAGAGCGTCGAGCAGTTCGCGGCGCGCGATCTGTTCGGCGTGAAGCGTGACGGCAAATGGACGTGGCTCACCTACGCCGACGTGAAGGCCGAGGTCGACAAGGTGCGCGCGGGGCTCTCGCAGCTCGGCGTCGGCCGCGGCGATCGCGTCGCGATCATCTCGAACAACCGCCCCGAGTGGGCGATCGCGGCGTACGCGACCTACGGGCTCGGCGCCGCGTTCGTCCCGATGTACGAGGCGCAGCACGTCGAGGAGTGGGAGTTCATCACCCAGGACTGCGGCGCGAAGGTGCTCGTCGCGCCGAACCGCGCGGTGTTCGACAAGGTCAAGGGCTTCGTCGGCAAGCTCGACGCCCTGAAGCACGTGCTCTGCCTCGAGGGGAAGGGCGACGACTCGTTCGCGGGGCTCGCCGAGAGGGGCGCGAAGTCTCCGGTCCCCTCGATCCAGCCCGAGCCGGGCGACGTGATGGGGCTCATCTACACGTCTGGCACGACGGGCCAGCCGAAGGGCGTGCTGCTGTCGCACGACAACATCGCGAGCAACGTCTCGGCCGTGCACCAGATCTTCCCCATCTCGCCCGACGATCGCAGCCTCTCGTTCCTGCCGTGGGCGCACAGCTTCGGTCAGACGTGCGAGCTCCACGCGATGCTGTCGATGGGCGCGTCGATCGCCGTCAACTCGGCCGTCGATCAGCTGATCGCCGAGCTGGCCGAGGTGCGCCCGACGATGCTGTTCAGCGTCCCGCGCATCTTCAACCGCATCTACGACGGCGTGCAGAAGCAGATGAGCGAGAAGCCCGGCGTCATCCAGGGCTTGTTCAAGTCTGGCCTCGCCGCCGCCGCCAAGTCGCGTGACGGGCAGGCGCTCGGCTTCTTCGAGGGGATGAAGCTCTCGCTCGCCAAGAAGCTCATCTTCGGCAAGATCGTGGCGAAGTTCGGCGGGCGGCTGCGCTACGCGTTCTCGGGCGGCGCCGCGCTGTCGAAGGACGTCGCCGAGTTCATCGACGGGCTCGGGATCCTCGTCTACGAGGGCTATGGTCTGACCGAGACGAGCCCGATCGCGAGCGCCAACTGCCCGTCCGCGCGGCGCATCGGCAGCGTCGGCAAGCCGATCCCCGGCGTCACCATCGAGATCGACGAGAGCGTCGGGCAGGACGGCGGCGGCGAGGTCGTCGTCCACGGCCACTGCGTGATGCAGGGCTACCACAACCGCCCCGACGAGAACGCCAAGGTGATGACCCCCGAGCGAGGCTTCCGCACGGGCGATCTCGGGCGCTACGACGCTGACGGCTTCCTCTACATCACCGGTCGCATCAAGGAGCAGTACAAGCTCGAGAACGGCAAATATGTCGTCCCGTCGCCGCTCGAGGAGGATCTCAAGCTCTCACCGTTCATCATCAACGCGATGATCTATGGCGACAACAAGCTGTTCAACGTCGCGCTGATCGTGCCAGATCCCGACGCCGTGAAGAAGCTCGGCGCCGAGCTGGGGCTCTCTGGCTCGCTCGAGGAGCTGCTCCAGCAGGAGAAGGTGAAGGCGCGCCTCGGCGAAGAGATCGAGAAGGCGTCCGCGCACTTTCGGTCGTTCGACAAGGTGAAGAAATTCGCGCTCATCGCCGAGGATTTCACCGTGCAGAACGATCTGCTCACGCCCACGATGAAGCTGAAGCGCCGCAAGGTCGTCGAGCGCTACTCGGAGCAGATCGCCCAGCTGTACCGCTGAGGCTCAGTCGCACGGGGCGTCCTCGGCGCCCGCGTCGGTCACCCTGGGCGGCCCGCCCGCGGCGAGCGACGCGAGGAAGCAGCGCATCTGGCGCTTGGGCGTCGGGGTCTGAAACACGACCTCGTGCCCGTCCTCGACCCCGTCCTCGCGCAGCTGCACGACCACGGCCGTCGTCGTCGGCGCGATGTTGCCCGCGGCGGGCAGCGTGATCGCGTGGCGCCCCGAGAGCGGCAGAAGGCTCGACAGCGGCGTGAAGCTCGCGAGCTCGGGCGTCGTCGCGTCGAGCTCGGCGCCCGCGAGATCGAGCCCGAACGACAGGCTGGTCGCGTTGGCGATCGACGGCAGGATGTAGTGATCGACGATCCCTTGCATCATCAGCACGTGTCGCGGCGCGCCTTCGATGGGCTCCTGCACGATCGCGCGACCGAACACCGGCGGATCGGCCGGCTCGCCCGCCCACTGGAACATGGAGAGCAGCGGATCGTGCTCGTGAAGCTGGTAGCCCGAGCCCGCGAGCCCGAGCAGCACCT
This sequence comes from Myxococcota bacterium, assembly GCA_963169165.1. Classification (GTDB taxonomy): domain Bacteria; phylum Myxococcota_A; class Polyangia; order Polyangiales; family Polyangiaceae; genus JADLFU01. Next base: position 14,427 of record CAUJFL010000142.1, on the reverse strand, counting down.
CGGCGATGCCCTTCACGGCGAGCGGCTTCTTCTTGTCGATGACGTTGGCGATCCAGCTGCCGCCCGCGCCCGAGAGCAGGATCGCGCGGAACCTGGGCTCGATCGCCGCGCTGAGGGGCGAGATGGTCGCGCCCATCGAGTGCCCCATCACCGCGAGCGTGCTCGCGTCGATCCGCGCCGGGCCCGCCGCCACGAGGCCCTCACACGCGGAGGCGTCGACCGCGAGCGTGTCCACGACGTGCGCCGCCAGCGCTAGCTCGAGCGCGGACTGCCGGACGTTGTCGCGCAGGGCCGCGGGGTTCGCGACGTTGAACATCAAGAACTGCTCGTCTTGCTTGGTGATGTTGCGCAGCCCGCCGTGCGGGCCGTCGATCGACAGCCCCGCGAACCCCGCGCGCGCGAACGAGCGCGCCGGTCCCGAGCCTGGCGCGAGCGGCGGCCCGCCGTGCACCGCCTCGGTGCCGCGATCGACGAGCGGCCGCTCTCCGCCGCCGCCGGTGCGGCTGAAGACGACCAGCGGGAAGCCCGCCGCGGGCATCGCGCGACGGGGGAGCGTCAGCACGAGGTTGGCCTTCTCCTTCGTCTGGAGCACCGGCGCGCCCGACGCGTCGAAGGCGAACGCGCCACCCTCGTTGGCGAACGGCGGCGCCCCCGCCTGGTACACCGGCATCTCGATCGTCGAGGTGTAGACGCAGAAATCGTCGAACGTCTCGGCCTTCGCGAGCGGGGTGAGCGGCGCCGGCACGCCGAGCGAGAGCGCGTGCTCGAGCAGCCGCCGCATCGGCTTCGTGGGCTCGCCGGTGCGCCACACGGTGAACGCGACGACTTCCGTCGGCGCGACCTTCGCGCGCTCGAGCGCCGCGAGGCCCGCCCGATGATCAGCGAACGCGGCCTCGCTCATCCCGGCTGGGCGCGCGCCGGCGACGAGCTGCGCGGTCTCGGCGGACGGCACGAGCGGCGCGCCCGAGTCGTCGCGCACCCGGGTCGTCACGACCGCCGCGTAGCGAGCGCCCGGCCGCAACGGCAGCCCTTGGACCGGCAGCAGGGACAGCAGATTCGGGGCGCCGAACGGGCCCCCGTCGACCCTGAACGAGGTCGTCACCGGCTGGCGCTGGCCCGCGTCCGTCGCGCCCTCGTCCACCGGGAGGACGAAGACGCTCGCGTCGGGCGTCACCGAGGCGGAGACGTCCGGCAGGGAGGCCGGATCGAGCGCCGTCGTCGCGTGAAAGTAGATGGCCGAGGTGGCGCCGAACCCGCGCTCGCCGTCGAGGACCGCGAGCACCTTCTTCGCGAGATCGATCCCGCCTTCGTTGGGAAACCCGCTGACGTCGACCGCGCCGTCGTCTCGCCTGCGGTGCTCTCCGGGGAACGGGCTCGCGTAGAAGCCGGCGTCGCGCGCGTCATAGCGGGTCTCGATCGACGGGCCGCCGAGGGCGGGGGGGGCGGCGACGGGGCGGCGCGCGTCGTCACCTCCGCCGCACGCCGCGACGAGACACACCAGCCAGCGGAGCCTTCGCATGCCAGAATGAATACTCCGGGCCGGGCACCGACGCGACCGAGTTGACTTCGCGGGGAGACGGAGTAACAGGACGCGCCCCAGACACTCTGCCCGTCTCGGGTGCCTCGTGCACCCCCGGTCGACGCGACGCGACCGGTCTCTCGTGAGGAAGGCGCGGCGGTTTCATCGGTCTCTCAGACCACCTCGGACCCCGTGCGGGTCCACCTCCGGGCCTCGGTCCGGGCGCCGGGCGCGCGCGTCCTCGGCAGAAAGCACCCCATGAACCAGAACCCCGGCACCCTCGGCAAGAAGCTCGGCATGACCCAGATTTACGCGGCGGACGGCAACGTCGTGCGCTGCACGGTCATCGACGCGAACGTCACCATCATCGGCAAGCGCACGATGGAGAAGGACGGCTACAGCGCGCTGGTGCTCGGCGCGGGCGAGCGCAAGGAGAAGCACACCAACAAGGCGCAGCTCGCCACCTACAAGAAGGCAGAGATCACCCCGAAGAAGATCGTGCGCGAGCTCCGCCTCGCCGCCGAGGTCGTCGCGAAGGCCGAGATCGGCAAGAAGCTCGATCTGACCGAGGTGTTCGCGGAGGGGCAGTTCGTCGACGTCCAGGGCGTGACGCGCGGCCGCGGCTACACCGGCGTCATGCGTCGCTGGAACTTCTCTGGCTTCCCCGGCACGCACGGCACGCACGAGTACCGCCGCCACGGCGGCTCGATCGGCACCAACATGACCCCCGGTCGCACGCTGCCCGGCCTGCGGATGCCCGGCCACTACGGCGACGAGACCGTCAGCGTGCTCAACGTGAAGATCGCGAAGATCATGAGCGACGAGGGGCTGCTGCTGATCGAGGGCGGCGTGCCCGGCGCGCGGAACTCGTACGTCACGGTGCGCGGCGCCGTGAAGAAGAAGAACGGCGGAAAGAAGGCGTGAGGCCGACCGCGGCGCGCGTGAGCTTCTCGCGCGCCGCGCGCTTCATTGCTTGACGAAGAGCCAGGCGCCGCCGTCCTGGCCCTCTTCGCCGTGGCTGAACGTGCCCTCGAGGTTGCGATCCTCGCGCACGACCAGCGTCGCGCGCCCGCTCGCGCCCTCGCTGGACCAACGGCAGTCGAGCTGTCGCCCGTGGCGATCACAGCGCGCCTCGCCGCGCGCGTAATAGATGCGAACTTCACCGGGATCACCGCGCACCTCCGCCGGTCCCCAGCTGGTGCGGTAACGCCCGTCGAGATCCGCGCCGTCACCGAGCAGCGAGCACCCCGAGCACAGCGCGAGCAGCGCGAGGCGACCTGTCACTTGGTGACCGCGCCGCGGGTGCCGCGCGACCACACGAAGCGCGCGAGCAGATCGAGGTCCTCGGGCGACAGCTTCTCGTCGTACCGCGGCATGTGCCCAGGGAGCGCGGACGACATCGAGCCCGCTCGGTAGGTGGCCGACGTGCCCGGGTTCGCGAGCTGCGCGCGGACCCACGTGAGCGAGCCCCAGCCGGCCAGCTCGGGCCCGAGCCCGTCGGGATCGTCGGTCTCTCCGCGAAAGAGGTGACAGCTGGTGCAGCGCTGCTTGATCAGCTGGGCGCCGCGCTGCTGCGCCTTGGTCGCGCCGCCCTGCGCCTCGGCCGCGAGGAACTGCGCCATCGCCGTGAGATCGGCGTCTGGTACGGGCTTCCACTCCTTGCGCGCGGCCGGGTCCTTGGGCGGGAGGACCATCGACGGCATCTTGTCCTTGTAGGCCGAGTTGCCGAAGAGGGTGGGTGAGTCAGGGTCCTTCAGCACCGCCAGCGCCCAGTCGGCCGTGCCGAACCCGTCGAGCGACGGCGCGGTCAGCTTGCCATCGGCGGGCCCGAGCTCTCCGAGGCGGTGGCACGCCGTGCAGTGCTCACGGAAGAGATCCTCGCCGCGTGAGACCGGATCGCGCCGCATCATCGCGAGCGCGCCGTCGGGCGGGATGCCGTCGGTCCACGCGACCTGAGTCGCGCGCTTGTCTCGCTTCGCCTGCGCGGCGCGCGCGGTCGCGAGCCCGACGTCACGCGCGTCCTGTCGAAGCCCCACCGCGGTCATCGCCGCAGCGCCGAGCAGGAGCGCGAGCATCGGCGCTATCCGCGGCAGCCGCGCGGCGAACGGTCGACCGGGCTCGGCGTCGAGCCGCGGCATCACCGCGAGCAACACGGCGGCGACCAGCGGCACGCCCGCCGCGATCGGTCCCTGGATGGCCGGCGGCACCGCGTTGCGCAGGACGTACAGCGACTGGAAATACCACTCGGGGCGCGCGTGGTAGCTGCCCGCCGGATCGGCCGGGGCCTCGAGCGGCGCCCGCAGCGCGCGCGCGAGCACGAAGATGGTCCCCGCCGCGACGACCGAGAACGCGAGGTCCGACAGCAGCTGCGGCGTCGCGGTGGAGGGCGGCTCGGCGCGCTCGTCGGCGCCCGCGCGTCGCGACGCCCGGGACCACAGGAGCAGCGTGGCGCCGAGCGCGACCGGCAACAGCAGCGCGTGCACGGCGTACAGCCGCGTCAGCGTGAAATCGTTGGGCGTCGAGCCGCCGAGCATCAGCGCGCGCACGAGCGCGCCACCCGGCAGCTCCCCGGCGATGTTCGTCTCGGTCATCAGCCCGAAGTAGCCGCGGTTGTCCCAGCGCAGCGGGTTGCCCGAGACGCAGCCGACGAGCGCGAGCGCGAGCGCGGTGGCCTGCGCGAAGAACGCCCCGCGCCGCGCGCCGCGGTAGCGCCCCTCGAGCGTCGCGGCGGCGATCGCGAGCGCGCCGATGACGACGGTCGCCTCGGCCGCCACCATGTGCAGCGACCGCACGAAGTAGCCCCCGGCGAGCACGTACTCGGTGAAGTACACGCTCGCCCACGCGCTCGAGGTCGACGGCGCGTACGAGAACGCGAGCCCGACACCGGACACGGCCAGCACGCCGAGCGCCGTGAAGAAGGCCGAAGCCAGCGACCGCGACAGGCTCGTGCGGGCGCCGAGCGTCTCGGTGAGGAGGGAGGCGGCGCTCACCCGATCGCCTCGCGGGTGGCCTTGCCGAGCTGGTACCGCACGAGCTCGACCTCGACGGTCTTGTCGGGCAGCACGCGCACGGCGAGCGGGTCCATCCCTCGGCGAGCTTTGTTTGGTTTTCCGGGTGGGATCGAGCCGTCGAACGCGAAGAAGCTCGAGTGGCACGGGCAGAAGAACTGTCCGCCGTCGGACGCGATCTCGACCGTGCAGCCGAGGTGTGGGCACGTCGCGCTGAGCGCCGTCACCTGATCGCCCTTGCGCTGGAGGTAGACCTGCCCGAGCACCTCGGCCTTGCGCGTCACGAAGCCCTCACGCGAGTCGGCGACGAGGCGCACCCGTCGCGGCGCCCCCTCGGGGAAATCCGTCACGTGCCCGACCTGGATCCACCGCGGCCCCTTGGGCCCGTGCTCGAGCGGCGCGACGACCACACGCAGCGACGCCGCCGCCGCGCCCGTCGCCGCGGCGCACCCGACGCCCAGCACCGCGAGCGCTCTGCGTCGCGAGACTCTCTCGTTCGACATGGCCGCGCACCATAGCCGAAGAACGTGGCGCTGGACCTCACTCGGTGCACTGGAACCCGCTCGGGCCAAGGGCGAGCAGGTAGCGGGGCGACGGGCAGGAAACGGAGCAAGGCCGCGGCTCGCCCCTGCCTGGCGGCACACGAGACGGACACCCGGACCTCCCTGGCGGCACGGTATAGCCGCACCCGCCCGGACCGCAGATCCACCTGACCCCCGTCGCCGGATCGACGCCGCTCCCTGGGAGGGCCGCGGGGACGCAGCGCCCGATGAGGTTGGCGAAGCCCGGCGGGCAGTGTGACGCCACCGGGCAGTTGCCTGCGCTTCTCGGGCTTCCGTCGAGACAACGCGGCGCGCACTGCCCAGTGATGCTGTCGGCGCTGGTGTCAGGAGGACAGTCGCTCCCAGGGTTCGGCGCTGGTGCTGCGCCCGCTGGACCGACCGTGAGGACGTAGGCGTCAGTGATGTTGAGCTGGAGGGTCGACGCCTTGATCCACGCGTACCCGCCGTCGCCCCACTCGCGCCCCCAGCTGTTGTGGATGAGGAAGTACAGCTCGTCGCCGTCGCGTCGGTACCCCGCCAGCGCCATCGCGTGACCGCCGTCTCCGCCGTGGGCGTCGATGTCTGGGAGGACCTGGCGCCCCCCGACCGAACGCGGTTCCATCGACGCGTCCGTGACGCGGACAGCGAACCAGATGTCCTTTCCCTTGGCGATCGGCTCGAGCAGCGATCGCACGGACCGGTGGTTGAGCCTCGTCACCGTGAGCAACTTCGCGATCGGCGCCGACTCGGCGCGGGCCGCTGCGCGCTGGTCGACGGGCTGCCCACAGCCGACCCGCAAGCGCTCGGTACACTCGTCGTCGCCGCCGCACGCTTCCCAGCTGCAAGCGGCCCGCACATCGTAGGGCCACAGCTGCTCGGAGGTGAAAAATTTCCCCTTGTTTCCCCCGATGGCACGCCCGAAGTACGGGGAGGCATAGCGAGACCAGAGCTGAGCCGCCGAGACGGCGGTGCCGCCTGGCGCCTCGTTCGCCAGCAGCTCGTGGTCGAGGACCGCTGCGAGAGAAAACGCGGTGCACGCCCCCACGGCGCCCTGGTTTCGGACCGGCCCTTCCGTCCCCTGCTCGCGGTGGTCGACCGAGCGCGGCAGCGGCGCCGCGCCGATCTGGGCGTCGCCGAGGCTGAAGCTGTCACGCTTCACGATGACAGTGGCGGCGTCAGCGATGAACCCGTAACCATGGCGATGACAGTCGAACGCGAAGGTCTCGGTGCCCACCCGAGCCGATCCGCAGCCGTGTCCGGTGGCGCGTGGCGTCGGGACGGCTGGCGGCGCAGGGAGGGACATCCGCGTGGCCGCGCCGGTGAGCGACAGCGCGGCGCCCATCGAGGCGGCGGCGAGCTGAGCCAGCGCAGGTTGGAGCTCAGCTGGTCGTACCTGCCCCGCCTGAAACAACGCCGCGAGCGGGGTGCCCGCGAGCACACCCCACGCCTGAAGGGCTGGATAGTAGACCGGAGCTGGCGGGATCCCCGGTGGGGGCGTCGGCGCGCGACGGACGGGCGAGGCCGTGGGAGGCGGGCGTTGACGTGAAGCGCGCGGCGGCAGGCAACCGCTGAGCGCGACGCACACGAGCGCGAGTCGCGAGCCGCGCGGAACACGTGGCGGACGCACCGACAGATGGTCCTGCGGGTATCTGCCCGCTGTCAAGCACCCGAGACGCCTACGGCGCGCCCGCGTCGTCGCCCTCCGCGACCAGGCTTGGCAACGACGACGTGGCGGGCGCCAGCCCGACGAGCACGCCGCCGGCGGTCGTCGCCTGGGCCTCGTTCGTGCGGCCACCGGTGATGAGCAGCGTGAGCGCGCCCTTCTGCACGATCGACGGACCGCGCGCGTCGTACCGCGTGAAGACGGGCGCCGTGCTGCGCGTGAGCGGCCCGCCGTCGAAGCGCGACGCGAGGCCGATCGCCGTCGCGCCCGCGCGGTTCTCGCCCGTGTAGTAGACGTGCACGATGCTGCGTCCGTCGGACGACACGCCTCGCTGCGCGTGAGGGTCTCCGACGCGCGCGTCGTCGAACGGCTCATCGACGCCACCGTCGGTGAGCGGCCCCGCGGGCGGGCGCGGCGTGAGCACCGGCGCGCCCCCGCTCCGAGAGAACACGAAGCCGTCCGCGCTCGCGGCCTCGCCGATCGCGCCGCCGCTCTCGTAGAACATCGTCCAGCCAGCGCCGTCCGCGAGCACCGCGGGCGCCGTAACGAGCGGGCCCTCCCAGGAAGACGCGCCGTCCGCGCACAGCGCCGGCTCGGGCCGCTTGACGAACGCGCCGTCGCCGCCGCGCACCGCGACGCCGATGCACGCGCCGGACGCGTAGTACAGGCGCGTCTCCGCGCCCGCGCGGAGCACGAACGGGTGCGCGACGTCGGTCGACTCCCACCCGAGCGGGTCTGCCGCGTGCGACAGCGCGACCATCGCGTCGGTGATGCTGGCGCGGCGCGCGGGGCCGGCCGCCAGCTCGAACCGCGTGATCACGCGCGGCGTGCCCGAGTCGACGAACAGCTCGAGGGCGAGATCGGTCGGATCCTCATGCAACGGCAGCGCCGCGGGGTGATCCCACTTGCGGCTCGCGGGCGCGATCTGCGGCGCGCTCGTGCCCTCGGACGGCTTGCGCAGCGGTCGGAACGGCCCGAGGCGTGCGTTTGGATTGATAGAATCGTCGTTGCCCGCGGGCGGCGCCGCCGTGCCGCACGCCCCCGCCGCGAGCAGCAACAGCCCGAGCCACGCGGCGTGACGCGCGCTCAAAACAGCACCCCCAGCGTGAGGCCGAGGTTGGTCTGTCGCCCGCTCGCGCGGTAGCCGCCGACGAAATCCGCGGGGTTGTCCTTGACCGTGCGGCGCTCGGGGAGAAACGACCACGCGGCGTGGACGTCGAGGCGCAGCTCGCCGTCGAGCACGTCGCTCGGCTTCGGGACGCGGAGGCCAGCGCCGAGCGACAGCGTGTGGCGGTCGGCGTCGACGAAGTTGGTCGTGCCCGTCTGCGGCGGCACCGGCGAGCGCTCGAAGACGTAGCCGGCCCGCGCCGCGACCCTGACCCGCGCGTCGACGAGCCACCCCTCCACGCCGACTCGGGGCACGAGCCGATCGCGAAACTCGGGGTCCTTCACGACGGTGGGCTTGGTGTCGGGCGGCACCGCGAGCACGCCGTCGACGCCGCTGATCTCGAGGTGCGAGGTCGAGCGGCTCGTCGCGCTCTCGTAGGACGACCACTGCACGTAGGTGAGATCGAGGTTCGCGCGGAGGCGCGGGTGCGGGCGCGCGCTCGCGCCGAGCGTCAGCTGCCGGGGCTGGAACGCGTCGAAGCTGTGAGAGCCGAGCGTGTAGCGGACGGGCGCGACGATCCCGAGCTTCTCGGCCTCGCCCTTGATGTCGGCGTCGAGCTTGAGATCGAGCTTGCTCTCCCCGCGATACGAGAGGCCGAGCGACAGCCGCTCGCCCAGCTCGACGCGCGCGCCGAAGTACGGGACGCGCACCGTCGTGAGATCGGCGTCGACCTCGTGCCGCAGCTGTGAGTCGTAGGTGCTGTCGAGCTGCGCCCGCCCCGAGATGGCGAAGTCGCCGCGCGTCGACGACAGGAACGCGATCCCTCCGCCGAGCGACAGCCACCGCACCGGACGGACCGCGAGCATCGCGCCGATGAACAGGAGCTGCGCGCGGTTGTCGTAGAGCTCCCACCGCGGGATGTCCTGCCGCATCGTGCGGACGCGCGAGAGCCGATCGTCGGGGAGGTGCACGCCGAGGCCGAACGCGAACGGGATCTTGAACAGCTCGCCGGGCGCGACGACCCCGCCGTTGAGGCCCTTGACGGGATCCGTCCTGGTGTCGCGTCCGTCGATCAGCAGCCGCTGGTTGACGTTGAAATGGCCGATTTCGAGCGTCAGCCGCTGGGCCATCGCGAGCCCGGCCGGGTTGTAGAAGGTCGCGGAGGCGCCGGTCGTGTCCGCGGTCATCGCGGCGCCCATGGCCGCCTCGCGGCTGCCGAAGCCGTACGTCCCGAGCGGGTTCGCGGCGGCCGGCGCGACCAGCAGGGACGCCGCGACGAGGGCGCGCACCCGCGGCATCAGAACCTCGCCGTCAACGCGACGCCTCCGAACAGCACGTGACCCGAGGTCTTGACGCTCGGCGCGCCCGGCGCACCCGCGGCGACCTGGGTCATGTCCTTCTGATGGGTGCGGGGGACCAGCTGGTGAAACTGAAAGAACGCCTCGAAGCGGCCCTCGGGCCACGGGTCCTTGGTCGCCACCGCCCACCCGAGCGTCACGGCGTGTCGATCGTTGTCGAACTGGTTCGACGCGCCGGTCTGCTCGGGCGCTGGCGACGGCTCATAGAAGTATCCGACGCGCCCGAGCAGCTTGGCCCGCGGCTCGGAGAACACCTCGCGTTCGACGCCGACGCGCGGCACGAAGGTGTCGTGAAAGCCCGGCGGCGTGACCCGCAGCGCGAGGCAATCCGGCTTCTCGGGCGGACAGATCACCGTGGGCTCGGGCGCGCCGGGGTAGCTCGACCAGCGCTTGAAGGTGACCCCGGCCGCGACGCGCGTCTTGCCCTTCACGCGGGCGACCTCGCCCTGGACCTGCCACGGATCGTACTGGGCGAGGCCGGCGATGTTGAACACCGGCACGTCGAAGCCGAGATCGCGCACGGTGATCTCGACGGCGAAGCGCGCCTCGAGCTTCGAGCGATAGGTGACGCCCACGCGGTACGCGTCGCCGAGATCGTAGCTCGCGCCGACGATGCGACCGAACGTCGCGACGAGCTGGTCGTCGACCTTGGTGCCGACCGCGCCCGAGGTGTCGGTCGCGACGAGCACGGTGCCCGCGATGCCCGCGAGCGCCGAGATGCCCGCGCCGACGCGCAGCCCACGCCCGAGGTCGACGCCGAGCCCCGCCTGCAGCGAGAAGGTCTGCACACGATCGGCCAGCGTCGCGAACTGCGGGGTCTCCGGGTAGAGCACGCGCCCGCGCACGAGCACGTCGGTCGGCGCATAGAACGCGAGCCCGAGCGCGATACGATCCCTCAGCCAGCTCTTGAATGGCAGCGGCAGCTGGACCGCGACGAGCGTCCCCTTGAACGGCTCCGCGCGCATCGGCCCGGGCATGCCTGGCCCGTCGGCGCGCAGCGACAGCCGCGCGGCCTGAAAGCCCAGCGAGAGCTCGCGGGTGCGCGCGAGCGACAGCAGCGCAGGGTTCGCCCAGGCGGCCTCGGCGCCCTCGGCAGAGGCCGCGCCCGTCGCGCCGAGCGCCGACGCGCGCGCTCCGTAGCCGAACACGTCCTGCGGCGACGCCGCGGCGAGGCGCGCGAACGTGAGCGTGACGGCTGCTGCGAGGGCGGCGCTCGAGCGACGCAAGGCCCGCCGAGGGTAGGGGATCGCCCGCCGCCACCGCAACGCCGAACGGCGGCGACCCTGGCGCGGCGCGCGGACAGGGTTTATGGTGTCGCCCGATGATCACCGTCACCGAACGAGCCGCCGCCAAGGTCAAGGAAATTGCCGACGCAGAGAACCTGCACGGCCAGGGCCTCCGCGTGAAGGTGGTCGGAGGCGGGTGCTCGGGGTTCCAGTACGATCTCTATTTCGAGGACACGCCCGGCGACATGGACGAAGAGTTCGAGTCGCGCGGCGTGAAGCTGTACGTCGATCCGCTCTCGTTCCAGTACGTCGAGGGCGTCGAGATCGACTACGTCGACGAGCTCCACGCGTCCGGCTTCAAGTTCAACAACCCCAAGGCCAGCGGCAGCTGTGGCTGCGGCTCGTCGTTCTCTGCGTTATCGCAGGATCGCGGCGCGCTCGATGGTGACCTCGAGGTTGCCGCCGCCCTCGCGCGTGACCGCGACGCGCACCTTCGTCCCCGCGTCTCCGCGCAGCGCCTGGGTCAGCTCGGCGACGCTCTGACCGCGCGTCGAGCGGCCGTCGACCGCCGTCAAGACGTCGCCCTTCTGCAACCCGGCGCGGTCAGCGGGCGTGCCGGGGTGCACCGCGACGAGCGTGACCCCGACGCGGGTCTGGCTGAGCACCGCGCCGATGCCGCCGACCTCGCTCGAGGGACCGCCGTCACCGAGCGCGGGCAGGGAGACGTCGCGGACGAGCGCCCCGCGGGCCTCGACCGTGAGCCCCGTCAACACGCGGGAGCGATGTCCCTCCTTGTCGAACCGCACGGAGAACCGCCCCGGTGGCGCGCCGCCGAGGTGGTAGCGACCATCGGCGGCTGTCTTCACGGCGGGCTCGGCGCGACGCGAGCTCGCCGCGACGTCGAACGCGACGGAGACGTCGGCGAGCGGCTTGCCGTCGTCGTCGGTGACGATGCCTTCGACAGCGCCGCCCGCGAACAGCGTGAGCTTCACGTCGCGTCGCGCCTCGCCCGCGCCGAGCTCGAGGGGCTGGGAGCGCTGCGCGACGTGCCCGGGCGCGCCGAAAGAGAGCACGTAGGTGCCCGGCGCGAGCTTCTCGACCGTGAAGGCGCCGCCGGGATCCTTGAACGTCTTGACGGCCCCGGAGCGGACGCTCGGCGCGCCGCCCGCGGGCGCGAACGACTCGACGCCCACGTAGCACTCACTGACCGGGCGGCCTTGGTCATCGACGACGACGCCCGCGATGGAGCCGCCTGCCTTCAGGTGCAGGGTGGGGTGCTCGACGCTCGCCGGGACCGGATCTGACGGCGCGTGCGCGTCGTGCGACGCGACGAGCCCGCACGACCCGAACCGTCGCGGCAGCTGGAACTTGCCGCCCGCGTCGGTCCACGCGCGTGAGCCTTCTTCTCTTCCGTCACACGCGACCACCTCGGCGCGACGGACGGGCTTGCCGTCCGCGTCGACGACGCTGCCGTCGATCTCGGTCTCGCGGTGGAGCTTGATGTCCGCGATCTCGTCGGGCTCGGCGCCGATGAGCGCGAGCGTGACCACGCCTGCGCCCCTCGCGGTCGCGCGCAGCGAGCGTGCTCCGGTGGGGACGATCGGCAACGCGTAGGCGCCGGCGTCGTCGGTCGTCGCGCGGCGCCGCGCCCACGGCGGCGCGTCGAGGATCTCGACCACCACGCCCGCGGCCGCCGCGCCGTCCTCGAAGGTCGCGTGGCCGCGCACGTTGCGCGCGGCGGTGAGCGTCAGCACGAGCTCCGGGGTCGCGTCGTCGATCGTGAACTCCTCGCTCGCGACGAGGCCGCCGTCGCGCTCGGCGACCACGCGCGCCCGCGCCGCGGATCCCGTGTCGACGAACGCGAAGCGCCCCCCGCCGTCGGCGTCGACCTCGCGGACGGTCACGTACCCGGGAGCGGGGCCGACCAGCGTCACGCGGACGCCGAGAGCGGGCTCGCCGTCGTCGGTGGTGACACGACCCCGCACCTTGCCGCGCGCGGGCGCGGCGGCGGACGCCGAGGCCACGGGGCTCGACGAGACGCTCGGCGACGCCTTCGGCAGCGCGAGCATCACCGCCGCGAGCACGAGCGCGGGGACGACGATGACCGCCGCGGGCACGAGCCACAGCGCGCGAGACGGCGGCGGAGCTCGAGTCGGCGCGCGCCGCGACGGCGGCACGGAGGACGGGCCGCGCCGCGAGGGCGGGGGAGGCTTGCCGCTGTCGGGGCCGTGCACGGCGACTGGTCTACCGGCTGTCGAGTCGGCCGGAAAGTGGGCGATGTCACGCCGCGCGCCCTACGCTTCGGCGCATGGAATCGCTCAATCGCCGCCTCGACCGCCGCGTGCCGGTCGAGCTGTTCGTCAATCAGTACGTCGACGGCCGCCCGGTGCTGTGCGACGCGCTCGATCTCTCGTGGTCCGGGATGCTGCTGAAGCACCGCCAGGAGCCGCCGGACCTCGCGCTCTACGCGGTGGAATTCGGCCTGCCGGAGCGCGAGGGCTCGCTCTGGGCGTTCGCGCGGCCGGCGTGGCAACGGGGCCGCCTCCAGGCCGTCAGGATCGTCGGCATGGACCGAGAGGATAACCGCGAGCTGGCGCGGTTTCTCGCCGAGCGCCGCGCGGCGTGAAGCGCGCGCTGGCCGCGGCGATCGCTGTCATCGCGCTCGCGTGCGACGGCGCGACCGAGCGCGATCGCGCCACCTTGCTCCGCGTGGTCGCGACCGATCAAGAGGTGAGCCGCGCCCTGCACCGCGCCGATGAGCTGGTCGCGAAGGGCAAGGTGGCGGAGGCCTCGGACGTCGTCGCGAAGGACGCGCGACCGAAGGTCGAGCTCGCCGCCGCCGAGCTCGCCGCCGCCGAGCCGACCTCGAGCTGGGGCAAGGCACGAGCAGCAGACGTGCGCGTCGTGCTGAAGGCTCGTCGCGAGACCATCGACGGGTACGTGGCTGCGCTCGCGAGCGACGACGTCCAGAAGGTGATCGACGCGCTCGAGGCGCAGAAGCCGGTCGAGGCGCGCGCGATGGCCGTCGCCGCGGTCGTGCGCGCGGGTCCGTGACCCGATCAGGGCTCGGGCCGGGCGGCCTCGTCGACGAGCCAGATCACCTGACCGCGGACGTCGCCGATCACTCGGGCGGGCGTCTCCGCCGCGTCTCCAGCGGTGCGCGCGCGCGTGATGGGCTCACGCTTCGCGGCGCCCTGCGCGAGCACGACGACGCGCCTCGCGGCCGCGAGGACCGCGCGCGAGAGCGTGAGGCGGGCCTCTCGCCCCGGCGCGGCCGGTACGTCGAGCACCCACCGTGACGTCTCGGTGACCGCGCTGTCTCCAGGGAACAACGACGCGGTGTGCCCGTCGTCGCCGATCCCGAGCCACACGACGTCGAATGCAGGCGGTGGACCAGCCGTGGACACGCCGAAGCGCGCCGCGAGCGTCGCCGAGTACTCTCGCGCGGCGTCGGCGAGCGGCGTCGTCGTCGCGGGCATCGCGTACACCCCGCGCGGCGGGACCGTCAGCTTGCCGACCAGAGACGCGGACGCGGCGCCGAAGTTGCTGCGCTCGCTCTCGGGCGGCACCGCGCGCTCGTCGACCCAGAAGAGCTCGGTGTCGGCCCACGGCGCGACCATCGTCGAGAGCACGTCGAACATCGCGCGCGGGGTCGAGCCTCCCGAGAGGGCGACGCGCGCGACGCCGCGCTCGGCGATGGCCTCGTGCAGGAAGCTGACGAACATCGTCGCCGCGGCGCGCGCGAGCGCCGTCGGCTCGGCGCAGACCAGCACTTCGCCGCGGTTCATGGGCGCCTCCACGCGAACCCCGTCGCCGCCAGCAGCTGATCGGCCTCGACTGGACCCATCGTGCCGCTCTCGTAGAACGACAGGGGAGCGCTCTTCTTGCGCCACGCGTGGACGATCGGATCGATGAAGCCCCACTGCGCCTCGACCTCGTCGGCGCGCGTGAACAGCGTCGCGTCGCCGCGCAAGGCGTCGAGGATCAGCCGCTCGTAGGCCTC